>CAIPFK010000027.1 GCA_903864315.1 uncultured Burkholderiales bacterium | reverse complement strand
TTTTGAATAGCGGGAGGAAGTTTGCCTTCCATGTAGACCGCTGCCATGGTCTCTTCGTAATACCGAATCTGAACCATCTTCTCGTACATCCAGAGAAGCTTCTCTTTACCGACTTGCATGGTGAACCCCTTTGGGTCAATGTGAACCCCAAGTCGCGAAGAGATCAGTATTCGTAATCAACATCAGGGGTGAGCTCATGCTATGCGTCGGTTCAATCATCACATTGATCTATGTCATGTGAATCCAAGTTGAATAGCTTTGTCTTCGAAGGGCATTCACCCAGTACCAATAGAGTTCGGTAGAAGATAAAGCCGACCTTAGCTATTGCATGGTAAAAAAAGGGGCTAATGTTTTGGCAGATCCAAATGAGTCTTTACGTCTGCTTTTCCTAAGTTAAATGATTCATGCCAAACCTGGCGAACGGCCGCTCAGGGCCTGAATCTGATGTTGAGCCATACCCGTCGAGGGATACTTCTAGGGGGCTAACTCAGCGGCCGCGCTTCAATCTTGACGGGTTGCTCTTGCAGCGGGGTCTTAAATGAGGGTAGGGTGCAATAAACCTGCAAAAGGACGTTGAGCGTTTTATCTGGCGCCAATTCCCGGACAATTGCGGCTGTTTGACTTTTGGGCTTATGAAGTGGACCCCGAATTTAGGACATCAGTTTAAGTGAGATACTGTTGACCTAAATGTGGGGTCCCCTTTACTGCTTGCCTTGGCCAGAGCAAGTCGGCTGAGGGCCGGCCGCACACGCAACCTCTCTCCTCGACCCATGGGAAGTGCCGCTTTTTTGTCACCAGTGGATGCGCTGATCGACCTCGTATTCCCTTGCCGGTTGGGCTGTATGATCCCAGTCCTGCCCGATTTGCCTTCCCTCAGCTGCCAGCGCAACACAGTCATCCCACTAGGGTGGCCTGCGTGCCGGGGATATCCGGGGCGGGTCGAAATTCGCCCAGATGTGATCCAGGATGTGCCGGATGTCGGCACTGTGCGTGATGAAGGTCGATGATTCTTATGCAA
Source organism: uncultured Burkholderiales bacterium (assembly GCA_903864315.1). Lineage (GTDB taxonomy): Bacteria > Pseudomonadota > Gammaproteobacteria > Burkholderiales > Burkholderiaceae_C > Limnohabitans. Next base: position 29,092 of record CAIPFK010000027.1, on the reverse strand, counting down.
TAGAGTGGGCTTACATACCGCATTTTTACAATTCTTTTTATGTCTACCAATATGCGACGACGGTTGCTGCTGGCTCCATGTTCACCGCAGAAATTTTAAAGACTCCAAGTCATTTTGTTCGTGTATCATTTGATCATGACTGCAATTCAGAGTGTGGCCGTTTTTTGCGGCTCTAATTTTGGCTACTCCCCTCTTTACAAAAAGGCCGCTCAAGATTTGGGTGCCGAATTGGTGCGTCTGAAGATTGCGCTGGTTTATGGAGGCACCACCAAGGGGCTCATGGGGGTGATTGCCGACACGGTTTTGGACTTGGGTGGACAAGTCACCGGCATCATCACACAAAAGCTTTACGAAAAGGGCCAGTTTCATGCCCATTTGACGCACCACATGGTGTGCCCGAACATGCGCGAGCGGAAAGCCAAAATGAGCGAACTCTCAGATGCTTTTATCGCTTTGCCCGGCGGTTTTGGGACATTTGAAGAGCTTCTCGAAGCCGCAACGTTGACGCAACTCGGTGAGCACTCCAAAGCCTGTGGGGTATTGAATATCGCGGGTTTTTACGAGCCTTTGAGACTTTTGATGGACAAAGCCATTCAAGAGGGATTCATGAAGCCCCAAATGAGAGACACGGTTTTGTTTGAACAAGAGAGTGCGCTCCTCTTGCGGGCCCTGTCTTCTTGGCAAGCGCCAACGGTGGACAAATGGATTGATGCCCCTGTGCCCTGAAATTTTTTGTGAAACCCAGAATGAACCTATGAAAACTCAACAACTCAAGATCACGTGTGCAGGCATGACTTTCTTGGCCAACACCCACCCTGAGGCACCCAAGACTGTGGAGGCATTCCTGAAGTTGCTGCCCTACAAACAAAAATTAATCCACGTGCGCTGGAGCGGTGAGGGCGTATGGGTGCCCTTGGGTGACTGGAAGTTGGGCGTGGATTTTGAGAACCACACGTCACACCCTTCTGTGGGCGACATTTTGTTCTACCCTGGCGGCTACAGTGAGACCGAAATCATCTTGGCTTACGGATCGTGCTGCTTTGCCAGCAAATTGGGCCAATTGGCAGGCAACCACTTTTTAACGATTGTGGAGGGCCGTGAACAGTTGCCAATTTTGGGGAAGAAAATTCTCTGGGAAGGTGCGAAGGAAGTCGTCTTCGAATTGGCTTGAAGTTCGCCTTGTTCAAGCACGCACAGTCAATTCCCACGTCACTTGAAGCTTCCAAAGGGAGGGCGGTGCGACACTCTTTGCGCTAGAGCGATCGGTTTTGGGTTTTAGAGCCCAAACGCTTTATTCGAAGAGGTAGCTTGTCTTCTAAAGACAACAGGCTTGCCGCCGTGCTCGCGCTTGAACATCCATTGTGCCAAGGCGGAGTCCAAATGAGTGGCGTGTCCTGGGAACCATTTCACCAACTCGCGGGTGAAACTGCGACCCACTTCAACATCCCCTAGAACGACCCGTTCTCTGACTTCTTGCAATGACTGCATCACCGCAGCGTGCTCATCAATGTGGCATTGTGCGGGCGGAAATTCGGTCTCTCGCATCCATTGATCTTCCGTGGCAAAGTGCGACTTGGCATGCGCGGCAAATTCGTCCAAATGGGTGAGGAAATTTTCATCCTTGCTGTGCAGCAACTGATGGACCACATGGACAAACTCTTCATGAACTTCGTCGATTTGGTCAAAGCCGAGTAAAAATTCATCACTCCAAGTGAAATCATCGTCAGGGGTGGTCGATCGTGTGGGCATGGTGAAAGGTCGTAAGTGAATCGGTATTGCTTCGTCTCATTGATCATTTTACCCAAAGACCCAAGAACTTGAAGTGGCCTATTTTGCGTTCGATCAAATGACCATTTGAAAAGGCGTGGGGGCATTTTGCAAATGTGAAGTCTACCCCATGCTAATGGTTTACCTCATTGGGGGAGGGGTTAATTTCTTCTATATTTGACGCATCGAAATCACGATACCATTTGGGAGATCTTTGTGAAAACACTTTCTTTGAGTTTCATTTTGGGTGCGAGTTTATGGATGACCTGCATCCAAGTCAACGCACAAATCGCACCGGCTCGCACACTCGAGCAGTTGAAGGCTGAGACACAAGATCGAGCAAACCGTGGCGCTTACCCCTTGGCGGAATTGGATCCCGAGGGGGCTCGAGAGGCCTTGGCCCATCTCAACAGCTTGGATCACGACGACTGGGCCAAAGCTTGGACTCCAGTTGGGGATCAGCACATGAAGGCGGGCAAGGCGCTTGAAGGTAAAAACAAAGTGCAAGCAGCGCATGAATATCAAAAAGCCTTGCAATACTATTTGTTTGCACGCTTTCCAGTCGAAGACACGCCCGAAACCGAAAAAGCCTACGCCTTGGCGCGTGAAGCGTTCAAACACTATGCGCGTTTGGTCGATCCACCCTTTGAATCGATGAGTTTTCAGTTTGAAGGGCAAACCATCACGGGATATTTGAGAAAACCCAAAGGCGTTGCCAAGCCGCCCATTGTGATCACCGTGGGTGGTCTAGACAGTCGCAAAGAAAGCAATGCGATTCGCGAAGGCGAATACCTCAAACACGGTGTGGCCTTCTTGTCCATGGACATGCCAGGCACTGGAGAGAACAAAATCAAAATTCAGCCCGGTGCAGAACGTGTGTTTTCAGTGGCCATTGATGAAATTAAAAAACGCGCCGACTTGGACGGCAGTCGCATCGTGGTCTTTGGTGGCAGTTGGGGTGGTCATTGGTCGGCCAGGGTAGGTTTCACTGAAAAAGACCGACTCAAAGGGGTGGTGGTGCAAGCTGGCCCAGTGCACGAGTATTTTCAGCCCGAGTGGCAAAGAAAAGCCTTGGGCAATACCGAGTATCTCTTTGGACTCTTCCAAGCGCGAGCGGCCATTTATGGGGTCAAAACCTTGGATGACTTTTTGGCCTATGGCCCCAAGATGAGCATCAAAGATGAGCATTGGCTTGAAAAACCTTCAGCTCCCATGTTGTTGGTCAATGGCGCAAAAGACTCTCAAGTGCCCATTGAAGATTTGTACTTGCTGCTCAAAACAGGTTCAGCCAAAGAGGTTTGGTTCAACCCCGAAGGTGGGCACATGGGACGCTCCAAAACGCTCAAAGACGAAGAGATTTTTAAAACGGTCACACTCCCCTGGATTGTGCGCAAGCTCAAGCCCTGATATCACAACGCCAAGGCTTGAGCCTCAACATGGCTGAGCTAGGCGAAGATGTCTTGGCGTGACAAAGAACAACTCCGCCATTTTGATGGTCATACTGCCCTCTAGCCCCATGCACATGTCACACCACCCCATGCGTCGCACGATCCGTTCAGTGCAAGCTTTTTCTTTATGCGTTTTGTCCCTCACGCTTGCAAGCAGGGTACAGGCACAAGACTCGTCAGCCAGTTATCCCAATAAACCGGTCAAACTCATTGCGCCTCAAGCGCCTGGTGGAGGCGTGGACTTGGTTGGGCGCATCATTGTCGATCAGTTGCGTTTGGCCATGGGCCAGCCCTTTTTGTTGGACAACGAAGCCGGGGCAGGGGGGGCCATTGCGGCCAAAATGACCTCGCGTGCAGCCCCCGATGGCTACACCTTGATGATTGGGTATGTGGCCACCCATGGCACCACCCCCGCCGTTAAAAAAGGGATTTATGATCCGATCAAAGACTTTACAGCCATTGCCATGATTGGTGGAACACCCAATATTTTGGTGGTCAATAAAAATTTGCCTGTGAGTCAACTCGGTGAGTTGGTGGTTTACGCCAAAGAGCACCCCACGCAAACTGACTATGGCACCTCGGGTGTGGGAACCCTCAATCATTTGCTCATGGAGCAGTTTAAAAATTTGACCGGTATGCCCAGTCAAGCCATCGCCTACCGCAGCATTGGGCAAGCCTTCACCGACTCCATTGGGGGTCACATTCAGGTCATCTTTCCTGGACTGTCTGCGGGTTTGCCGCACATCCGCAATGGCTCCTTCAAAGCCTTGGCGGTGACGGGGGAGAGACGACACCCACTCTTGCCCGATGTGCCCACTTTCAAGGAAGCGGGTTACGAGGGATTCAATGGCTTGACTTGGTATGGCATTGTGGGACCCCCCAAATTGCCTGACTCTATTCGCAATAAATTGAACACTGAAATCAATAAAATCCTGAGCCTGCCCGAGGTGCGCAAAGGTTTTACCGAGCAAGCCTTGAACGTCATGCCCATGAGTGTCAAAGAGTTTGAAAATTACATGCAGCTTGAAGTCAAGCATTGGCACGATGTCGCCTTGGCCAGCAAAATTGTATTGGAGTAAAAGCGTTGAATTCCTTGCCAAGTATTTCGATCTCTGAGCGGTGGGCCCAGGCCTTTGTCAGACCCTCAACGCGTGGCGCTCAAGTCTTGCCACACACCATGCAGACTTTGTGCGATGCATTGCTTGTAGACGTCGCTGGCCTGTGCGTTGCCGCACGGCACACCGATTATGTGGGGGCAATGCACCGTGCAAGCTTCGAGCCGGGTGTGTGCACGGTCATTGGCCATGCGCGAGGGGCCAGTCTTGCAGCGGCCGCACTCATCAATGGAACTGCAACCCATGGTGAAGATTATGACGACACCTTTGAAGGTGGGCCCATTCACGCGGGGGCTGTGGTGGTCCCAAGCGTTTTGGCCGCCGCTGAGGTTCATCACTTGAGCGGTGCTGATTTGGCCTGGGGCATGGCCGTGGGCTCAGAAGTCATGTGTCGCTTGTGCAGTGTGGCTCCTAAAAAAGTGCATCAAGCAGGATTTCATCCCACGGCTGTTTTTGGTGCCCTGGGTGCAGCCGCCGGTGTGGCCAGTGCGCTTGCCTTGACGCCAGTGCAATGGATGAATGCCTTGGGTATTGCCGGCAGCATGGCGTCGGGCATCATTGAATACTTGGCCGAGGGTGCTTGGACCAAGCGCATGCATCCTGGGTGGGCTGCTCAAGCGGGGTACCGTGCGGCTCGCTTGGCCCAAGAGGGGTTCACCGGTCCGAGAACACTCTTTGAAGGAACGCATGGATTTTTTCACGCATTTGCCAATACGGATGAGGGATTTTTTGACGATATGATGGCAGGCGCTGGCGAGCAGTGGTTGGCCGCTGACATGGCTTTTAAGCCCTACGCCTGTGGCACCATGGCACACCCCTACATCGACTGTGCCAGGGCTTTGGTGAAGGATGGACTGGACGTCCAAAACATTGAACGCATTGAGTGCAACACCGCCCATGGCATTGTTCACCGATTGTGGGAACCCCTCGAGGCCAAACAACACCCGCTCAATGGCTATGCAGCAAAATTCAGCATTCCCTATGCCGTGGCCGTTGGACTCTTGAGAGGGGATGCGGGTCTCATCGAGTACGAGCCACAGGTGGTGCACGATGAGCAGGTCAGAAACTTGGCCAGCAAAGTGAGTTACGTGGTGGATCCTGACAATCCGTATCCCAATAAATTCACTGGACATGTCCGAGTGACCCTCAAGAGCGGACAAGTGCTGGAGGCTGGTCAAGACCACTTCCGCGGTGGCAAGGATGATCCCATGAGCCGCGCGGACTTGCATCAGAAATTCTTTGCCAACTGCGCCTACGGTGGATGGACTGAGACTGCAGCGCAAGCCGCCCTTGAATTGTTGCTGGGCATGCGGCAGTCCCATGTGGTGAACGCCTGCGCGCTTGGGCAATGAACCATGGCTCACACACTTCAACGTGAACACCACTCGACGGGTGAGTTGACGGGGCGTGTTGCCTTGGTGACTGGGTCTGCGCGCAATATTGGTCGCACCATCGCATTGGGCTTGGCCAGGGCAGGGGCTGCCGTGATGGTCAATGCACTCAGTGACGAAATGCAAGCACAGCGTGTTGCTCAAGAGATTCGAGACTTGGGCGGTCGTGCCCAGGTTCATTTGGCCAACGTCGCCAATCCTCAAGAGGTTCAAGGCATGGTCCACGCTTGCATTGAGTCGTTTGGCCGCTTGGACATGCTGGTCAACAACGCTGCCTTGCGCCGACATGCCCAATTTGAGCAACTGGGCTGGGAGCAGTGGCGAGAGGTGATGGGGGTGATTTTGGATGGGTCTTATTTGTGCGCGCATGCGGCGCTGGCGCACTTGAAGAAATCTGATATGGCCAGCATCATCAATTTGGGAGGCCTGTCTGCACACACCGGTTCAAAAGATCGTGCGCATGTGATTGCAGCCAAAACAGGCTTGATCGGGCTCACCCGTGCTCTTGCTTGTGATCTCAGTGAATTCAATATCAATGTCAATTGCGTGGTCCCCGGTCTCATTGAGACCGAGAGGGGGGAGAGCGCGGGAAAAGGCGCTCCCGAGCACCATGCGAAAAACAAAACCTTGTCCGGGCAAAGGGGCACGCCACAAAACGTGGCCGATTTGGTGGAGTTTTTGTGTGGCCCCAAAGCTCGCTACATCACCGGGCAAACACTGCACGCCAATGGAGGCGCATTTTTCGCTTGAGGTGTTTCTCCCAGCAGATTGGGTCTTGAAGGTCTGTTGCTTTGAGCCGGGGATTCAGGCAATGATATTATGGCTGTGAAACACGAGCAGCGTTTTGGGGGTCACCATGCAATGGTGCCCATTCGCTCAGGGTTTCATTCAATGCATCAATCGATCAATCTGTCCATGGGGAGTGAGTGTGTGACTGCCGATTTTCCAAAAGAAGAAACCTTATCCGATACGGATGCGCTTTATTTGCGTCAAGCGATTCGTCACTCTCACACCGCACGTGAACGAGGCAATCGCCCCTTTGGTGCTTTGATCGTCTCGAAGTCGGGCGAGACCTTGGTGGAGTTTTACAACCAAACCAAAGAAGCCCTAGACTGCACCGCTCACGCTGAGACTGGAGCGATTCGAATTGCAAGCCTCGCGCATTCAAGGGCGGTCCTGATGGAGTCCACCCTCTATGCGTCTGGGGAGCCTTGTGTGATGTGTTCAGGGGCAATCTTTTTGTCGGGCATTCGACGGGTGGTCTATGCACTCGATGCGGTGCGGATGCGGCAAATGCGTGGGCTCAAAGAAGAGTACCGCGATCTCGCGTGGTCCATCAAAGAGATCTACCAAGCCTCTCCTCACCCCATTGAATGCATTGGACCCGCATTGATCGATGAGGCCAGTTTGGCGCACCAGGGTTTTTGGCAACCCTGAGGGTTGGTGCTCGCAAGCGTTAGGCCGCTGGGAGTGCCAAATCTTGCCAGGTGCTCACCACGCTGTCGGGGTTCAAGGAGATGGAGCTGATCTGGTGCTCCACCAACCAGCGGGCAAAGTCCGGGTGGTCACTGGGGCCTTGGCCGCAAATGCCCACGTATTTGCCTTGACGCAGGCACGCCTGAATGGCCATCTTCAAAAGCGCCTTGACCGCAGGGTCACGCTCATCAAAGTCTTGAGCCAAGAGCTCCAGCCCTGAGTCCCGATCCAGTCCCAGTGTGAGTTGAGTCAAGTCATTGGAGCCGATGGAAAAGCCATCAAAGTACTGCAAGAAGTCATCGGCCAATACTGCATTGCTGGGAATTTCGCACATCATGATGAGTTTGAGGTCATCGACCCCACGCTTGAGCCCAAAACTGGCCAAACGCTCTGTCACGCGCCTGGCTTGCTCAAGCGTCCTCACAAAGGGGACCATCACTTGGACGTTGGTGAGTCCCATGTCAATGCGCACACGGTGGATGGCCTCGCATTCCATGGCAAACGCTTGGGCAAAACTCTCGCTGAGGTAGCGCACGGCACCACGAAAGCCCAGCATGGGGTTTTCTTCTTCGGGCTCATAGCGACTGCCGCCAATGAGGGTTCGGTACTCATTGGACTTGAAGTCGGACAAACGAACAATGACCGGTTTGGGCCAAAACGCAGCGGCGATGGTGGCCACGCCTTCACACACTTTATCGACATAAAAAGCCCGCGGCGAGGCATGGCCTCTGGCGACCGACTCCACTGCTTTTTTCAAATCGGAGTCGATGTTGGGATAGTCCAAAATTGCTTTGGGGTGGACGCCAATGTTGTTGTTGATGATGAACTCCAAGCGCGCCAGGCCCACGCCTTCGTTGGGCAATTGGCAAAAGTCAAACGCCAACTGGGGGTTGCCCACATTCATCATGATCTTGGTGGCGATGCTTGGCATGGTGCCACGCGATACTTGGGTGACTTCGGTCTCCAGCAAGCCGTCGTAGATGACGCCCGTGTCACCTTCTGCGCAACTCACCGTGACCAAGGCGCCTTCGGTGAGGACATCGGTGGCGTCGCTGCAGCCCACCACGGCAGGAATCCCCAACTCGCGCGCGATGATGGCCGCATGACAGGTGCGCCCGCCGCGGTTGGTGACGATGGCACTTGCGCGCTTCATGATGGGCTCCCAGTTGGGGTCGGTCATGTCGGTCACCAACACGTCACCGGGCTTGACCCGGTCCATCTCAGTGATGCTTTGAACAATGCGCACGGGGCCAGAGCCAATTTTTTGTCCAATGGCCCGGCCTTGGGTCAGTATGGGTCCTTTGCCTTTTAACTTGTAGCGCTGTTCAACTTGACCTTTCATCTGACTCTTCACAGTCTCAGGCCGAGCTTGCAGGATGTAGAGCTCGCCATCCACACCGTCCTTGCCCCATTCAATGTCCATGGCGCGTCCATAGTGCACCTCGATGGCCAAAGCGTACTTGGCCAGTTGCTCAACGTCCGCATCGCTCAAAGAAAAACGATTGCGCTGCTCCGTGGGCACTTCAATGGTTTTGACCCATTTGCCACTGCCTTGAAACTCTTGGGCAGTGGTGAAGACCATTTGCTCAAGCTTGGAGCCCAAGGCACGGCGGATGATGGCTTTTTTCCCAGCTCTGAGAGACGGCTTGTGAACATAAAACTCGTCTGGATTGACCGAGCCCTGGACGACGCTTTCGCCCAGCCCCAAGCTAGACGTGATGAACACGACGTCTTCAAAGCCCGATTCGGTATCAATGGTGAACATCACACCGGCTGCGCCCAAGTCAGAGCGAACCATTTTTTGCACGCCCACCGACAAGGCCACGGTCTCGTGGGCAAAGCCTTTGTGCACCCGGTAGCTGATGGCGCGGTCGTTGTAGAGGGAGGCGAACACCTCGCGCATTTTGCTCAAAATGTGTTCAATGCCTGAGACGTTTAAAAAAGTCTCTTGTTGTCCCGCAAAGGAGGCGTCTGGTAAATCTTCTGCCGTGGCGGAGGATCGCACTGCAAATGAGGCAGCGGGTGAGGCTTGCTCCAAGTGGGCGAATGACGCTCGAATCTCGCGCTCCAAGTCCGCGGGAAAGGGTTGCACCACGATCCAGTCTCGAATTTCTTGTCCCGCCTGCGCCAAAGCGCGCACGTCGTCTGCATCCAGTGTGCTCAAGCGCTCTCGGATGCGTTGGTCCAAAGACTGGTGGCTCAAGAACTCTCGATACGCGTGTGCAGTGGTGGCAAAGCCTGTGGGCACTTTCACCCCTTGGGGCAACTGAGAGATCATCTCTCCAAGACTCGCATTTTTGCCTCCCACTGACTCGACATCACTCATCCTCAATTTTTCAAAGGGCACCACCAGATCGGTTGCATTGAACAAGGTTGACATGAACGCATTACTCCAAGGTTATACAAAAATCCATCTAAGCAACCCACATTGACCAAGATCACCTGGGCCACCACAGTACACCATGGCTTGACTCGGACCTTCAATGGATGGGTTGACTCTATCGGGTGGCGCAATCCAAGTGGATAATGCTCTTATTTTAGGGCGAGGCTGACGCCAGCGGGCAAGCCTTTTGGACTTTGGGCCTAAAAATTAACCCAAGAAAGGCAAGCGATGACCCATCGAAGCGTTTTTTTTATCTCTGACGGCACGGGAATCACGGCCGAGACCTTTGGCAATGCCATCTTGGCGCAGTTTGAGATGAAGCCCAGACACATCCGTTTACCCTTTGTGGACACCGTGGACAAAGCCCATCAAGCCGTGCGCCAAATCAACCACACGGCAGAGATCGAGGGGCAAAAGCCCATTGTCTTTACCACCTTGGTCAACTTGGAGATCTTGGAGGTGATCAAAATTCATTGCAAAGGCATGCTGCTCGACATGTTCAGCACCTTTGTCAATCCCTTGGAGGAGGAGTTGGGGATCAAATCGCATCACCGAGTGGGGCGATTTTCCGACGTCAGTAAAAGCCAGCAATACCATGACCGCATTGAAGCGATCAATTACAGCCTGGCACACGACGATGGTCAACAGCACCGAGATTTGATCCAGGCTGACGTGATTTTGGTGGGGGTGAGCCGCAGTGGCAAAACACCCACAAGCCTTTATTTGGCCATGCAGCACGGTTTGAAAGCGGCCAATTACCCCCTGATCCCTGAGGATTTTGAGCGCCAGCAGTTGCCCCAAGCCTTGAAAGAGCACTTGGCCAAGGCCTTTGGTTTGACCATCCATCCAGATCGCCTGAGTGAAATCCGCAATGAGAGGAGGCCCAACTCCAATTACGCCAGTTTGGTCAATTGCCGCCACGAGGTGGCTCAAGCCGAGGCCATGATGCGAAGAGCAGGCATCCGGTGGCTCTCCACCACCACCAAGAGCATTGAGGAAATTGCCACCACCATTTTGCAAGAGATCAGGCCACAAAGTCTGACCTATTGATCTGACTTCGCGCTCAGTGCTGTCTCAGTGCTCAGCCCAATGCAGCAATACCGGCCTTGGCGATTTGAGCGTCTTCATTGGATTTGACCCCACTCACACCCACGGCGCCAATGACTTGGCCGTCCTTGACGATGGGCACGCCACCTTCGAGCATGCCTCTCAAGTCTGGCGCCGTCAAAAATGCGTAACGTCCATTGTTGATGACGTCTTCATACATCTTGCTCTCACGCCGACCCAGGGCGGCGGTGTGGGCTTTGGCAGGCGCCATGTGTGCAGAAAATGCGGGTGCGCCATCAAGGCGCTGCATCCACAGCAAGTGTCCACCATCGTCCACGATGGCAAAACTCACGGCCCACTTGTTTTCAAGCGCATGGCTTTCACAGGCCGCGGCAATTTTTTTGAGGTCTTGGAGTTCGAGGTAATGTTTGGTTTTCATGGTGCTCAGTTTTGGGGATTAATGGCCAGTTGAACACGGCCAACTGGATGCAATTTTTTGGGGAACCCGTCGCTCAGGCTCACCTCAAATGTGGAATTATCATCTTTTTTATGAGGCCAAGAATTGATCGACAGTTGAGGTTTCGGCCTAAAGAGTGGGGTTTTTGGGGTTAATTGTTGTAATTATTGACTGCCAAGGCCAAATTGAGTTTAAATGTTGTTTGAAGTCATCAAACATTTGGCCGATGGGACTTGAAAAACCCTAGAATAGGCCTCATCTGATTCGTAGTAACTTTTGGAGAATCCAAGTGAACGACAACTATCAAACTCTTGACTACTCATTCGTCAACACCTCGTCCGATCAAAGAAATAGAGTGCTCAGGAATACCTATTGGTTATTGGCCTTGAGCATGGTGCCCACCGTTTTAGGCGCCTGGTTGGGCGTGGCCACTGGGCTGTCTTTGGCTCTCTCAGGCGGTCTTGGCTTGGTCGTCTTCTTGGTGGGTGCATTTGGTTTCATCTATGCCATTGAGAGAACCAAAAACTCCGCCATCGGTGTACCCGTATTGCTTGGGTTTACCTTTTTCATGGGGATCATGCTTTCTCGAATGATTGCCATGGTGCTGGGCTTTAAAAACGGCACTGAATTGGTCATGGTGGCCTTTGGAGGTACCGCTGGCGTGTTTTTCTTGATGGCCAGTTTGTCGACCATCATCAAGCGCGAGTTGAGCGGTTTGGGCAAATGGCTCTATGTTGGCGCAATCGTGCTGATGGTGGGCAGTTTGATCAATATCTTTGTCGGCTCCTCTGCGGGCATGATGGCGATCTCCATGTTGTCCATTGCTATCTTTAGCGCCTACATGCTTTATGACATCAAGTCCATCATCGACGGCGGTGAGACCAACTACATCAGTGCAACCTTGTCCTTGTATCTGGATATCATCAATGTCTTCCAAAGCTTGTTGGCTTTGTTGGGTATTTTTGGTGGTGAGCGCGAATAAGGTTTGAGTCTCATGGGCCTGCGCAGCAATAGGTATCCATCTATTGCCTAAGCGTTGCTCATCAAAATGAACCCATGGTTGAGAGCCCATGGGTTTTTTTTCGTCCATTCAGCGTGAGCGGTGCAGCACGTTGGTGGTCCTAGATTGAGCTGGCTTTGGCCTCACCCGGCCTTTCTGGTCTTTGCGGCCTTTCAAAGACCGCCATGCTCTCCACATGGGCCGTGTGAGGAAACATGTTGACAATGCCTGCATGGGTGAGCACATAGCCACCCCAGTTGACCAAGCACTGCGCGTCTCTGGCCAAGGTGGCTGGGTTGCAGCTCACATAAACAATTCGTTGTGGTGGTGTAAATGGGGTTGGCGTGGTGAGGGCTTGAGACGCCGGCGTCAACGCTGAATCCCCTCCTTGATCAATGCGCTCGATTTTTCCATGAGCGGCCCCTGGCGCAGTGAGGGCTGCTGGAGTGCGCGCGACGTCAAGGTCACTCTCATCGTTGGTGGTGCAGCCTGGATTGATCAACTCAACCAACGCTTTGACCAAAGCGTAAGCACCTTCTCTTGGCGGGTCGATCAGCCATTTTTGAGCATGGTCCAACTGCATCAAATCTTCGCCCGTGATGGTGAATAAATTCTTGGCGATGAAGGTGGTGCTGCTCAAGGGTTTGGGGCGCGGTTGGCCTTTGCGCTTGGGGTCTTTGCTGTCGGGGATGCGGTTGAGGTTCAAGGCCAAATTTTCTCGGCTTCGCTCGATGAGCTCTTGACTGCCCTCAATGCCGATCACTTTGCGGGCCAAGGTCGCCAATGGCAGTGTGAAGTTTCCCAATCCGCAAAACCAGTCTATCACGCAGTCTTCTTCGGAGGGCTTTAACAGAGAGATCGCTTTGGAGACCAAGACTCGGTTGATGTGGGGGTTGACTTGGGTAAAGTCGGTGGGGCGATAGGGCATCACCACACCAAAACTTGGCAGCCCATAGCTCAATGTGTCGTTTTGTGAGTCATGGCGTGGATCGGTGCTTGGCATCAACGCCACCGTGTCAAGGCCCTTGGGTTGCAGCCACCATTGCACCCGATGCGTCGCGCCGAACTCGAGCAAGAGCGTTTGGTCTGCTGTGCTCAAGGGCACCATGTGCCTGAGCACGAGTGCGGTCACCTGGTCCCCACAGGCCAATTCGATTTGAGGGCAATGCTCTCTTGCCTCCAAAGACTCGATCAAGGCGCGCAGTGGCAGCAAGAGTGCACTCACATGCGGGGGCAAGATCGGGCACACGGTCATGTTGGCGACATAGCGACTCTTGCGCTCATGAAATCCGACCAAGACTTGATTTTTTTTGCGCACATCTCGAACCGATAAACGTGCCCGGTAGCGGTAGCCCCAGTCAGGGCCTTGAATGGCTCGCAAGATCGTTTGGGGTTTGACCCGTCCCAAGTGCGAGAGCAAATCCTCCAAGACCCGTTGCTTGATGGCCACTTGAGCGCTCGCATCCGCGTGCTGCATTTTGCAGCCTCCACACGACCCCGTGTGCAGTCCCGCGTGCGGGCATTTGGGGGTCACCCTGAGTGAGGAGTCTTTGATGATTTCGGTGAGACTGGCTTTTTCCCAATTGTCTTTCTTTCGGTTGACATTGGCCACCACCCATTCATAGGGCAAGGCGCCGTCGACAAACACGACTTTTCCATCCTCTCGGTGAGCAATCCCTTGGGCCTCTAGGTCCATGGACTCGATGTGTAACCATTTGGATGGTGCTGGTGGGGTGGTGTCAGTCATGTCGGGGTTGGATTGAATTCACAAGGCGTGAGGTCTTGCAATGTTGGGTGTGGCACTTTGAGGGTGCCATGAAGCGAAGGTGTCGTTGCTTTGAAGTGCCCAACAACGCGTGCCAGGAGATGGATAGACTGGGCTGCGAGACACACGCATCCATGGTGACAAAGCACTGCGAAATGTCTCGCATGAGCTCAATGGCCTAACGCGCAGGCAGGTACTTGATCGGATCAATCGGCTTGCCCAGCTTTCTGATTTCAAAATGCAAATTCACCTGATCGCTGTCGGTGCTGCCCATCTCGGCAATTTTTTGCCCCTTTTTGACCGATTGATCTTCTTTGACCAGCAAGGTCTGGTTGTGCGCATAAGCGCTCAAGTAGGTGTTGTTGTGCTTAAGAATGATCAAATTACCATAGCCTCGCACGCCATTGCCCGCATAGACCACTTTGCCATCCGCGGCAGCAAATACCGCGTCACCCGACTTGCCACCAATGTCCAGGCCTTTGAGCGTTTTGTTTTCATCAAAGTAATTGAGGATGCTGCCGTGTGCTGGCCATGCAAAGGTCAGCTCCTCCCCCCCCTCCAGCACGGGGGTGGGTGGGGGTGGTGCTGGCACGTTGCCAGGTCTGACGGCGAGCATATTGGGGGGGCCAGAAGGGCTGGGTGCTGGGGATGACTCGCTGCTGGCGATTGGGGGTGCGATCACGGTGGCGGTGACTGGGCGCACGATCACGCCAGGTGTTGGGGGCTCATTGTGGGCCATGGATGCGGTGGCAGCTGTTTGGCCAACAGGTGCTTGCACGCGCAAGACTTGGCCCACCTCCAGCGAGTTGGGATTGTCCATATTGTTCCACCTGGCCAGGTCGCGCCAGTTTTGTCCTTGATCGAGTCCAATGCGAATCAAGGTGTCCCCAGGTCTCACGGTGTAGTAGCCCGGCTGATCGGGTGCTGGTGAGGTGAGCCGTTCAGCCGTTGGCTTGGCCTGCGGCATGTTGGACCAAATGGATTGCGTTTTGGTGGCCTGTCGCTCTTCAACGGGGGCAGGGACTCGGTGAGACGAGCCCAGGATTGAGCAGCCCGCGATGAGGCCCAGCAGTGAGCACACCAACAACAGACAACCCCTGAGGTAAGCCCTTGAAAAATTCAACATGTCAATTCCCTACGCATCATGCAACCCCTGATTTTAGGGGAACAAAGTGAACTGGCTCCAACACTTGGCGCTGCAAGCCCTGGGGAGTTTTGTCGATCACCAACAGAGCTTGCGTGGCGCCTTGGCTTGACCAAGGCGCCACCAAGCGCCCACCCATGGCCAGTTGATCAATCCAAGCCTGGGGCACCGTGTCCCCGCCTGCAGCGGAAATGATGCCGCCATAGGGGGCCTCATTCGGGTGGCCCAGCATCCCGTCTCCAAAGATCAAGGTGACATTGGCCAGGCCCAAGGGGTTTAGATTGTCGATCGCTTTGTCATGCAGGCCTTTGAGCCTCTCGATGCTAAAGACCTCTTTGCTCACTTCGCTCAGCAAAGCCGCTTGATAACCGCAACCCGTGCCAATTTCAAGCACCTTGCCAATTTTGCCGTTGATGAGCAAGTTTTTGCCCCCTCTTAAAAGAGCAATCATTCGGGCGACGACATTGGGCTTGGAGATGGTTTGCCCAAGCCCAATCGGCAAGCTCGTGTCCTCGTAGGCTTGGTTGACCAAAGCCGTGTCAACAAAACGATGACGCTCAACTTTGCCCATGGCCTTCAATACCCATTCGTCCTCCAGGCCTTGGAGGGCCAGTTTTTGTACCATGCGCTCGCGCACTTTGGCCGAATCGAGTCCGATGCCACTCGGAGTGGTGTTGATGGGGCTTTTGATTTTTTGTGCAAGGCTGGCTGAGGGCAAAACCTTGGTTGCCGACAACTGTGTGCTCGGTGGGGTATGGCCTTGGCCAAAATCCACCTTGGCAGGAAAACCCGGGCGTTTTTTCATGCCCAATGGTGGCCTTCAAGAGCCTCACCCCATGGGCTGAGGCCTTCGTAATGGGTCAAATCGACTTGCAATGGGGTGATTGAGATGAAGCCGTCTCGGGTGGCATGAAAATCCGTGCCTTGGGCGTCGTCTTTGGCCGAGCCTGCGCCACCAATCCAATACATGGTGTCGCCACGTGGGTTGTCTTGCGTGATCACGCGCTCGGCCGCATGCCGTCGTCCCAGTCGGCAGATTTGAAAGCCTTGGTGCTCCTCGTGGGGCAAGTTTGGGATGTTCACATTCAAGAGCCACGGCACGACTTGTGCGCCTGCAGAGGTGTGAAGGCGCCCTTGGGCAATGAGCGCGTCCACGATTTCTCGGGCACGCTTGGCAGCAACATCAAGATGCTGCCAGCCCTTTTTAACCTGTGAAAACGCAATGGCGGGGATGCCCATCAAATAGGCTTCCATGGCGGCGCCCACGGTGCCAGAGTAGATGGTGTCATCTCCCATGTTGGCGCCATTGTTGATCCCTGAGATGACCAAGTCAGGCCGAAAGTCCAGCAAACCCGTCAATGCGATGTGCACACAATCTGCGGGGGTGCCATTGATGACACGGGTGTGGGGATTGGCTTGACTCACATACAAGGGGGCGTTCAAGGTCAATGCGTTGGACTTGGCGCTGTTGTTTTGTTCAGGAGCAACCACCATCACATGCCCCATGTCTTTGAAGGCGTCGTACAAGGCGAGAATGCCAGGGGCTTGATAGCCATCGTCATTGGAGACCAAAATATTCATGGGGTGCTGGAATCAGGTTGGGCTGAGAGGGCAGAGTGTGCGATGGGGGGTGGACGGGACCACGCCACCACTTGGTTTTGAAGTCTCGGACCTGTTGCTCCACATTGTAGAGCCTGCCGTTAGCCACTGTTCCTTTTTGTGCGCCGCTTGGGGGCTTTGGACAGTGTTTGCCACACGGCCCTGGGGCATGGGCCTCAGGTCCAGGGGTTCGTGGACAGATTGGGGCATGCTTTTCGGTGAAAACCCAACTCTTTTGGCCTCAGTTTGTACTTTCCTGGCCAAGAGGGTGTTTGGCGTCAGTAAATTGGCTATAATCGTGGGTTTTCCCTTGCCACATCACAATTTAGACGCTGTGAGTGGCTCAATCCACAAGGAGAGTCTATGCGTCATTACGAAATCATTTTAATGATCCATCCGGATCAAAGCGAACAAGTGCCCGCGATGCTTGAGCGCTACAAAACCCTCATCACCACAGGTGGTGGTGCGATTCATCGCATTGAAGACTGGGGTCGCCGCCAGTTGACTTACATGATCAACAAGTTGGCCAAGGCCCACTATCTGTGCGTCAATATCGAAGCCTCCAAAGAAATCATGGCCGAGCTCGAGCATGCCTTCAAATTCAACGATGCAGTTTTGCGCCACTTGACGGTCGTGAAAAAGAAAGCCGAAACAGGCCCATCGTCCATGATGAAGACTGTTGAGCGCGAAGAAGCCAGGAAGACCCAGCAAGCTGAGTTCCAAGCCTAACCCGCTCGCTTTTGGTTTGATGTGAACCGTTTGGTTTTGACCGCCAGTTTGGTTGAGATTTCAACCATGAGATACACCCCGGCAGGTTTACCCGCCATTGATGTCTTACTGGAACACGTTTCACATCTCGAAGAGGCTGGTGTTGAAAGACTCGTGAAAGCGACTCTCAAGACCCGGGCCTTGGGTGAGTTGGCAAAAACCGTGAGCGCCTTGCCTTTGGGCAGTGAGCGCAGATTTGAAGGGTTTTTAGCCACGCCCAACATGACCAAGAGCTTGATTTTTCATTTGACCCAGATTCATCAAATTTCATAGGAGCCTGAACCATGGCCACGTTTAAAAAATTCAACAAAGACAAGCGCCCCAAGCGCAATACCCAGTCGCTGCTCTTCAAGAGAAAGCGGTTTTGTCGCTTCACCGTGACGGGTGTGGAAGAGATCGACTACAAAGACATCGATACTTTGAGAGACTTCATTGCTGAAAACGGCAAGATCATTCCTGCTCGTTTGACAGGAACTCGTGCGATTTTTCAGCGCCAACTCAACACCGCCATCAAACGTGCTCGTTTCTTGGCCATGTTGCCCTACAGCGACCAACACCGCATCTAAAAGGAACACATCATGCAAATTATTCTTTTAGACAAAGTCGTGAATTTGGGTGCCTTGGGCGAGATCGTCAAGGTCAAAGATGGTTACGCTCGTAACTTTCTCATTCCTTCTGGTCGTGCTCGTCGTGCGACGGCTCAAGCCATTGAAGAGTTTGAGAAAAAACGCGCCGAACTTGAAAAATTGGCTGCACAGAAATTGGCCGAGGCCGAAGCCTTGGGTCAGAAACTGGCTGGTACAACCCTCAAAGTGACGCAAAAAGCTGGGGTGGATGGCCGCTTATTTGGTTCAGTGACCAATTTTGACATCTCTGAAGAGTTGGGCAAAAATGGCTTCAAGGTTCCCAAGTCGTCTGTTCGCATGCCCACAGGCCCCATCAAAGTGGTGGGTGACTCAACGGTCAGCGTGTCTTTGCACACCGACGTTGTGGTCGAAATCACAGTGAGTGTCTACGGCGAAACGGCTTAATCACCTGCTTGTTTCTTGGACCAGTGAAGGGCTCGCCTGAGCCCATCATCTCCAAACCACTGTTGGACACAACACGCTCCATCCAAGTTCACGCTTGGGTGGATTTTTTTTGGGTGCTCACCTTGACTGAAAATCCAAGCAAGCGCGACTTCAATCGGGTCGAAATTTTTTGAGTTGTTGACAGCTTATCCACAGTATTTGCACAGAGTTACTGCGTGACTTGGGGCAGGAAAAAGTTTACGATGGATCTTCGTTTCAAAGGCCCAGTGCATGTCCGCAGTTCTCTCCCCATTTGACCCCAGTCCCTACTCTGACCCGGCCGCTGCGCAGTTGCGCATTCCGCCGCACTCCATGGAGGCTGAGTCGAGTGTGCTGGGTGGGCTTTTGCTTGACAACACCTCTTGGGACCGCATTGGTGACTTGTTGGTGGAGAATGATTTTTATCGTTTTGAAAATCGGTTGATTTTTTCGTCCATCTCATCGCTCATCAACGCCAACAAGCCCGCGGACGTGATCACCGTCTACGAGTCCTTGCAAAACTTGGGTCGCGCAGAAGAGGTGGGCGGGCTGTCCTACTTGAACTCTTTGGCGCAGTACGTCCCCAGTTCCGCCAATATCCGCAGGTACGGTGAAATTGTGCGCGAGCGCTCTATTTTGCGCAAACTCGTCACGGCCAGTGATGAGATCGCCACCCACGCGTTCAATCCACAGGGCAAACAAGTCGATCAGATTTTGGATGAGGCCGAGCAAAAGATTTTCAACATCGGTGAAGAAGGCTCGCGCATGAAGCAAGGCTTTCAGTCGATGGATGTCTTGACCCTGGAGTTGATGGACCGCATTGACGAGATGTCGCAAAACCCCAATGACATCACCGGCGTGCCCACGGGTTTTTATGACTTGGACCGCATGACCTCAGGGTTTCAGCCTGGGGACTTGATTGTGCTGGCGGCCCGCCCATCCATGGGCAAGACGGCGTTGGCCATCAACATTGCCGAGCACGTGGCCGTGCAAGAACAATTGCCCGTGGCCGTGTTCTCCATGGAGATGGGGGCCTCTCAATTGGCCATTCGTATCGTGGGCTCCATTGGTCGCATTGACCAAGGACATTTGCGCACGGGCAAACTCAGCCAAGACGAATGGCCCAAGCTCACCGAGACCATCGAGAAGCTCAGAAACATTGCCTTGCACATTGATGAGACCCCTGGCCTCACGCCCAATCAACTCAGAAGCAATGCCAGACGGCTTGCCAAAAAGTGCGGCAAGCTCGGACTCATCGTGGTGGATTATTTGCAATTGATGTCAGGCTCCTCCAGTGATGGAGGCGACAACCGTTCCACGGAGTTGGGTGAAATATCGCGTGGTCTCAAAATGCTGGCCAAAGAGTTGCAGTGTCCCGTCTTGGCCTTGTCTCAGCTCAACCGGGGTGTGGAGCAGCGCACTGACAAACGCCCCATGATGAGTGACTTGCGGGAGTCTGGTGCCATTGAGCAAGATGCCGATGTCATCATGTTCATCTACCGAGATGATTACTACAACAAAGACAGCAAAGAGCCCGGTGTGGCCGAGGTGTTGATCACCAAGCACAGGAATGGCCCCACAGGCGTCATCAAACTCACCTTCCTCAAAACCATCACCAAATTCGAGTCCATGGCCTCCACCGGTGGGGACTATTGATCATTGGGACATGACCATGAACATCATTGACAGTTTTGCAGACATCTCTCGCTTTGTGGCGTTGCGCCGCGACATTCATGCCCATCCAGAACTTGGCTTTGAAGAGCACCGCACGGCGGCCTTGGTGGCCGAGTTGCTCAAAGAGTGGGGCATTGAGGTACACACTGGGATTGCCGGTACCGGCGTGGTGGGTGTCTTAAGACGCGGACATTCTGCCCGCTCGATTGGGCTCAGGGCTGACTTGGATGCCTTGCCACTGCAAGAGGACAATCATTTTGCACACCGTTCTCAGCACGACGGGCGCATGCATGCGTGTGGGCATGATGGGCACACCACGATGCTCTTGGCGGCTGCGTGGCATTTGTCACACGCCAAGACTGATGTTGATGGGACCGTGAATTTTATTTTCCAACCCGCTGAAGAGATGGGCAAAGCGGGCGCCTTGAAGATGATCCAAGATGGCCTTTTTGAGCGCTTTCCTTGTGATGCGGTGTTTGCCCTTCATAACTTTTATTTGGACGGTGTGGCTCACTTTGCCACCAACCATGGCGCGTTGATGGCGTCCAGCAACACTTGGCGCATCGATGTTCATGGACAGGGCACCCACGCGTCCTTGCCCCACACGGGCATCGACCCGGTGGCGGCCACCATCGATTTGGCCCAACAGCTCCAAAGTTTGATTGCCAAAGTGGTGAGTTCAAGCGAGCGAGCGCTCTTGGCGGTCACGCAAATCCAAGGCTCTGGGGCGCCCAACGTCATCCCTGATGTGGCCTGGGTGGGGGGCACGGTGAGAACGTTTTCTGAGGCCGTATTGGATGACATCGAAAAAGCCATGCGCCGACTCGCTCTGGGTGTTGCGCAAGCGCATGGCTGCCGTGCAGAGGTGAGCTTTAAGCGCGCTTCTCCGCCAGTGGTCAATCATGAAAAAGAGGCGCGCTTTGCCGCCCAAGTCATGCGAGAAATCGTTGGCGATGAAGCCGTCAATGAGCACTACATTCCCATCATGAGTGCGGAAGATTTTGCCCACATGCTCAAAGTCAGACCCGGCTGCTACGCCTTCATTGGCAACGGCAACGGTGAGCACCGATTGGCCGATCATGGCGCGGGCCCCTGTATCATTCACAACACTTCATTTGATTTCAATGACGAGATCATCCCGGTGGGTGCGAGTTATTTTGTGCGCTTGGTTGAGCGTTGGTTTGAACAAAGGTAGAGTCATCATGCAAAACAATTCATTCAGTAACTCTGTGCGTCTTTTAGTGAGTGCCCTGTGGTTGGCGTGGAGCATGGGGAGTGCTCAAGGTGCCGAGCGTTTGATCAAAATCATCGTGCCCTTTGGACCCGGTGCCGTGCAAGACACCGTGGCCAGAACCTTCAGCAACGAGTTGGGCCAGGCGGTGGGTGCCACCGTCATCATTGAAAACCATGCGGGAGCCGGAGGCACCATCGGCACGAATTTGGTGGCCAAAGCGGCCGCGGATGGCAATACCTTGCTCATGGCCGCAGCCTCTCAGACCTTGGCGGGCCATTTGTATGAAAAGTTACCCTACGACCCGGTGAAGGACTTCAGCACGGTGTCCTTGGTGGGGTATTCTGGCTATGTGATTGCAGCGCCCACGAACACCGGTGTGAAGGACATCAAAGAGTACATCGCCTTCGTCAAGGCCAAGCCCGGTCAATACAACTATGCGTCGGCGGGCAACGGATCGGCTTCGCATTTGGGCATGGCGTCATTTTTGGCGCGTGCAGGACTGCAGATGCAGCACATTCCCATGAAGTCCACTGGGGATGCAGTCAACGAGGTGCTGGCCAACCGAGTGCAAGGGGTGACATCGGCCACCATTGGTGTGGTGGGGTTTCGCCAAGACGGGAGAATCAAACTCTTGGCCTACACCGGGGCCAAGCGGTCGCAATTTTTACCCGAGCTCCCCACCGTTGCAGAAAGTGGCTTGCCGGGCTACTCGTTTGATTCATGGATGGGGCTGTTGGGTCCAGCCCATATCCCCAAAACACAACTTGACTTGATCAACAACGCCATGCTCAAGGTGTTGGCCGATCCAGTGGTGCAAGAGCGTTTGCTGCGCTTGGGGCTTGAGATACAAACAGCCAGCACAGATGAATTTGAGCGCATCTTGCGCCAAGACTGGATCAATGCGGGAGTGATTGTGAAGGCCTCGGGCGCCAAATTGGAGTGAATTTCAAAAGAGTTCGGACTTGATCATGGCATGGGGCTTGAAGCACCAAGCCAAAGATGCCTGGGGTCAAGCGTGCGATGCAGGCCTGATTTAGCAAGGACCGTACAGCGCAAACACTTTGTTGGAATTGAACACATGGGTTTGCACAAAATCACTCCAAACCACTTTTTTATTGAGCGCTTGCATGGCGCCCAGCAGTGGGCACCAGTTCAGTATCTCTTGCTGCCCCGCGAGTTCAAAATCTTCGGTGCTTTGCGCTCTCCAAACATCAAAGTCATTGCGCTTCATCGCTTGGTAGAGTGCTTGGTCACTGTCGGTGTCGGGCATGAGCCTTTGGGTCTTGTCGCACAAGAAGGCGTGTGACCAACTGGAAGAGGCGATGAGCGCCACGCGCCATGGAGAAGCTTGCAGTGTCTTTGCGATTTGAGCGCCCATGTCCATGCAGCGCTCGGGGCTGGGGCCGGGCGGGTCAAAGTCCAAAACGTCGTTCATTTGTGTCATGAAGCCCTTGGCGCAAATCACCCGTTTGCCATAGCAATTGATGGGCATGGTGACGGTGGGGTAGGGCCAGCCTTGGCGGTCATGGTCGAGGTACAAAATCGCATTCATGAATGCATGGGCCACGCTGCTGTGGTGCAAGGGCTTGTAGGCATAGGCCACATCAAAGTGCGCGTTGATGAGCTCGGCGGCGATGAGCTTGGCAGCCTGGGGGTGACCTTTCAGTCGGTAGTGCAAGTCTGGACCTTCACCCCAGGCATTCGGTTTGCCCCCCGCCATCATGGAGGACCCTTGTGCATGCCGCCATGGATACAAATCCATGTCGGGATAGGCGCACACGCTGAAGGCGGGAATCACATCTTCGCGAAAATTCTCGTACTGATCATCCCCCCAAATGAGGACCACGTCGGGCTTGAAGTCGTCAAGGGCTTGGCGCACGTGTCGAAAGCGTTCAACCAATGCGGCTCGGTGAATCGCAGCACCCTGGGTGCCTTCATCTTGCCCCCATTCTTCGAGCATGGCTGCTGGCCAGTTCTTGGGGTCTTTGTACTCGGGCGCGATCGAGGGATCTTCGAGTGTTTTTCTGAGGATCCACGACATATGCTCGTTGGGCGAGCTCAAGGGCGGGTAGTGGGAGAGTCCAAGCCCTAAGATTTCAGCCATGAATCCATCCTGCCTTGGTCTGCCAAGCTGTGCGTTTAGAGTGCATCGCTGGCAAAGTCCGCCAGTCTAGAGCGCTCGCCTCGGGCCAAGGTGATATGCCCACCGTGTGGCCAGCCTTTGAACTTGTCAACGGCATAGGTGAGCCCAGACGAGCCCTCGGTGAGGTAGGGCGTGTCAATTTGCGCCAAGTTGCCCATGCAGATGATTTTGGTGCCAGGGCCTGCACGGGTGATGAGCGTTTTCATCTGCTTGGGCGTCAAGTTTTGCGCCTCGTCGATGATCACGTATTTGTTTAAAAACGTGCGACCGCGCATGAAGTTCAAGCTCTTGATTTTGATGCGACTCCTGATGAGCTCATTGGTGGCGGCGCGCCCCCACTCTCCTGAACCCGTGTCGGTCTTGGCCAACACTTCCAAATTGTCATCCAAGGCGCCCATCCATGGCCCCATTTTCTCTTCTTCAGTGCCAGGTAAAAAGCCAATGTCTTCACCCACGCTCACGGTCGCGCGCGTCATGATGATCTCGGTGTAGCGCCTGTCATCCAACACTTGGGTGAGCCCTGAGGCCAGGGCGAGCAAAGTTTTGCCCGTGCCCGCTGTTCCAGTCAAGGTCACAAAATCGATGTCCGGGTCCAAGAGCAAATTGAGGGCAAAGTTTTGTTCCCGGTTTCTGGCGGTCACGCCCCACACGGCATTTTTGACGTGATTGAAGTCTTTGAGAGTTTTGAAGACCGCTGTCTTGCCGCGGATTTCAGTCACCCGGGCATAAAGACTGGGCTCTCCGGGAGACTCAAAGAAAACGAATTGATTGATGTGCAAGTCGGGCACGATGGGGCCGGTGATGCGGTAATAGGTGTGGCTGCCGCTTTGCCAGCTCTCCACGGTTTTGCCGTTTTTGAGCCAAAAGTCGGCCGGCAGCGAGAGCCAGCCGCAGTAGAGCAAGTCACCGTCTTCCAGTGTTTTGTCATTTTGGTAGTCTTCGGCAGCCAGACCCAACGCGCGTGCTTTGACGCGCATGTTGATGTCTTTGGAGACCAACACCACCTCACGGCTGGGGTGCAGTTTGCCCAAGGCTTGCACCACCCCCAAAATTTGATTGTCCGCCTTGCCCTGGGGCAAGCTCATCGGGAGTTCTGCAACCAAGGCCTGGGTCTGAAAGAATAGCTTTCCACCCACCTCTTTGTGGCCCGTCCCAGACAAGGGGAGGCCGTTGATCATGTCGGACTCGACGGTGGCGGCCAACGCGTCCAAAGATCGGCTGGTTTGGCGAGCGTTCCGGGCCACTTCGGTCATGCCTTTTTTGTGGCCGTCAAGCTCCTCGAGCACAATCATCGGTAAGAAGACGTCGTGTTCTTCAAACCTGAACAAGCACATGGGGTCGTGCATCAATACGTTGGTGTCCAAGACAAAGAGCTTAGAAGGCCCGGTGCTTTTTTTCTTGGTGGTTTTGGGTTTGACGATGGCTTTGTAAGGAGCACTTGGTTTTTTCTCCAAGCCCGAGGTGTCACCGGTGCCCAAAGGTTTGGCACTTGCAGTGTGTTCAAACGAATCAAAGTCCTTGAAGGCCTGGGGCTTGTTGGCGCTGGGGTGTGCTTGAAAAGATGCCGAGTGTTGTCTCTTGGACGTCTTGCCAGTGCTGGCCGTGTCGATGGCGTCAGGGCTCAGGAGGGCTGCGCGTTTTGAGGGTGCGGGTGGCAATGGCATGTGGTGTGGTCAGGTAGGGTGTTGAATTGAAAATAGGCAAAAAAAATCAGACGCGCCAAGGCATGTGGCGATCTGGGCCATGCAGATCAGGGCCAAGCAGATCAGGGGTGGGGGTCGCCGCGGACAATAAAAAGCCGCCAAGGCGACTTGGCGGCAAGGTGCAAAGCTGGGACGGCAGGGTCATGGAGGCTTGAGTGTTCAAGAGGGTGTGGTCAAAAGACAGGCTTGCCAAACATCATCGTTGAAACATCATAACCTACAGAAATGACGGTCAGAGGAAATACTTTTTTTGGGGTTTTTAGGCGGCTGCAGTGGCGGGTTTTTTCAACGCCTTCACGGATTTCAGCACTTCGTCCACATGGCCGGGAACTTTAAGGCCACGCCACTCTTCTTTGAGTAAGCCATCTGCACCAATCAAAAAAGTGCTGCGCTCGATGCCTTTGACTTTTTTGCCGTACATGATTTTGTTTTTCACGACACCAAACATGTGGCACATTTTTTCTTCCGTGTCGGCAATCAATTCAAAGGGCAGTTCAAGCTTGGTTTTGAAGTCATCGTGAGACTTCATGTTGTCACGTGACACACCAAAAATCACGGCCCCAGCCTTGGTGAAGTCTTTGTACTTGTCGCGAAATTGCATGGCCTCGGTGGTGCACCCAGGGGTGTTGTCTTTGGGGTAAAAGTAAAGCACCATGATCTTGCCCGTGTGCGTGTGATTGGTGACTCTCACGCCTCCGGTAGCAATGGACTCAAATTCAGGAAGGGGTTTGTTGACAACGATCGCCATAGATCTTTTATCCAATGTGACATAGGGGGCCGCACATTACAGGCGGCAACCTGCTATTTTAACTTGAATTTGCGACAATCCCAAAGCCCCAAAGTGCTAATTTCATTCACCCTCCAAGGCCTTTTTGGCCAGACCCACGTTGGTTTTGAGAAACCATGACGAGAGCCATGCTCCGCCATGGGGTTGCCCGGTGAACGTGGCTTGCATGTGGCGTGACTTCGTGGTCGACGCCAGGCCAGGAGCGTTGCTCGCCAATTCAGGGTAAACCCTTGGCTGGCATGCAGGTCATGGCACTTGATCGTCAATGGGGGTGGCAGCGTAGTGTTGCCACTGGGTGGATTTTTCCACGATGGCTTGAAATGAGCAAGTGCCCACGGGTGCTTGGCGAGGGCCCACGCCAATGGGTGCTTGGCCGCGCGCAAAAGCCTTCACTTCATGCAGCATTTGCTTGCGAAACTCCACGACGGCCATGTCGCTCGCACCCAAGCGGTCTTGAGACCGTTTGGTGATGGCGCCCATGGTGACCCACATCGACAAGTCCTGGTTGGGAATGCCTTGAATGCCGGTGTAGTTGCCCGCCTTCATGGCTTGTCGGTCTTGCAAAAAGTGGTTTTGGACGTTTCGAATGGGATGGTAGTGCTCATCCACGTCGACCCCTTTTTGGGTGTGCAAAAACGCTCTCCAAGTCTGGGTGTCGGGTGTTGTCGCCGCATCCCCCCAGGCAATGAAGTGAAACGCGGTGTGGGTGTCGTCAATGGCGGTGTTGATGTTGGCCACGTTGTAGGCGTTGTTGGGCGGGATGAGGGCGGAGGCGGGCGCCAAAAACACTGTGCAGCGCACATAGTCGTGGGTGGCGGCCTTTTCAATCGGGCGACGAATGGCCACATAGCGAAAGCCATAGGGCTCGGTTTGGACTTGCATGCGCGGCGCTTTGTCGGTGCTCGGGCGCAGCCACGTTTTTTCGTCGGCAAAAGCGCCATTCAGGCGTGCGGGCATCATGTCCGAGGAGTGCAAAGAGGAGCTGTGCGCTGAGTCGATTTGGCCCTCCAAGATTTGTGCCCAGTTGCAAGGAATGATCATTTTGCAAATCGACACGCGCACGTGTTCATGGGGCGCCCACGGTGGTGGGGTGAACTCGGTGAATGTGTCCTGGGGGCCCATGAAGCACCACACAAAGCCGCCCCACTCAAGCGCAGGGTAGGCGGTGTGATGGACTTTGCTGGGCAAGGCACTTTGGCTGGGCTCAGAGCTCATCTCCAAGACTTCACCGCTTACACTCATCTTCCAGCCGTGATAAAGACACCTCAATCCACCATGCTCGTTGCGAGCGTACACCAAAGAGACGCCTCGGTGCGGGCAAAATTCCCCCATCACCCCCAAGCGGCCTTGGCTGTCTTTGAAGACCACCAAGTCTTCTCCCAAGACCCGTGCCCGCACTGGTGCGCCATCGGGTTCATTCACCTCCTCGATCAAGCACACCGCTTGCCAGTGGCGTCGCATGAGTTGGCCCATGGGCGCATCGCCCTCGACTCGGCAGAGCAATTGGTTTTCTTCTTCAGTCATCATGCGGTGAACCTCAAAGCTGGTGCAAGAACATGGTTTTGCCAATTCCCCTGCAAAAAGCGGTGGGTGCAAAATCGGCTAAGATAGTTAGACTCCTAAGTTTATTCTATTTTTGGTTTTTTCTGATGACTGCAAGCCCTAATTCCCTGTTGGTGACGCAAAAAGACATGCTCACCCCCGATATTGCTTTATTTCAACTCGCTTCACTGGAGGGGCGTGAGTTGGCTGCCTTCACCCCTGGCGCACACTTGAGTGTGGTGACCCCTTCTGGGCAAACGAGGGCTTACTCCTTGTGCAGTGATCCACACGATTTGACAACGTATCAATTGGCGATCAAGCGCGAAGTCAATGGACACGGGGCCTCCAAAAGCATGGTCGATGCGCTCGAGGTGGGCCACACGATCACGGTCAATGCATTGGCCAATTGTTTTGAGCTGGCCAATGACGCCCCCGAGTACATCTTTGTCGCAGGTGGCATTGGCATCACGCCGATTTTGTCGATGATGCGTCACCTCCTGGGGAGGGGTGAAACACGCTTCAAGCTGTATTTCTGCACCCGCAGTGCTCAGACCACCCCCTTTGATGATTTGCTCACGAGTGCGCCTTTTGCCAGCCATGTCCACATACACCACGACCATGGAGACCCAGCCCAGCAATTCGATTTTTGGCCGCTCTTTGAGACCCCCCAAGCCGCTCACATTTATTGCTGTGGCCCTCAAGCGTTGATGGATGCCGTGAGGGACATGACGGGGCACTGGCCCAGCGAACACGTGCATTTCGAGAGTTTTGGTGCGCCGCAAGTGGACCCCAGTGACAATGAAACCTTTGAAGTGGTCTTGGCCCAATCGGGTCAGCGCTTGACAGTGCAAAAAGACCAAAGCATTTTGGAGGTGCTGCGCTTGGCCGGCGTGCCGGTGCCCAGTTCATGTGAAAGCGGCACGTGTGGCTCATGCCGCACACCACTGCTCTCGGGCGAGGTCGATCACCGTGACTTTGTGCTGATGGACGATGAGTACGACAGCCAGATCATGGTCTGTGTGTCGCGCGCCAAGGGCCCCTCGTTGGTGCTTGACTTGTGACGCGCGTCTTGCGCATTGGGGTGGCGGGACTCGGTCGAGCCTTCACGCTGATGCTGCCCACTTTTTTGACAGACGAGCGTGTTCAGCTCGTCGCCGCCACCGACCCGTGGACAACTGCGTGCAAACAGTTTGAGCGCGATGTTGGCATTCCTTGTGATGCGAGTTTTGAAGCCCTGTGCACCAACCCCACTGTCGAGGTGGTCTACATTGCCAGCCCCCACCAATTCCATGCTGAGCAAGCGGTGCTGGCGCTTGGAGCGGGCAAACACGTTTGGGTGGAAAAACCCATGGCCGTGACGCTTGCCCAATGCAATGCCATGGTCGAGGCGGCCAAGCGTTCGGGCAAATGCTTGATGGTGGGTCACAGCCACAGTTTTGATGCGCCCATTTTGCAAACTGCCAGACTCATTCAAAGCGGTCAATTCGGCGCTGTGCGCATGCTCCATGCGATTCAATACACCGATTTTTTATACCGCGCACGAAGACCCGAGGAGCTTCAAACCGAGCGTGGTGGCGGTGTGATCTTTAGCCAAGGCGCC
>CAIPFK010000026.1 GCA_903864315.1 uncultured Burkholderiales bacterium | reverse complement strand
TTTCTTGGGTTTGGCGGAAGCCATATGGTATGTCCTTGGTGTCTGTGGATGATGTCAGCAAAGCCCAACATTATAGCAAATTGTTCGATCAAATGTGTGATCTGCACGCTACACTTCTTGGGTGAGTATTTTAAAATCAGCCTCCATCGTCTCTCTTTTGACCCTCATGTCGCGAATCACCGGCATGGTGCGAGAGCTTTTGATGGCCTCGGTGTTTGGGGCCAACGCCATGACGGACGCGTTCAATGTGGCCTTTCGCATTCCCAATTTGTTTCGACGCCTCTTTGCCGAAGGCGCCTTTAGTCAAGCGTTTGTGCCTGTGTTGGCCTCGACTTTGCAAGAAAAAGGCGCCGATGAAACACAAAAACTCATTGCGCAAGTCGCCAGTGTCCTTCTGAGTGTGTTGGTGCTCACTTGCGTGTTGGGGGTTTTGGGTGCTCCGCTATTGGTTTGGCTCATGGCCAGTGGTCTAGAGCAAACCCCCCCAGCGCAGCAAGCTGCTGTGGTCATGACGCGCTGGATGTTTCCCTACATTGCCTTCATGTCCTTGGTGGCTTTGGCAGCCGGGGTGCTCAACACGTGGAGGCGTTTTGCGGTTCCAGCCATGACGCCAGTGCTTTTGAATGTGTGCATGATTGCCGCGGCCTACTGGGTCAGTCCTTGGTTTGTGACGATGGGTTGGCCAGGTATTGATGCCATGGTCGTGGGGGTGATGCTTGGCGGGGTTTCTCAGTTGAGTGTGCAACTGTGGGCGTTAAAGCGCATGGGTCTCTCGCCCCGAATGGTCTGGCCTTGGCAGTGGCAAGCCTACCGTGGGGCTTGGAGGTCCGAGGGCACACAAAAGATTTTGAGTCTCATGGGTCCGGCCCTTTTGGGGGTGTCGGTGGCCCAGTTGTCGCTGCTGATCAACACGCAAATTGCCTCTCACATGGCGTCTGGCAGTGTGAGTTGGCTCAGTTACGCCGATCGTTTGATGGAGTTTCCCACGGCTCTCTTGGGGGTGGCCCTTGGTGTGGTGCTCACCCCGCAGTTGTCTGCGGCTCGTGCAGGCCAAGAACTTGAGCGCTACTCAGCCCTCTTGGACTGGGGACTCAAATGGGTGTTGGTGCTGTGTGCACCGTGTGCCTTGGCCTTGTTGGTGTTTGCCAAACCCTTGGTGAGCGTGCTCTACCACTATGGGGCATTTCGAGCCCAAGATGTGGAGCAAACGGCGCTGGCCCTCACAGGCTATGGCGTGGGCCTCATGGGCTTGGTGGCGATCAAGGTGCTGGCACCCGGGTTCTATGCAGCGCACGACACCCGCACCCCAGTGAGGATTGCCGTTGGGGTGCTGGTGTTCACACAATTGTTGAATGTGGTGTTGGTGCCCGTTTTTGCGCAGGCCGGGCTCGCCTTGTCCATCGGAGTGGGCGCCATGGTGAACGCCACGTGTTTGTGGTATTTTTTGAAGCGCTCGGGTCGCTATACGCCGCAACCGGGCTGGGGAACTTTGGCGCTGCAAGTGGGATTGGCCAGTGCAGGGGCGGGCGCATTGTTGTGGTGGTCTGCGCAGCACTGGGACTGGGTGGGACTGCAAGAACAAGCCCTCATGCGAGTGGCGCTGATGGCGGGTGTCTTGGCGATGACGGCCCTTTTGTATGCAGGCGTGCTCACCTTGTTGGGCTTGAAGGTGAAAGCCATGTTGAATCCTCAATGGAGCGCGAAATCGAATGGGATTTAATCTCGATCCCACGGCCACGCAGTTGTCTTACTTTGCCAGTTTGGTGCAAAGCGATGAGCAGTTCCCACTCTTGGAGGCGGCCGCAAGCCTCGCGCAAGACGAATATCCTGAGTTGGATATTCAACAAGTGTTGGCCGATGTGGATCAAATCCTGGCCAGGCTCAAACGCCGACTCGCCCCAGACGCCTCGGCGCTGCACCGGCTGAAGATTTTGAACCGTTTATTCTTTGAAGAGTTGGGGTTCCAAGGCAACCTCAATCATTACCATGATCCTGAAAACAGTTTTTTGAATGCCGTTTTAAAAACCAGAAGGGGCATCCCGATCAGTTTGTCGGTGATCTGGCTCGAACTCGCGCAGTCCATTGGCTTGAAAG
This sequence comes from uncultured Burkholderiales bacterium, assembly GCA_903864315.1. Taxonomy (GTDB): domain Bacteria; phylum Pseudomonadota; class Gammaproteobacteria; order Burkholderiales; family Burkholderiaceae_C; genus Limnohabitans. The sequence goes on along the minus strand of CAIPFK010000026.1, from coordinate 640 downwards.
CCCAAGGGGTGAATTTCCCAGGTCACTTTTTGGTCAAAGTCAATCTCACCTTTCCCAATGAAGGCTTGGTGGTCTTGGATGTGTTTGCTCGGAAGTCTCTCACTCGAGAGGCGCTGCTTGAGCGGCTTTATGAGTTTCCAGACATCGCACAGGCCTTGAATGCAATGGAGCTCAATGCACCAGAGACAAACCAGTCAGATCATGACCCAAGCACAGGCAGCCTTGACTGGGATCAGCGCTTGAGAAAGTTTTTGCGCCCTGCCAGCGAGCGCCAAATCGTCGAGCGCATGCTGCACAATTTGCTCAACATTTATCGCTCCCACCATGACCGCGCGCGCGAGAGTCAGGTGATGGAGCGTTTGCAGATATTGCGTTTGGGCGATGGCGCTCTTGGACAATGATGGGACCATGACCCAGGCCTTGCTCGCGTCTTGCTCGCCTCTTACTCGAGTGTGACCCGAGCCTGACCTTGGGTGCTTGCACTGCTACCATCGAGCGCCGTGATCTCCCCGATGTCATAGACCGTCTCCCCCATGGACTCCAAGTCAGCCTTGAGTGCAGCCGCATGTTCGCTGGAGACGATGACGCACATGCCAATGCCGTCGTTGAAGGTGCGGTTCATCTCGGTGTCGTCAATGTG
>CAIPFK010000025.1 GCA_903864315.1 uncultured Burkholderiales bacterium | reverse complement strand
TCAGCGCCCTGCCCTATCCCACGAAGCCGAGGCTCTGAGCAAACGCACCAAATCTTTTTTGATGCTGGCCAATTGAGTCACCTCTTTGCCAATCAAAAACCGCTCCATCCATTGACCTTGGGGGTCGACCAAATAAAAATAGTCTTCCAAGGCGTGGCCTGCACCGGGACTCAGCCAAGCTTGAATTGCACTGGCATCCATGCGCACCACCCGGGCTTGTTGAACGCCAGGGCGAACTTCAACAGGGATATCGCCCGCGCCATGGGCGAGCCAAATCCAGTCGACACGGTCGCTCTCAGCACCAAGGCTTGCGATGAGTTGGCGCTGCAAATACAAATGCTGCTGACACTTGCTTTCACAGGAGATGGGAGCCACACTCAACAAAAGCCACTGACCTTTGAGCGCATCCAACTCAAAGGACTTGGCGAACTCGTCTTGCACTTGCACATGAGGGATGCTCACACTGGGGTTGATCAATTCACCGTTCACATTCAGGCTCTGGGGTCTAATGAAGTAATAGGTGACATAAGAAGCAATGACGGGTGAGGCACACAACGCAAACATGAGCCACAGCACCCAATTCGATCTCTTGGTGCTGGCACTAAGCGTCTCACGGTTTGCCAACGCATCTTGTGACATGTTGGGCAACGCGTGCACACTCAGCACCAAAGGCGTGTCGACCTCGCTGGGCTTGGAAGTGTGCTCAAAAGACTCAGGAGTTTCGTTTTGCATGTCGGCGAGGTTGAATAATTTGATACCAAACACAAAGAAAAAAAGCAAGCGCACAAAGCGCGTACCACTGAAATGCATAGCCCACATTGCGCGAGGCGGTCTGCTCCACAACAGGCCAATCTCTCACCAAATCGGAGGTGCTTGCATCGACCTCCATCACATGGCCCACCAAAGGCAAGGCCATCTCAGCAGCCAATGAAGTCAACTCCAAGTTGGCTCGAATGCGCGAGAAAGCACTTTCTTTGACACTGTCAGGCCGGGCAGACATCGGGAGTTCGAACATTTTGGAGGGACCCGCACTCACTTGGGCCACAACCTCCATCTCGCCGTCTGGGGTCTGGACCTCTTGGAGTCTGAGCGGGTCGACTGCATCCCGGGGCACCCACCCACGTTGCACCAACACGGTTTTGCTGGGGGTCAACACCAAGGGCGTGAACACCCAAAATCCTGCTCGCCCAGAATAAGGTCGATTATCGAGGTAGAGGGTGTCCTTTGCCAACCAATGCCCTTTCAAGACCACACGGCGATGAAGTGCTTCCAACGGGTCTTTGAGGCTCAAATAGGCCTCTTGACTCAAAGGCGAAAGCATCCCCGCTTGCTCAATTTGTGCTTGCAAGGCCCACTTTTGCTCAGCCCTGGACCACTGCCAAGCGCCGAGTGAAAAAGTCGTCGCCATGGTGAGGGCGCACGCCCCCCACACCAAAGCCTTCAAAGCCCATGGGTGGCGCTCAAATAATGACGACTCCTGTGTTTTCACGCGATAATCACTCCCATGACTTATTTTGTAACGATTGCATTCGTCCTCATCTTGTTGAGCCTGGGCGGGGCCATGATCTTCATGCTCAAAGGCAAAAAGGACATTGACCACGACTCTGAAGACACCAGCAACAACGACAACGCCAAGAGATCGAGCAACATGGCCTGGGCCTTGGCTGCACGGGTGGGTCTGTCGGTGTTGCTATTTATCTGTATCTTGATCAGCTGGAAAATGGGCTGGATTGAGCCGACTGGCATCAAACCAGGGCAGTGAAGCTTGCACTCAAGTGTTCGCCTGCGAGCAACTCCCAACACCCTGTGTGCCTGAACTCACTGAAGACTGTCAGAACACAAGCCCATGAAGGCCCACACCTCATGCAGGGGAGCGGAAATTTCAGCGTGATTTCAATTGGCTGACACCCAATAAAAAATGTTGCCGCACTCAACTAGAACACGGCAACACCCTTTGAGATGAGAACCCCAAGACCCTAGAGAGGGTCAAGGACAAACTCACATCCAGTAAACCAAGATATAAAGTCCCAACCACACCACGTCCACAAAGTGCCAGTACCACGCCGCACCTTCAAAGCCAAAGTGTTTGGCCGGTGTGAAGTGACCCTTTTGAATGCGGCGAGTCATGATCACGAGCATCAACATGCCCATGAAGACGTGAAAGCCGTGAAAGCCTGTCAACATGAAAAAGGTGGAGCCGTAAATACCTGAGGTCAATTTCAAATTCATCTCGGTATACGCATGGTGATACTCAAAACCTTGAACACCCAAGAACGTGATCCCCAAAAGCACAGTGAGGTACATGAAGGTCAGGGTTTTGGCGCGCTCATTGGCAATCAATGCATGGTGCGCAATGGTCAAGGTGATGCCTGAGGTCAACAACAAGGCCGTGTTGACTGTGGGCAACCAAAAGGGTGTCATGGTGGCAAATGGCTCAATGGTGCCAGCAGGTGACGCGGTCGCACCGGCTTGAAATGAAGGCCATGCGGCCTTGAAGTCAGGCCAAATCACCGCATTCTCAACATTGCCCAAAGCTGGCACCGAGTGCACACGGGCCCACCACAACGCAGAGAAAAACGCGCCAAAGAACATCACTTCCGAGAAAATGAACCAACTCATGCTCCAGCGAAATGACAAATCCACTTTGTACCCATAGCGCCCGGTCTCGCTCTCATGGATAGCCTCGCCAAACCATTGGTAGAGCACGACAAGCCACATGGCCAAGCCAAAAAACAAGCTGTAACGACCCCAATCGGCGCCATTGATCCACTGCGAAGCCCCTAGGACCACGAAAAAGAGCCCCAAGGACGCCATGGCGGGATGACGCGAAGGCTCGGGCACAAAATAATACGGCACTGGGCCATGGGCTGACATGTTACTCATCACTGAACTCCTTTACTTCATTTCGCAACCACCACGTTGACCAACACGATCAACGCGATGACAAATATAAACGCGGCAACCACGCCCACCACCAAGATGTGCAAGGGGGTGATGCGCAAGACGTCTTTTTCAAATTCACTGTTCTTGCGCAATCCAATGAATGACCACAAAACAGCCACCACCGTGCGCCACAAGGTGCTTTGGGTCACGCGACTCAAAAGACTCACGCACTGGCTCCGTCAAGGTGATACACGGGTTGACTCCACCAAGACACAGGTGCCAATGGGGTTTTACCCCCCACTTCAAAGAACGTGTATGACAGCGTGATGGTCGAGACATCTTTGGAGAGTTTATTGTCAATCACAAACACCACTGGCCAAGATTTTTTCTCTCCTGGCGCCAAGGTGTATTGGTTGAAACAGAAACACTCCAACTTATTGAAGTGGGCTTCTGCTTGCTTGGGGGCATAACTCGGAATGGCTTGAGCAGACATCACGCGGTTTTGCACATTTTGAAACTCATACATGATGGTGGTCATCTCACCAGGATGCACCTGAACCGATGATTTCTCGGGTTTGAAGGACCAAGGACCGCGGGCGTTGGCATCAAACTCCACCGTGATGGTTCTGCTCAAATCAATCTGAGAGTTGGCGCCAAGACGATTCTTGGCCTCTTTGCCTGCAGGTGTATCGCTCTCACCCAACGCCAAAATATTGATCCCCGTGAACTCACAAATGGCACGGTACATGGGCACCAACGCATAGCCAAAGCCAAACATCGCCAAGGCCACCACCCCCAGTTTTTTGAGCATGAGGGTGTTGTACGAATTGTTCATCATTGGCCCAACAACATCATCTTGGCCAAGAAACCCACGAAAAAAACAAACGCCACCGATGCCAAAATCAGGCCCAGTCGACGGTTTTGTTTTTTTTGTTCGGCGTTCATGTGCTCAGTGAGATTGGAATACCAGTGCTCAAGCCAAAATCTTAGTGGCGTCGGCGTTCAACTTGGGAGGATTCTCGAAAGTGTGGAATGGCGCAGGAGAAGGGATCTCCCACTCCAAGCCTTCCGCGCCGTCCCAAGGACGCTGAGGCGCCTTCTCACCGCGACCGAGCATCACAGGCAAGACCACAAAGAAGAAGAAATACACTTGGCTCAAACCGAAACAAAACGCCCCAATGGAGGCCACTTCATTGAAGTCGGCAAACTGCATGGGGTAGTCAGCATAGCGTCTGGGCATACCAGCAAGTCCCAAGAAGTGCATGGGAAAGAAGGTGACGTTGAATGAGACGATGGTCAACCAAAAATGGATTTTGCCGCGAGTCTCGTTGTACATCACGCCAGTCCACTTGGGAGACCAGTAATAAAAGCCCGCAAACATACTAAAGAGTGAGCCCGCCACCAAGACATAGTGAAAGTGAGCCACCACGTAATAGGTGTCTTGGAGTTGAATATCAATGGGAGCCATGGACAAAATCAATCCGGTGAAACCACCCATGGTGAAGACGAAGATGAAACCCACGGCAAAAAGCATGGGCGTCTCAAACGTCATGGAGCCTCTCCACATCGTGGCCACCCAGTTGAACACCTTCACACCCGTGGGCACAGAAATCAACATCGTGGCATACATGAAAAAGAGCTGACCCGTCACTGGCATACCCGTGGCATACATGTGGTGGGCCCAGACGATGAACGACAAAATCGCGATCGAGGAGGTGGCATACACCATGGAGGAGTAGCCAAAGAGTTTCTTGCGAGCAAAGGCGGGCACGATTTGGCTCACGATGCCAAAGGCTGGCAAAATCATGATGTACACCTCGGGGTGACCAAAGAACCAGAAAATATGCTGGAACATGACAGGGTCGCCGCCCGCTGCGGGGTTAAAAAACGTCGTTCCAAAATGGCGGTCAGTGAGCGTCATGGTGATGGCCCCGGCCAACACTGGCATCACGGCAATCAACAAATAGGCCGTGATCAACCAAGTCCACACGAACATGGGCATTTTCATGAGGGTCATGCCAGGAGCGCGCATGTTCAAAATGGTCACAATGATGTTGATCGAGCCCATGATGGACGACGCACCCAAAAGATGAAGCGCAAAAATACCAGAATCCATGGAGGGACCCATTTGCAGTGTCAACGGCGCATACAGCGTCCAACCACCAGACGGTGCACCGCCAGGCAAAAAGAAGCCTGAGGCCAACATCACTGCGGCAGGAATCAAGAGCCAGAAGCTGAAATTATTCATCCGTGCAAACGCCATATCAGACGCGCCAATTTGGAGTGGCACCATCCAATTGGCAAAGCCCACGAAGGCGGGCATGATGGCGCCAAACACCATGATCAAACCGTGCATGGTGGTGAGCTGATTAAAAAGCTCGGGGTTGACAAATTGGAGTCCAGGCTGGAACAACTCAGCACGGATCATGAGCGCCAACACACCCCCAAAAAGGAACATGGTGAATGCAAATAACAAATAAAGCGTTCCGATGTCTTTGTGATTGGTCGCAAAGACCCAACGGCGCCAACCAGAAGGTGCACCGTGGTGGTCATCGTGACCATCGTGATCGCCGGCAACATGGCCATGGGGATGAAGAACTGCGCTCATGGTTTATTCCTTTTCTCTAACTTGATGGGTGCGGCGATTACTGACGCTGGGCCAAAACTTCAGCAGGCTGAACCAATTGACCCGTTTTGTTGGACCAATTGTTTTTCGTGAAGGTGATCACGGCCGCCAAATCGGTATCGCTCAACGCCTTCCAAGAAGGCATCGCTCCATTGTTTTGGCCGTGAAGCAATACCGAGATTTGCTTATTCTTGTCACCATTGAGCACCACTGCAGCGCCATCCAAGGGCTTGACCGCACCGCCGCCTTTGCCGTTGGGCTGATGGCAAGCCACGCAATTGGTGGCATAGACTTTCTCGCCGCGCTTGAGGCTCTCATCCAGAGCCCAAACCTTGGAGGGGTCGTCATTCAAAGCGGCCATTTTCTTTTGCTCGGTTTGAACCCAAGCGCTGTAGTCTTTGTCATTCATCACAATCACGTGAATGGGCATGTAAGCATGCTCTTTGCCGCACAACTCTTGGCATTGACCATAGAAGTCGCCCGTTTTTTCGGCCCTGAACCAGGTGTCACGCACAAAACCAGGAATCGCATCTTGTTTGATGCCAAAAGAAGGCACCGCAAAGGCGTGAATGACGTCGCTTGCTGTGGTGATGATGCGAACCTTTTTATTCACCGGAACCACCAAGGGGTTGTCCACCAGTAGCAAATAGTTGTCCACCGATGCGCCTTTGGCGCCTGAGTTGGAGAGCTCACGCTGAGCCGTATCCAAGGTGGAGACAAAGGAGACGCCTTCGCCCTCACCCTTCAAATAGTCATACGTCCATTTCCATTGAGAGCCAGTGGCTTTGATGGTCAAGTCCGCATTGGAAGTGTCCTTTGAAGCCACGACCGCCTTGGTGGCCGGCAAAGCCATCAAAATCACGATGATGAACGGCACAATGGTCCAGGCCAATTCAACTTTCAATGACTCATGAAATGAGGCTGCAGGGTGGCCCAAGGATTTGCGGTGCTTCAAGATGGAGTAAAACATCACCCCAAAAACGCCCACAAAAATCACAGTACAAATGATGAGCATGAACCAATGCAACCAAGCTTGCTCCTCGGCAATTTTGGTGGCTGCAGGCTGTAAATTCAACTCCCAAACAGAGGGGCCTCCGGCCAAATCATTGACGGCCCAAGCCGCAGAGCTGAACAATGCACCGAGGGCCATACCAGCCAAGCTGAGCTTTTGAATTAAATTTTTCATCTTCATCATTTCAATTGCATAAAAAAAAGCAGTCCCATGTCAGACACTCAAGGTTGGAAAAATCTCAATATCTCATGGTTTATCCCGAGATTGTAGCAAGCCTTGGCGGTTTTTTGAATGAGCAGAGGAATTTCCTGCCTGATTCGCCCCTGCTTTGTATGGTTTTGCATCATGGACTCTCAAAAATTCACAATTTTTTACGTGCCAAGAGCTGCGCTCTCATTTCATCGAGCGAAATTTGGGTCTGTGCTTGGACCCCAAGACTTGGAGCAACAACGCTTGGCTTGAAGGCATGACCATAAATCACTTCGAAGGTGATTGGAATACTTTGATCAGGACTGGGGGCAAGGGATTTCATGCCCTCGTTGAGCTCGCGCAACCATGAACGGGTGCGCACATGGGGAGTTCGCTCAGGGTGTAAATTGCGACCCAAAGTCCTGAGCTCAGCCAGCAGGGTATCGACCTCACGGTATTGAAGCGTTAAGCGCTCCATGTCCATCACCGGCTCAGAAAACCCACACTGAACCAACATGTCGCCCCAATCGTGCAAATCGGTCATGGGGTGCATGGCCGGTGGCCATTTTTTTTGTTGGTAAAGATGGCGAACTTCTTGAAGGGTATCGGGACCCAAACACGAAAACAGCACCACCCCGCCCGGCTTCAAGTGCTTTAGCCAGGTCTTGAACACCACACTCGGATCGCTCTCGTGGTGCAAGGTCAAATTCGACCAAATCAAATCGGTCTGCCATTCACCGCCACTCAAAACCTCGGTGCATTCAGCCCCAAAAGCGGGCAGCCTTGCCGAGTCACTTGGCACGCCAGACCACCAAGACTGGATCATGCGCTTGCTGCGCCCGAAAAGCCCTTGGGCTGCCTCGCCCTTGTCCAGGCCAAGATCATTGTTCAAGGATGACGGATCGCTTTTCTCCTCCACCCTTGAGCAAACCCACACTTTTGAATTGGGATAGCGTTCGCGCAACAGCGCTTGGCCCTTGCTGCCTGAGCGCTTTGGCCTCCAATGCAGCCATGACGCGGGCTCGAGTCGGATCACCTGCAAGTGTTCAGCTAGCCTCTGGGCCACTTCATCGAGCAACCACGTCTGCTCAGGCAGTCTTGAGTTGGGTTGTCTGCGCTCAAACCAGGAGAGAGCGGCCAGCGGATCGATGAACGGATTGAGATTGGATGACATGAAAGAGTCGACTCTATAAAAAAAACCAATGCGATGACGCTGACATGCCCGTCCCACAATTTTGAGCGCAGTCTGATCCAGCGATCCTACTGCATGAGACATGGCACAAAACCCCGCGAGCGACGCAACAAGTTCATGCCGCGATTGACCAGATCAGGGCCATGGGCCTGCTGATGGATAATGCCAACAGTCATGTTCAACGTCGTCCTCTACCAACCCGAAATCCCGCCCAACACGGGCAACATCATCCGACTGTGCGCCAATACGGGCGTGCAATTGCATTTGATTGAGCCGCTGGGCTTTGACATGCAAGACCGGTCTATGCGCCGCGCGGGCTTGGATTACCACGAATACGCCAATGTCAAGCGTCACCCCAACTGGGCATCCTACCTCGAACAAACGCAAGCACCACGCTTGAGAATGTTCGCCTTCTCCACCAAGGGTCAGAAGTCCCCGCATGCGGTGAGCTTTGAGCCTGGAGACCATTTTGTATTCGGCAGTGAAACCAGTGGGTTGCCCAAGGACGTGCGAGAGCAATTTGATCCTGAGCACCTCCTCAGATTGACCATGCGCGAATCTCAACGCAGCTTGAACCTCTCCAACACCGTCGCCATCGTGGTCTACGAGGCCTGGCGTCAAAATGGTTTTGTTTGAGCGTGGCTGGGCCAGGCTTGGTTCACGCCGAGGTGTAGCGCCTCACCACACACTGCGCAATGCACACAGGCTTATCTTGGCCGTTCATCTCAAACACCACATCCCAGGTTAACTCAAAAGCCAAACCGTGGGGAGAGGGCAATGCCTTAGAAGCAAACAATTGAAAGCGCGCCCTCACCTGAGCATTGACTGGCACGACTGAGGTGAAACGCACTTTGTTGAGCCCATAGTTGATGCTGGTGGTCTCCTCTTGGATGCACAGCGCGTGCTCCATGCACCATGGCATCAACGACAAGGTCAAAAATCCATGCGCAATGGTGGACTTGAAGGGGCCAGTTTTTGCGCGTTCCTCATTGACATGAATCCATTGCTGATCCAAAGTTGCCTTGGCAAAGGCATCAATTTGTTGCTGAGTGATGGTGTGCCAAGGACTGACCCCCAGCTCTTGGCCTGCGCAAGAGGCCAATTCCTCCAAGGTTTTAAAAACTCGCATGAATCCTTCAAAAGAAAAAAACCATTCAAATGCGCCTACTCTCCCCGGTTCAGCTCAATCCATCCCAGAGCAATTTACAGCCCGTTAAAAACATGGCGCCATGCACCAATCGATAAAAAACAGTGGGGCGCATGCGTTTGGTCAAATAAACGCCAACGTAAATCCCAATCGGCGCGAATGGCATCAAGGTGAGCGCCGTGAGCATGTTGCCCGTGTGCAAAAGGCCCAGCCCCGCATATGGAATCCATTTGACCAAATTGACCCAAAAAAAGAGCACCGCCAACGTCGATGCGAACCTGATGGGTGCCAAATTCAGACCCAACAAATACGCATTGATGGGCGGAGCACCTGCGTGGGCCATGAAGGAGGTGAAGCCCGATGCGATGGAGAGGACCACGCCGGTGCGCTGACTGGGTTGACTCAATAACTTGGCCGAGGGCCAAAAAATACGTTGGGCCAAAAACAAGAGCGTGCTCGCCCCCACGATCGCCGAGACGGTTTGGGTGTCCAACGATTTGAAGGACAAATACCCCAAAAACACGCCGGCCAACGAACACGGAACGAGCCAACGCAACAACGCTTTGTCAATGTCTTTGCGATAGGCGCGCAGACCCATGAGGTCGAGCACCAACAAAATGGGCATCAAAATCGCTGCAGCCGTGGGCACGCTCACCGCCATGGCCATCAATGGCACGGCCATGGAGCCAAAGCCCGACGCAAAGCCGCTCTTGCTCAAGCCCAGTAGCAACACGGCCGGAATGGCCACCCCGTAAAACAGGGGGTCCATCACGGGCCAGTCGAACAATTTAAAGAACCTGGCAGGCTTGCTCGAAACTCAACCTGGGGTTGCGACCAAAGAGCTTGGTGTTGTCACCGTAGCCCAAATTCACCAAGAAATTCGCTGTGAATCGCCCATCGGGAAAGAACTCTTGATTGACCTTGGCTGCATCAAAACCGCTCATGGGCCCACAATCCAAACCATGGGCCCTGGCGGCCATCATGAAATAAGCCCCGCCCAAGGTGCCGTTTCTGCTGGCTGTGCCTGCCGCCAAGCCCGCATTGCCTTCAAACATTTGTTTGGCATCGGGCTTGTTGGGAAAACACTGGGGCAAGTGCTCATAAAAATGATTGTCCGTGGCCACAATCACGCACACGGGTGCGGATTTGGTTTTGTCCAAATTGCCTGGACTCAAAGCGGGGTACAAGCGGGCTTTGGCGGCCTCGGTGGTCAAAAACACATAGCGTGTGGGCTGGGTGTTCATGGAGGTCGCCCCCATTTTGGCCAACTCATAAATATCGTGCAACAAGTGGCTCGCCACAGGTTTGTCCAAAAATCCATTGGCCGTTCTGGCGTCATGGAACAATGCTTGCATAGCTTTTTGATCGATCGTCATTTCAATTTCCTTTGATAGAGTTCACCACATAATCCACTTGATGACGTGCTGTGCGCACGCCCTCGAGTTCTTTCTTCAACTGCTCATGCAAGGGGTGACTTGCATAGCCCGCCAAATCCTCTTGTCGCTCAAATTCAGTGTAGAGCACCACATCGCATGCGTAATCGATGGCACTGACATCGACCCCAAGCTCCAAATGCAACAGGCCAGGGATTTTTCCCCTCAAGGCCATGAAGCCCGTGCACACACGCTCAATGTTGGCCTCTTTTTCAGCCACACTCTCACCGCGCACGCGCCACATCACAATGTGTTTGATCATTCCTTGCGCACTTTCTTGATTTTAATGAATTGTAGCGAGCCTCAATCTCAAGGTGGCGTGCCGCGTCTGATCAAGTCCAGCATGGGCACTCGATGCTCCCGCCCAGAAAGAAGGACTTATTCTGGTTGAATCCCGAGCAAGTTGATCAACGGGACCCATCGCGCCAAATCTTTTTTGAGCGCTTGTCGACTCTCCTGTGGACCCCAGGCCAGGATTCGACCGCCTTGTTTTTCAAAACGCTCCTTGACCTCGGGAGCCAGCATGGCCTCCTTGACCAAGGCTCTGAGGTAGGCCATTTCTTTGGTCGGCGTTTTGGCGCCAACAAAAAGTCCAAACCAAGACTCGAGCTCCAAATTCTCAATGCCGCTCTCGAGCAAGGTGGGCACTTGCGGATGAATTGGTAAGCGTTGTGCACCAGAGACCGCGAGGGCTTGCAGCCTTTGGGCATCCACGTGTACTCGTGCAGTGGAGGACAAATCAAAAAACAAGTCCACCCTGGAACCAATTAAATCGGTATAAGCCGCTTGGGCACCACGGTAGGGCACATGGGTGAGCTCGACGCCTGCCACGTGCCACAAGGCCGCCGCAATCACATGTTGCCCCGTTCCATTGCCTGCGGACGCATAGGTGACTTGCCCAGGATGCGCGCGCGCGTAATCGAGCCAGTCCTTGAGTGTTTTGAGCTTGGCATCCAAACGAGAAACCAAGGTGTAGCTGTAGCCCACGGCCAAGCCCAGAGGCTCAAAATCTTTCACGGGGTCATAGGATAAATTTTTATAGAGTCCCGCATTGAGCACCATGTTGGAGACAGAACCCAAGAGCAAGGTATACCCATCGGGCGGTGCTTTGGCCACAAAGTCGGTGCCCACCAAGGTGCCCGATCCTGTGCGATTTTCCACCATCACACCGGTGCTCACGCCCTGGGCCATTTTGTCGGCCAAGACGCGGGCCACAAAATCAAAGCCGCCGCCCGCGGGCTGAGGCACCACCACCTTGAGGCTGCGACTGGGGAAGGCGTCGGCGCTTTGAGCCAACGCAGACAGCGTCTGAGAGCCCAAAGTCCAAGCAGCAACTCCAACACCCAGCCCTTTCAACCTCTTCAATGTTTCGCGTCTTAGCATGAGCCTAGTCTCCTTGGATGGCACTGTCGTGAACACGTGCTGTTTTTGGATGCAATCACCGTCAACGAAATTCGAAAAATGTCCAGTACGTCAGCGCACCAAAGCGCCACCCTTGAGCCACTGCGCACCATGGGCATACAGGGCTTGAACTTTCTCGCCTTTGAGCATGGGCATGTCCATCTTGACGTTGTAGCCAATGCGAGTTTGGATATAGGCCAAATGACGGTAGCCTTCGGGAAAGGCTTGCAATGCAGCTTGATCGAGCACCAACTGGGCATGGGGGTCAACGGGATCGATGCGATCTTTTTCGTAAATGGGTTGGCGATGCACCAAACCCCAGCGACCATCGCGTTCCTCGAAAAAGTCATAAAACCGCCCCGTGCAGACCACATCGCACAACACGTCTTGCACGAGCCCGCGCTGAGAGATGGTCATCTTGGTTTGTGCAATGGCGCGATGGCCTTCGACATCGATGGAGGACCCTCCCAAGAAATGCAAAATACTCACCCCTTTGTTCCAGCCCTCGATGGTGACTTTGATGAATTCTTCAAAGGGTCCTTGAAACCAAGTGGCCATCATCACCCCATCGTCATGCCAGACGGTTTTAAAGCGCTCCCAGTCACCGGCATCGCGCCAAACGGCCCAGCTCTCGACAAGTTGACGAATGCGCAATTGGTGCACCAATGTTGTGTCCATGGTCTAGGATATCCTAACTGTTAAGAATTGAAGCACGCCCTCCAATGGCGGCCCGCTCAAGAGGGCGACCTCTTGGGGCTCCCTGAAGGTTGATTTGGCGCACATCTTATCTCTTTTTATGCATCACCAAGACAAGGGCAAACACCGCTTGAACACCCACCTCCAAGCTGAGGGCTGATGTCGCTCTCGATTTGAGGGACAATTCAGGTCCTGAAGGACAAAGCTTTTATGACTGAATTTGATGTGTTGATTGTGGGCGGCGGCCCCAGTGGCTTGATGCTGGCCAATGAGCTCGGTGTTCGCGGCGTGAAATGCCTGCTGTTGGATGCCAAGCCTTCCACGGCATTCAACCCCCAGGCCAACGCCACCCAGGCCAGAACCATGGAACATTACCGCCGATTGGGTTTCGCCCATGAGATACGCGCACTTGGACTGCCCGGCGACCATCCCACCGACATCGCTTATTTCACCCGACTCACGGGCTACGAACTTGCGCGCTTATCGCTGCCCACCGCCCAAGAGGCCGTTGAGAAAATCAAAACCATGAAAGGCTCTTGGAGTGCCGCTGAATTGCCCCACCGCGTGTCACAAAAGTTTGTCGAAACCGTGCTCAAGCAACACGCCCAAAGTCACCCCAGCAACGACATTCGGTACGCACACCGGTTGATCGATTTTGAGGACCAAGGGGACTGCGTTGTGGCGCGGTTTTGTGCCACGGCCGACACCGACACCATTCAAACGGCCAAAGTGAAATACATGGTTGCTGGAGACGGCCCCAAAAGCAGCGTGCGCCATGCACTTGGTATTTCCTACACTGGAGAGACTGGCGTCAAACGAAGCTACATGGGCGGACAGATGTTTGCGGTCTACATGCGCTCAAAAGACTTGTACCAACACATGGTGCATCCGAGAGCGTGGATGTACGTGACGGTGAACCCCAAGCGGCGAGGATTTTTAGCCTCCGTGGACGGCAAAGAAGAGTTTGCCTTTCACAGCGCCGTGGATGAATCTGAAAACCCCGAGCATTGGGGAGAAATCGAGGCCCGCCAATTGCTCCTCGACTTCATGGGCTGCAAGGTGGATTTTGAGATTTTGTCGATTCAGACCTGGACCGCAGGACACTCCTTGGTGGCCGAGAAGTTCCAACACGGTCGGGTGTTTCTGATGGGAGACGCCGCACATTTGTTCACACCCACGGGCGGATTGGGCTACAACACCGCCATTGAAGACGCGGTCAATTTGGGCTGGAAGTTGGCCAGTGCCATCGCTCGACCTGAGAGCGCCTGCTTGCTAGAAACCTATGAAATCGAACGCCGACCCTTGGCCATTCGAAACACCAACTACGCCAAAGAGTTTGCCGACTCGGTGGGCCTGTACCCAGTCACCCCCGCCATCGAGACAGACACCCCTGAGGGCCAAGCCGAGCGAGAAAGCGCTGGGGTTCACTTCAATGCCCATGTGAGAAAAGAATTCAACATCCCGGGCGTCACCTTTGGTGGGCGCTACGACAACTCACCCATCATCTTGTCTGATGGCAGCACCGCGCCCGTGGACCAAGCCAATACCTACACCCCCACAGCCACACCAGGGGGCAGACCACCGCATGCCTGGCTCAAAGATGGCAGTTCTTTATACGATCATTTTGGCCGCAACTGGACGCTCTTGAATTTCACGGGCGATCGCGCTCTTGAAGAATCCTTCAAGAGCGCAAGCGTTCGCCTAGGCGTTGACTTAAAGTGCTTACAACCAACCCAAGAAGATGGTCCTGACCTAGCGGCCTTGTACCAAGCACATTGGGTGATCGTGCGCCCCGATCAAATCGTGGCATTTCGCCATCCGCTCACCGCCACACAAAGTGCGCCTGAGCCTGAGACCATTTGGCGTCGATTGTTGGGGTCTACAGCCATCCGTGCTTGAACTATGCTCCATCGTTGAACCGAGTGAGGCCACGTTGGACCACCGTTGGCCACGTTGAACCCCCAGTGCTCTCGAGGTAAAATGCCAACTGGGCTCAATTTGAAGTTGCGCCCATGAACGCTCTGAGTTGCGAGGCCGTCAATACCTGACCAGGTCAGAAAGATCAGCACGATCAGCACTTATAGCCTCTTGAGAGCCCCTTCACCTTATTGACCAGCCCAAAGCCACCATGAGCAACATGCACACCGAGAGAGTTTTAAGCGTTCATCACTGGACCGATCGATTGTTCAGTTTCACCACCACGCGTGACATGGCTTTGCGGTTTTCCAATGGACACTTCACCATGATTGGCCTGATGGTGAACAACAAACCCTTGCTGCGCGCCTACAGCATCGTGAGCGCCAACTACGAGGAGCACTTGGAGTTTTTGAGCATCAAGGTGCCCGATGGCCCCCTCACCTCCAAGCTCCAACACATCCAAGTCGGTGACGACATTGTGGTGGGTCGCAAACCCACAGGGACCTTGCTCATTGACTATTTGTTGCCTGGAAAAAATCTTTATTTGCTCGGAACCGGAACAGGGATGGCGCCCTTTTTAAGCATCATCCGAGATCCCGAGACCTATGAAAAGTTTGAGCGGGTCATTTTGGTGCACGGTGTTCGTGAGGTGGCTGAGTTGGCCTACCACGACTACTTGGTCAATGAATTGCCCAACCACGAGCTACTGGGCGAGATGGTTCAGGAACAATTTTTGTATTACCCCACGGTCACGCGCGAGCCCTTCAAACACCAAGGTCGCATCACGGACTTGCTCACTTCAAATCAATTGACCCAAGACTTGGGTCTGCCCAACTTGGATGCCAGCATTGACCGGGTCATGATTTGTGGCTCCCCTCAACTCCTCAAAGATTTGAAAGTGATTTTGGAGTCAAAGCACTTCAAAGAAGGCAACACCAGTCAGCCCGGTGACTACGTGATTGAACGCGCTTTTGCCGAGCAGTGATGAATTGAAAATTCAATCAAGGCGGGGGTTTGACGTTGCTTGGCCCCCTTGTTAGCACTGAAAAAAGTGCCTCAACAGTCTTGATCACCTGAGCTTGTGTTCAATAGGAACTGTTGGGTTGGCGCATTTCAATGCCGACCCATTGGTGGCACAAAACAGAGTTACCATCTTCACTTGCCGCTTTCAGCGCGCCTACACTCAATCAAATACCATGAATAAAAGCACTGAGTCACATAACCAGGCCTGGTGGGAAAAACCCAATCGTGTCTTGCTGGTCAACCTTCGTGAAGGTGATGAACCGAAAATCAACGCTCAAGCTTTGGTTGACGACATGAAAAACTATGACGCCAGTGCTTTTTGCATCAGTGGCGGCGGGATCGTGGCCTTTTATCAAACTCAGATACCTGATCACCGTTTGAGCAACGGCTTGATGGGACGAGACCTTTTGGCAGAAATCATCCCTTTGGCGCATGCAAGCGGACTGAAAGTGCTCGCTCGCATCGATCCCAGTTGCGCACCCATGGCGCTTGCAGAAAAAAATCCCGAGTGGTTCTCTCGTGATGAGAAGGGCCAATTTCGGGAAGTAAGTGAGCACTATGTCACTTGCCCCAATGCGCAGTATTACCATAGGCGCATCGTTGACATTGCCATCGAGATGATACAACGCTACAACGCCGATGGCATATGGAACAACCAGGGTAAATTTGCGGCTTGGGACACAGACACTTGCTTTTGCAAAACTTGCAAAGATCTTTTCAAATTCGATACTGGCTTGGATCTTCCCCTCAAAGAGGACTGGCAAAGCAAACCCTGGCGTGTCTACAACCAATGGCGGTATGAAAAGATCGCAGTGTGGGTCAAGACCATGCACACAGCAATCCACCAAGCCAAGGCAGATGCAGTCTTCATTGCGGCCACCCAATTATGCGAGTCCCTCGAAACCATTCAACCTGGGGGCTGGGATATTGATTATTGGGTTGAGCACCAAGATGTTCTCACCTTTGAGTGTCAAAGAAGAAACACAGCCCCTTGGTGGCCTGGTATTCAAGCCAAATATCTTTCTTCAATCGCCAAAGGCAAGCCCAAATGGATGACGGTGAGTTACTTTTATCCATGGTGGCGACTGTATGCTGCGCCAGAGGAGGAAAACCGTCCCTGGATTGCGCAGCAGTTTGCCAACGGTGTGAGCAGTTGGCTGCACATCAACGGTGCGAGCTCTGAAATTTTTGATCGGCGAGGATATGCGCCGATGCAAGAAGTTTTCCAGCGCCTTGGACGTTGGCAAGACTACTTTGATCAAGCCACATCATGCTCACAAGTGGCCATCGTTTACTCTCGCTTTAGCCAAGACAATTACGGTCAAGACAAGCCTTATGCTCGCTACGTCGATGCAGTCAGAGGCTACTACATGGCGCTTCAAGAGGCGCACATCCCCTTTGATGTTTTATCGGACAAGTTTTTACATCACGAGACATTGAAAAAATACCAAGTCGTGGTGCTGCCCAACACAGCATGTTTGACGCAATCCGCGCTGGATGCGCTGATCGACTTTACCAATCAAGGCGGCACGCTGGTGGCCACTTTTGAGAGCGGGATGTATGACGAAATGGGTGAGAAACGCTCACGTGGAGGGTTGGCCGATATTTTCAAAGTCAAAAAAACCAAGATACTCACCCAATTGAAATCGTCCTATGGACACATCCAAGAGCCCAAGCACCCCATTTTTTTGGGCATTGAGAACACGGATTTGATTCCCAACGATGGGAGCATGGTCGACATTGAATTGACAACACCCACACCTTCACCCTTGACCTTGATCCCGCCAGTCACCGCGCATTCTGGAGCCACGATCAGCATCCCCGAGTACAGTGGCAATTTCACCCCTACGACCAAGCCCTTGTTCATCTCGCAACAATACGGTCTGGGTCAGGGGTTATGGTTTAGCAACCAAATGGATATGCTTTTTTATCATTACGGTTTTCCCGATTTGGGGAAAATGCTGGCCAACGCTGTCGCGATGGGCCTGGGTGAGAGGCGGGACTTGGAAGTCATCGCCAGCAATTTTGTGGACGTGACCTCCATGATTCAAGGCCAACGACGCCTGGTGCACTTGATCAACTTGCCTGTTGGCAAGTCTTTGAACACGGGGTGGCGACACCCCGGAGGTAACTTGATTGCCCAAACCAATATCGTGGTTAGAATCAAATTGGCAGCAAACCAAACCCTCAAAGAAGTTCGCCTGGCCAGCAGTGAGTCACTATTGCAAGTTCGGCATCATCAAGCATGGCACGAAGTAGTGATACCCCAATTGGACGACCATGAAATTGTCATTTTTGAGTTCGTCAAAACCTAAAAACTTTCCCTGAAGGCCCCATGCCATGAAGACATCTTTTGATCCTCCCCTCACAATTGGATCACGGTCTATTTGGGCTTTGATGATGTGTTGGCCTTTTTTTGTTTGGTGTCAAACCAAGGACCATCACCTCGCCACCAATTACCCCAATAAACCGATCAAGGTCGTGGTGGCATTGTCAGCGGGAGGTCCCACCGACACCTTGGCAAGAATCATCTCTCAGGCACTGAGTGCACGTCTTGGACAGCCATTGGTGATCGATAACCGCCCTGGTGGCGGTGGGAATATTGGTGCGGAATGGGTGGCCAAATCCGCCCCAGATGGCTACACATTGCTCATGGGCACCTCGGGACCTTTATCCATCAATTCAAGCCTTTACCCCAAAATGGGCTTTGACCCCATCAAAGACTTTTCTCCCATTGCCCTTCTCGCGTCAGCGCCATTTGTGGTGGCATTGAATCCCAAATTACCAATAAAAACCATTGCACAGTTGATCACATATGCGCGCGAACATCCCGCACAATTGAACTACGGAGCAGTGAGCGGAAATGCAGCCCACCTTGCCACTGAACTCTTCAAAAGCAGCGCCAGCGTGGACCTCACCTTCATTCCTTACAAAGGTGCTGCCCCCGCCAACAACGACCTCATTGCGGGGCAAATTGATCTCTCCTTTGCATCCACACCGGGGGTCATACAGTTCATTGAGAATGGCAAATTGAGCGCTTTGGCTGTGACAAGTGCTCACCGCATTCGCACTCTGCCCAAAGTACCAACCTTGCAAGAGGCCGGCATTGCAGATTATGAAGCATCGGTTTGGTATGGCATGGTCGCTCCGACCCATACACCCAAAGTCATTGTGGAGAGACTCAACATGGAAGTCCTCAAGAGCTTGCGTGACCCGGCCATTCGAGACCAAATGATCAACAACGATTTTGACCCCATTGGATCCAGCCCTGAAGAGTTTGGCCGTTTCATTCAAAGTGAATCAATCAAATGGGGCAAGGTGGTCAAAACCTCTGGCGCACAGGTGGATTGATTTTTTGACACCAATTTGACCTGATCTGAGTGGCCTTCTGTACTCAATCGTTGAAATCAAGTCCACTCATGCGTTCGAGCACTTTGATCACGGCCGCATAATCTTTCTCGCCTTCTCCATGCGCCAAGGCAGATTGCATCCATTGGGCAGTGATGGCCGTTTGCACCAAGGGCACATTCAAGCCCTTGCCCGCTTGCAGCATCAAGTCCAAGTCTTTGAGCATTTGGTGCACCGTGAAAGTGGGTTCAAAGTCGCGCTCACCAAGAGGCTTGCCCAGTTGAGCGCTCTTGGCTTTGATGATAGGAGAACCCACAGCGCTGCCGGCCAGCACCTGCCACATTTGCGACCAATCCAAACCGCCTTTGCGACCCAACGTCAAGCCTTCGGCCAACATGGCCGAGGTTTGCACAATGAGCAAATTGACAACGAGCTTCATCAAACGACTTTGCTCGGCCTCGCCCAGATAAAAGAGTTTGGGGCCCCACGCGGCAAAGATGTCTTGGCAAGCCTCAAAACACGCTTTGGGCCCCGACGCCATCACCGTGAGTTGAGCAGCTTGCGCCATGTGGTTGTTGCCCGAGACGCTCACCCTCAAATAGTCAATGCTTCGAGCCAGTAGGTTTTGTGCGACCGTTTCTGAAGCAGTCACAGACACCGTGCTCGTGTCCATGTAAATGCACCCCGCTCGGGCGTGCTTTTCAACCCACTGCGCCACCGACAACAATGCAGCGTCATGGGGCAACGAAGAAATGATCAAATCGGCTGTTTGCATGCTCGCGAGCAGCTCATCACACCAAACCAAACCTTGAGTTTGGGCCAAGGGCTTGCGACTGTCATCCACATCGTGAACCTCAACGCCCCATCCAGCTCCCAATGCGGCCACATGCCCAGCCATGGGCAGGCCCATTTTGCCGACCCCTAAAAAAAGAATTTTTTTCATTGGCTTGATGTCTGGCCATCAACTCGCTTTGAGGCCCACGGCCTTGGCAATCTTTGCAGCCGACTCCATCTCGGTTTTGATGAAAGCCGTGAACGCTTCTGGCGACATCGGCATGGGCTCAGCGCCCATGACTTTGAGGCGCTCCGTCACATCAATTTGGGCCAGGGCTTTGAGTGCCTCCGTGTGCAAGCGCTTCACCACCGCAGGGGGGGTGGCCGAGGGCACGAGCATCCCCACCCAAAACACATAGTCCGAGCCTGGCACACCCGCCTCCAAAGTGGTGGGCACTTGGGGCAAGGTGGGCGAGCGCTGTGCGGTGCTCACGGCCATGGCCTGGAGCTTGCCTTCTTTGATCAAGGACAAGGCCGACGACAAGGGGGCAAAGAACCAGTCATTGCGCCCGCCAATCACATCCGAGAGCGCCTCGGGGGTGCCTTTGAAGGGCACATGCACGGCGTCAATGCCAGCTTGAAGCTTGAATTTCTCCGCGTTCATGTGGGTGGCGCTTCCCATGCCTGCCGACGCGTAATTCATTTGACCGGGACGCGCTTTGGCAGCAGCCACCACATCGGCCACGCTTTTCCAGCCCCGACTCGGAGAGACCACCATGACATTGGGCAAGGCCGCCAATGGGGTGACACCCAGCAAGTCTTTGACCGTGTCATAGGGCAAGTTGGGATAAATGGACGGGTTCAATGCGTGGCCAGACGAATGAATCAACACCGTGTAGCCATCGGGCTCTGAATGCGCCACTTGCGAAGCAGCGATGGTGCCCCCGGCTCCTGGATGATTCTCAATCAAAATGGGTTGGCCCAGTCCCTTGCCCATGGCATCCCCCACGGTTCGGGCCACAATGTCCGTGCCTGAGCCGGCGGTGAATGGCACAAAAAACCGAATCGGTTTACTCGGATAGGTTTGCGCTTGAACGCTGGTGGACCCCAACCCCACAGTCAACCCCGCGCCCAACATGACAGACACCAAGGCAGCGGCACCCACACCCAAGAGGCCCCTCTTTGCACGGTTGCCCCTCGGGCTCGCCACTGGATCTGCAATCTTTGTCGAGGGCTCAAGAGAACGCCCCTCCAAAGCGCGTGGGTGTGAATTGCACAAATGCGTTTGGATTCGCGTTTGGAAACGGGTTGGTAAACGGTCTTGACAACGGTGCATGGTCAGGGTCTCCTGGTGTTGATTTTTTGACTGTTCTTATACTCTTACGCTTACGGTGTTTACTCTACAAAATTCATGTCGCCTTCAAGACAACTTCTCTCTCCACGGTCCCAGGCACGAGCTTCAAGCTCAGGACTCCAAGCCATCACTGAGCTTCACGTCCTCCGCAGTCAACGTGAGTCCTGAGTCGAGTGCCAAGTCTTGCAGCAAAATAGAAAAATCCACCTGATCATGTCCTCGTCCCACCATGCGAGCGACCGACTCTCGGGTGGCCGCTGCAGCTGGCATGGGCACGCCATAGGTCTTGCCCGCGGCCATCCCCAAGTCCATGTCTTTGAGCAGCAACTTGGGCGTGAAGGTCACGTTCTCAAAGGTCAAATTGCTCAGCACTGGCGTTTTGTAGCGGGTGTACATGGAACCGAGCACCGAGTCGTTGATGCTTTGTAAAAAGAGGTGTCTGGGGATGCCAGCTTTTTCAGCCAAGACAGTGATCTCACACAGGTTTTGAATCACCACCCCAAACATGGTGTTGTGCGCAATCTTCCAAACCCGGGCGAGCTCGCCTTCTCCCACCCACATGGTTTTTCTGGCCATGGCCTGCAAATAGGGCTCGAGCGCGAGGTACAAATCGTGGGGGCCCGAAGCGACCAAGAGCAGCTTGCCGGCTTTGGCCACTTTGGCGTTGCCCGAGACCGGTGTGCACAAATAGCCTACCCCGAGGGCCGCCAAAGCATGGCGAATTTCTTCGGACCCCTCTTGCGAAATGGACGACGAATCGATGAGCACTTTGGGCAATGTTGTGCCCGTCATCAAGCCGCCCGCGCCAAAGAGGACTTCCTTTAAATCATCGGTGGTGGAGACCATGGTGAAGACCACATCGCAAGCGGCCAAGTCCGCTTTGTGATCGACCAAGACGGCACCATAGGCCTGCAGCGGCTCGGCCTTGCTGCGTGTTCTGTTCCACACCTTGACGGAATGGCCCGCAGCGGTCAATTTCTTGACCATCGCTTCTCCCATTCTTCCAAGTCCAATCCATCCCAACTGGTGTGGGCCTTTGCCCAAATTGGGCGCTTGATGAGTTGCTATTGACATGACACTACTTTATAAAAAAAAACTGAAACTTAGACTGAAACCAACGCAAAAAAAGAATAATCCCAGGAACCCTTGAACACCGACAAAAGTGTTCACTCACACCCGCTCCAAAATCAAGGCAATGCCCTGGCCCACACCAATGCACATGGTGCAAAGCGCATAGCGAGCACGGGTTTTTTGCAACTGATTGACGGCGGTGGTCACGAGCCTGGCACCACTTGCCCCCAAGGGGTGGCCCAATGCAATGGCGCCGCCGTTGGGGTTGACTCTGGGGTCATCGTCTTGCAGTCCCAAGGTTCTGAGAACGGCCAAGCCTTGTGCAGCAAAAGCCTCGTTGAGCTCGATCACATCCATTTGCGCCAAACTCAGACCCGTGAGGGCCAACACCTTCAAAGTCGCGGGCGCGGGTCCCATGCCCATGATGCGAGGAGGCACGCCGGCCGTGGCCATGCCCACAATGCGCGCGCGCGGCGTCAAGCCTTCACGCACGGCCGCGTCATGACTGGCAAGGAGCAATGCGCAAGAGCCATCGTTGATGCCGCTGGCGTTGCCTGCGGTGACGCTCCCCGTTGGGCTCACCACGCCTTTCAATTTGGCCAAACTCTCCAAGCTCGTCTCGCGGGGGTGCTCGTCTTTGGCAAAAATGGTGGGGTCGCCTTTTTTCTGGGGCAAGGTGACGCTCACGATCTCAGCATCAAAAAATCCAGCTTTTTGCGCAGCCACCGCTTTCATTTGGCTGGCCAAGGCCATTTTGTCTTGGGCTTCGCGCTCAATTTTGTACTCGATCGCCACATTTTCAGCCGTCTCTGGCATGGCATCCACGCCGTACATTTTTTTCATCAAGTCATTGACAAAACGCCACCCAATGGTGGTGTCATACACGGCATTGGCGCGACTAAAGGCCGTGTGCGCCTTGGGCATCACAAAGGGTGCACGGCTCATGCTCTCCACACCACCGGCGATCATGAAATCACACTCGCCGGTTTTGATCGCACGTGCTGCTGTGCCCACCGCATCAAGGCCCGAGCCACACAAGCGATTGATCGTCGCTCCTGGGACTTGGTAGGGCAAGCCCGCCAGCAAGCTCGCCATGTGCGCCACATTTCGGTTGTCCTCGCCGGCCTGATTGGCACAGCCATAAATCACCTCATTCAAGCGCTCCCAATCCACCTTGGCGTTTCTTTGCATCAACGCCTTCAAGGGAATCGAGCCCAAATCATCGGTGCGCACCGAGCTCAACGCACCGCCATAGCGACCAATGGGGGTTCTGATTGCATCGCAAATAAAAGCATCTTTCATCGAAGGTCCTTTGATATAAAAAAGGGAGTCAGGGGTTTCGCAGCCCCAAGCAATTTGTGTGTTGGCGGTTCAATCGTGATGTACAAAGCTTGTGGCTCACGGGTTATTGCACGAAGGAGACACCCATCATCTGGGCCAATGTGTTTTTATCCAAACCTTCGACACAATCAATCAGTCGCAAGCCCTCAGGGCTGCACTCAAAGGTGCCCAAGTCGGTGTAGACGCGCTTGACACACGCAATGCCCGTCAAGGGGTAGGTGCATTGGGGCACAATTTTGCTCTGCCCCGCCTTGGTCATGAGGTCCATCATCACCCAGGTCTCTTTGGCCCCAATGGCCAAGTCCATGGCGCCTCCGACGGCGGGGATCGCGCCCGCCTCACCGGTGTGCCAATTGGCCAAGTCACCATGCACACTCACTTGAAAGGCGCCCAACACACAAATATCCAAATGACCACCTCGCATCATGGAAAAGCTGTCGGCGTGGTGAAAAAAAGCGCCCCCCGCCTTCAACGTCACGGGCTGCTTGCCAGCGTTGATCAAGTCATAGTCCTCTTGCCCAGGCGTGGGTGCAGCGCCCATCCC
>CAIPFK010000024.1 GCA_903864315.1 uncultured Burkholderiales bacterium | reverse complement strand
TAATCACGCTTCTCAGACGGTCTTATTCGGCTTTGATGTCGGCGAGTTGAACAATTTGTTTGTACATGTCAATTTCCATTTTGATTTGGGCCGCGAACTTCTCGAGCTCGAGCCCATTGGGCTCAGCGCCGGCACTCAGTATCTTTTCTTTGGTGGCTGGCCTTACCAAAATTTGCTTCATCTCGTTGGCCAATTTGGTGGTGATGGCCATCGGGGTGTTGGCTGGTGCAAAGGCGCCAATCCAGGTCTCGCTCCTCATGCCCGGCACCCCCAACTCGGCGAACGTGGGGATGTCTGGCGCAAAAGCGGTTCTGGCGTCACTGGCCACGGCCAAGGCCCGTACCCGACCGTCTTTGATGAATGGCAAGGCTGAGTTGACCGCAGACCAAGACGAGATGGTGTGCCCAGCCACCACGGCTTGGATCGATTGATTCGACGCGGCATAGGGGATGTGATTGTATGAGGTGCCCGTGATTTGAGAAAACTGTGCGCCTGCAATGTGCAGCGATGTCCCGACGCCCGCCGTGGCATAGGTGACTTCACCGGGTTTTTGTTTGGCCAAGGCGATGTATTCTGCAAGGGTTTTGACGGGGACTTGGGCGTTGACGATCAACATATTGGGGGCGGTGCCCAAGAGCACCAACGGCACAAAATCCTTGATCGTGTCATAGGGCAAGGTTTTTCTGAGGGCCGGATTGATGGTGTGCACGTTGGAGTTGATCATGAGGGTGTAGCCGTCGGCAGCGGACTTGGCCAACTGCTGAGAGCCAATGACACCTGACACGCCGGTGACGTTTTCCACAATGACGGCTTGTCCCAAGTCTTTGCTCATCTCATTGCCCACGATTCTGGCCATGATGTCGGTGACGCCCCCGGCGGCAAAGGGGACGATGATTTTGATGGGTTTCGTTGGATAGCCAGCGACTGAGGGTGCAACAAGCAAGGCTGGTGTTTGGGCGAGGGCCCACGGTGAGGCCAAGACGAGTGCGAGGCCCAGGACAACGGTGAATTTCATCAGTTTCTCCTTTTAAAGATGGGTGCTCAACTCAAAGACGCGATCTCAAGAGCTGGGTCTTGGCGCGATCGATGTCAAACGAGGCGCCAACCACCACTTGGTAAGTGGCCTGGGCCTGGTCAATCGAGATGTAGCCGTTTTGAAGGTCGTGCTCGATCTTCTCGAATTCGCGCTTGAAGGGATCCCCAAAGCCACCACCGCCACCAGACTTGATGACGACGCGATCATTCACTCGCAAGTGGTGGTTGCCTTTGAAGACTCGCTCCACGGTTCCATCCGTTCGGATGATTTCCACATCCGCGGTCTGCCCGTCCAAGCCCCCATGGAGTCCCCAAGGGGGACACTTGGTGCGATCGATTTTGAGGTTCAATTGGCATGGAGCGGTGATCAAGTACCTCTTGATGGCGCCAACACCACCGCGCAAATGTCCCGCGCCCGCCGAATCGGTTCGAATTTCATAGGCTTGCAAGCGGTAGGGGTGAAAAGCCTCTTGCATCTCAACGGGCACATCCGAGGTGTCTCCATGCACGTTGGAGCGTGATGGCCCATAGCCATCCATGTTTTGTGTGGCGCCCCAGCCGCCCACACACGTGTCCAGGTGAAAAAACGACGACTCCGTCACGGGACTGATGCCGTGAAAGGCATGCACACCGTAAGTGCCGTGGTGGGCTGCGGCCACGCGCTCGGGGTAGGCTTGCCCCAAAGCTTTCAAGATCGTGTCCACCACCGTGGGAATCATATTGCCCGAGCCACCGATGGCGGCTGTCGGTTTGGCCGAGAGAAACTTGCCCTCGGGGATGATGACCTTCAACGCCCTGAAGTCACCATCATTGACCGGGTCGTTGGGAGAAAACATGAACTTCATGGCGATTCGGGCTGCGGCGATCGCACCCCCATTGCGCCCCGCATTCAATGGGCCTGGCAACTGCTCAGACACATTGGAGAAATCCATGGTGATCGAGTCGCCATCGATGATGACCTCGATTTCGATGGGGACCGTTTTGTCCAAATAAATGCCATCGTTGTCCAAAAAGGAGGAGGCGGTGTAGACACCGTTCTTGGCCGATCGGATGGCCAGGCGGGTCCTTTGATCGGCTTGTTCCCACATCAAGTGGATGGCCGCGTCAAATGACGCGAGACCGTATTTGAGGATGATCTCCGAGACGATGTCCCGGCCCAAAAAACAGCCTGCAATTTGCGACTCCACGTCGCCAAGCAAGGCCTCGGGAAAGCGGGTGTTGTACTCAATCATGCGAAACATGTCGTTGTTCCTCACCCCTTGGTGGAATAACTTCACGCTGCGAAATTGAATGCCTTCTTGGAAGATTTCAGTGGTCGTGGTCGAGGTGCAAGACCCCACCATGATGCCGCCAATGTCCATCCAGTGCATCAAGACGCAGAAAAAAGCGACCGTTTCTGGCCCGTGATCACCGTCTCGGCAAATCGGGGTGTACATGACGACATTGTTCAAATGCTGGCCCAATGTGCCCGCGTGGTTGGAGATGATCACGTCTCCAGGCAAGATGTTGTCCAAGCCGTGGATGTCCACGCCGTCCTTGACCGCGGTCCCAAGGGCATTGGCCACAAAAATGGCCAACGAGCCTCTTGACTGGGAGATGAGTTTGCCCTCCACGTCGACAATCCCCACCGCATAATCTTTGTACTCATTGATGAGCGGAGAAAACGCCGTTCGGGTGATGTTTTTGTCGATTTGGTTGGGGATGGAGATCAACTCGTGTTTGATGATCTCCAGCGTGATCGGGTCCAAAGTGGTGCTCATGGTGGGGTGTGTATTCAATTCGCAAAAGTGATGATGATCTCGCCGAGCTTGCCGATCATGGCGAGGTCGCCTGGGTAGAGCACGGTGGTGGAGCTGTACTCCTCAATCAATGCGGGCCCGGCAGTTGAGAACCCCGGGGCCAGGTCATCTCGCTGCCAAATGGGGGTGTCGATGCGACCCGTGGGCTGGGGGAAATAAATTGAACGGTGTGAGCACTGGGGGGCTTGGCCTTTGACACGCGTTTTGAACAAATCCGAGAGCTCGGGCTTGGGGATATCTGCGCCAGCGACCAAACGGATGCCGAGAATTTCAATGGGGTTGTTTTGATTGGCGTGGCCGTAGCGCTTTTTATAGATGCCCTCAAAGTCGGCATTGATGGTGTGCACTGCGGCCGGTTTGGGGTAGGGGACTTTCACGGTGTGCTTTTGACCCCGGTACCTCATCTCCAAAAATCGATCGAACAAGATCCGGGCGTCTTGGAGTTCAGCCTTGAGGGTCTGCTCGGCTTGGTGCTCCAGCTCGCCAAAGGATGACTCAATGAGCGGGAGGGCATCGTCATGTGACTGCACCACCAGAGTTCTTGCCAAGTCCACTCGCGCGCCGGCGATCAGCATGCCCAGGGTTGAGAAGTTCCCGGGTTGCGGGGGGACAATCACTTTGGGGATCTTGAGCTGTCTGGCCAAGACCGAGCCAAAAAGAGGGCCGCCGCCGCCAAAGACAAAGAGCGTGAATTCTCTGATGTCCTTGCCGCGCTCGATGGTGATCTCCTTGATGGCAGAGGACATGGTGGCGGTGGCCAAATCCAAAATGCCCTGGGCCACGGGGTCAACCGCGCGACTGCCTGCACTGCTCTCAAGCCCCAAGGGCTCAACGATCTTGTCAAGGAGCGCTTTCTCGGACGCTTGGGTGCTCAGTTGCAGTTTGCCACTCATGAATTTGTTGGATGAGATTCGCCCGAGCACCAAATTGGCGTCGGTCACGGTGGGCTCGGTGCCACCTTTGCCAAAGGCGACAGGACCGGGATCGGAGCCTGCACTTCTGGGGCCCACTCTCAGGCTGCCGAGCGGGTCAACGCTGGCGATCGAGCCGCCCCCCGCACCCACTTCGACAATGTCCAAGACAGGTGTTTTGAGCGGAAAACCGTGGTCATACCCACCCACATAATAGATGGACTGGATCTCAAAACTCCCGTTCTCAATCAAGGCGCACTTGGCGGTGGTGCCGCCCATGTCGAAGGCAATCATCTTGGACTCCCCCAGCGCTTTGGCGTACTCGGCCGCTCCGATGCACCCCCCAATCGGTCCCGATTCCACCAAAGAGACGGGTTGCTCTAGGGTTCTGTCCACCGATAAAATCCCGCCATTGGACCCCATCATGTAAAATACACCTTTAAAACCTTGTTCTTTGATCTTTTCATCAAAGGTGGTGATGTAGTCCTTCATTTTGGCGCCGACGTAGGCATTGGCAGCGGCCGTTGAGGTTCTCTCAAATTCAAACCATTCTCGGCTCACCGAGGTGCCCGAGCTCACAAAGACGTCGGGGAGTTTGGCTTTGAGGCGGCTAACCGCTTGTACTTCGTGCGCGGGGTTGGCGTAGGCGTTTAAAAAAGAGACAGCAACGGCTTCGATTTTTGCTTTCATAAAACGCTCCACCAAGGCATCGAGTTCAGCCAGGTTCAACGCCGTGATGACCTCGCCACTGAAGGACATTCTCTCGTTGATTTCAAAGCGCAGGTGGCGAGGGATGAGGGGGTCATCCCTTCGATACTCCAGCGCAAACGGAATGGGACGGTTGCCGCGCCCAATCTCCAGCGTGTCCCTAAAACCTTGGGTGGTGATGAGCGCGGTTTTGGCGCCTTTTCGTTGAATGAAGGTGTTGATGACGTGGGTGGTGCCGTGCTTTAAGACCTTGGCATCTTGAATATGGGTGCCTGTGCTCTCGATGGCATCGAGTGCACCCAAGACCAAATTCTGGTAATTGGTGAGCGTTTTACCGTATAAAACTTCTCTTTTGTTGGCGTCGTAAACAGCAATGTCTGTAAACGTTCCACCCGTATCAACAGAGATCAGTAAATCCATTGAATTTCATTCGCAATTAACCAAATAGCCATTGTCAAGCAATTGGAATGGGCTTGGCTAGGGAGATACCCCAAATTGACAATTTAGGTTGAAATGTAGAACTCACCGACTGCAAAAATTTCTTCAAATCACTTTTAATCTTGAGTGTCGATGCGACTTCCAAACTTTCCTCAAACAGTACTGCCAACTTGATAATATCGACCAAATGCTTTCGAATATTTTTTGAGCTTATATTTTTACCACGACTCACCCGTTCGTTCATTTCCATCCAAGCAACTGCTTTCAAAGGAATCAGTCTATCCTCCCCGATCCATGACGGGAACCCGTGTTGTTGACGGCGACCTTCAAGTACAAATTGATAGTCATCATCGTCCAATAAGATAGCCAATAAGCTCGCGACCCTATCATCAATGGGAATTGACGTGATATAACCGGGAGGATTGAAAGTGATATTTCCCAAAACTCTAGAAAAGAGTTCAATCACGTATGGACATTCGATTTCAAACTATAAAAAGCATTTGACTGGGTCCAACTCTCAGATGAGCTAGACTTTACGCAGTCTAAGTGAATTTTGAGGGGGACACCCAACGGGTGAAGCAAAAAGAAAGCAAATTCAGAGTGTTCAGCGTGATTCAGAAGCGATGGTGGTGGACACACCTTGGGGTCGAATTCATGTGCAGTGGGACCATTCGGCGACTGCCACTCCCAATGCCCAGTTGGCTTTTTTTGCCGAGTTCTTGCAGACCACGGGTTTGTTCAAGTCTTGGGTTGACAGTTGCCCATTGAATTACACCAGCCCCAACGCCCCAACCAAATCGGATGTGCCGAGAGGACATTTTTGGGCCAGTGCTCGCCCTCCTGCCCTAGACACACGAGGACGAACCAATTGCCCAATGCAACGACAATGACAACGACAACGACTAAGGTCTGGCCGCTGGCATTTGGTCGCAAGACCACAAAACCATTTGGCGCATCGGCAAAGCC
>CAIPFK010000023.1 GCA_903864315.1 uncultured Burkholderiales bacterium | reverse complement strand
TACCGTCGCAACTGTTAGTTATGATTCCATCGCTCTAACCGACTGAGCTAAAGCGCCGAGCCTCAAATTATACAGTTAATTTATTCTGCTTTTTCTAAAACCTTGAAGCAAAAAAAGTTCTCACCGTCAACAAAAAATACATCCTACCCTACTATTACGCTGACGAACCGCGCTGAACGCTTTGAGTGAAATTGTATGTATTTTAGCTATGTCTGTCTGTCGTCTACCCTCATTTTTTAATTTGTTTATGTTTTTTGTGTAGATGGCACGAAGAGTCTCAATTCGTGGTCAACGAAATTGATAAATTGGAGGGCAATTCGCCAAAGTATCAACTATTTTTTGACCAAGTATGGTCCGAGCAAATGTATTGATCGTGGTCCTTCACCTAAATGGCAACCAGAGATCAATCAATTCGCTTCAATATACCAACAGGTTGCCAATGATGATATCAATGACTCAAAACATACAAGATACATTAAGACGGAAATACTTTTTATTCACAATCCATATTGAATCATTTGTTTGTCTGACGCTTATGAGTCTATCAGTACATCACGCAAATAGTACTTTTATACTATTTTATTAGATATATCGAACACTCGGCGTCGAATTAAATTAAAAAGATTTACAATATTTATGGTTTAGATTCAAAACTATTCATTTGACAAAGGTTATCTAAAAATGGCAACGTATCCAATTATTCAAGATACCACAACGAATAACAATAATCTAGTTGCTCGAACAGAGCCATCGAGAGCAAATGATAAGAGCACCAATATTCACATTGGTGAAGGTGTTTCGATTACGGGTTCAATCACATTGTCTGGACACGCGACTGTCAATGGAACTGTTGATGGCGAATTAAGAGCAGGCAGCCTCGAAATTGGACGAACTGGCCAAGTTACGGGCAAGATTTTCGCCAACAGCATCAGCGTTTCAGGTATTTTGAAAGATGAAATTCATTGTCGGGAGCATTTTCAGATCAATGCATCAGGTCAAGTAACTGGCAACCTTGAATACTCTGAAATCGAAATTGAACGCGGTGGCAAATTCATTGGCGATATGAAAGAGATCAAAAAATAATTGCCTTTGTTCTAACCACAAGTGCATATTTCCGGGCTCAACTAAAGAGTAACAAGTTCCTGCCTCAAGCGCTTAAAAACTGAGCCCCACTGACCTAGAGTTTCTTGCCTAAAGAGTTTAGTGCTTGGGTACCACATACACTGGTCCCCATCATTAAACCAACGCCAATCGGCATTAAATGGAAGCATCACCCACGTTTTTTTCCCACTTGCACCAGCAAAATGTACGGTGGAGTTATCGATCGACAAAACCAAATCACAGGCGTGAATTAACGACAATAAGCCATCAATATTGGAGTAGTTGTCTATCGAGTCTGCGGTTTGAATATTGATACCGTATTTTTTATTGACTTCGTTTATTTCATCTTTTACATCTCCATACTGTAAGCTGATGAAATCCAAGTCCAAATATTTAATTGAATCGATGAATTCCATTAAATTGATAGACCTATCTTGACCAGTGGTTTGACTTCTAGTGGACCAACTGATTCCTACCAATGGTCTGGTTTTTTTAAACTGCGATCGTAATTGATCACAAAGTGGATGATTTATTTTTAGATAAGGTCGATTATCGGATCTAAATTCTTTTTCATTTGCAAAAAGAAATTGTGGCAAACTTCCAATCGGTAGATGGCAATCAAAAGCTGATTCATCTAAAAGTACTTCATTGGATGAAAATTTCAGACTAGGAAAAGACCGGCGATAAATATCCAAAGACCGTGATTCCACCTGAACTTCAATTTGAAGCGACATGAGGTGTACCTTGGTCAAAAAATTTGCAAACATGAACTCAGTGCCGATTCCTTGCTCAGACCAAATGAGTAAGCGTTTGTCTTGATCTCCAGGTTGCCAGTTTGGCCGAGTAGTTTTCAATCGAGTGGTTTTAAAATCTGCCCCACTCCATCGATATTCATATTCAGACCAACCTTGATCAAAGAATTTCATTTGCAATAAAAGTAAAGCTCTATTCCACTGCACTTTCGTCATTCCAGGCTCAAGTTCAAGAGCACGGTTGTAACTCTCCAAAGCCAATGTAAATTTATTCAATTCAGTCAAGACATTGCCTTGATTCACATACGCAAGTGCAAACTGTGGATCTACGCTCAAGGCCTCAGAAATCTTCTCCAAAGCCAATGAATGCATTTTCAAGCAACGCAAGACAATCCCTAGTTGATTCAATACCGCGGGATGATCGCGCTGCAAGTGCAAAGCCCCCTCAATAGCAATTTTGGCTTGATCGAATCTACGCAATTTACAAAAGATGATAGATTTATTGAGATAACACTCAATGTAATTTGAATCCAATTCAAGAACTTCATCATACGTCGTCAATGCATTATCAAAATCACCCTCAAGTTCAAATAGACCAGCTTTATTGAACAAGGCTTCTTTGTAATTTTTCTGAAAATGACAGGCAAGGTCATAATTTTCAATGGCATCTTTAAATTGATTTAACTCTTTGAAAACATTACCCAAATTAAAGTAAAGAGGAGCATAGTTTTGCTTGAGATTCAATGCATTCTTGTAGTGAATCAACGCTGAATCATAATCTTTTCTCAACTCAGAGATGAATCCTAAATTGATGTGCGCACTAAAAAATTGTGGATTGATGGCAATACAACTGAGATAACTCAACTTTGCATTCTCAAAGTTTCCCAAAATTTGTAATGCAATAGCTCTGTTGTAATAAGCTTCCGCGTAGCTTGGATTGACCTCAATCGCTTTACTAAAATAATCAATCGCAGACAAATAATTCTTCTGTTTATTCAACAGTAAAGCCAAATTGTTGAAAACAATTGCATTGCCTTGATTGACTTCGACCGCCTTTAGTAACAATTGAAGTGCTTCCTGATCAAATCCTAACTGAGCCATTAACATCCCGAGCAACTGCAATGCATCGAAATGGGCAGGCTCTATGAGTAAGATACGCTCATAGATTAGTTTGGCATCATCAAGCTGCCCATTCTCATGCAGTGAGTGCGCCTGTATCAATTGGGCATTGATTGGCATGTGCAATTTCCAAGTCGATGGATCGAGGATTTTAAAATCCAAACAAAATTATGGCCGCCATTGATCCCGATAAGCAAGTCGCAAGCATACCCACCAACAAGGATCGTGCGCCCAGTTCAATAATTTCTTTTTTTCTTTGTGGCGCCATTGCGCCCAACCCACCAATCACAATGCCTAAACTACCAAAATTCGCGAAACCACACAGTAAGTATGTCATCAAAACCCGTCCCTTATCAGACAACATGTCAACAGGTATCTTGGACAAATCCAAGTAGGCAATGAATTCATTCAATACAAGTTTTGTGCCCAATAATTGACCAGCAATCGCACAATCCCTCCAGTCAAGCCCTAAAGTCCACGCAAAAGGCTGCATGCACCATCCCACTATTCTTTGTAGCGTCAATGGGCTATCAAATACATTGGGTAGATAACCCAAGAAATTGTTAACCAATGCAACCAGTGCAACCAAAACAATGAGCATTGCAATGACATTGGCCAAAAGCTTAAGCCCCTGATATGTACCATCACTGATTGCATCCATTAAACTTGCACGTGTGTGATGCTCAGACAATTCAATCTTTGAGTAATCATTGCGATTTTGATTGAATAAAATCCTTATAGACGTTGGCAAGTCCACTTGCTCGGTTTTAATTTCTTTGTACTGCTCAACTGTAAGAGGAACAACCATTAAACCGAGCATCACCGCAGCAGGCGCACTAATCATGGAAGCAATTAAAAGATGTGAAATTGCACCAGGCACCGAATTTTGTAAGAAGGTAGCGTACAAGACCAATACAGTTCCAGAAATAGTTGCCATTCCTGATGCCATCACGATGAACAATTCAGAACGATTCATATCTTTCAAATAGGGTCGAACCAATAATGGAGCTTCGACCATACCCACAAATACTGTAGCGATGGTTGCAAAGCTCGTGGCTCCACTTAGTGCAAAAACTCGCCTGAGACACCACGCAAAAATACTAACTACAATTGGCAATATTCTCCAGTAATAAAGTACTGAGGACAACGCACTAAAAATCAATATCATTGGAAGGGCCTGAAATCCCAAGATAAATGATCCACCTTCACTGATTTCTTTGAAAGGTAAAACGCCTCCACCGACATAACCAAAAACCAAAGAAGTACCTGCAAGCGTCGCCTTTTGAATAGCCAAAACAGCATCATTTAAATTAAGAAATATATTTTGAAATTCTGGCGTTTTAAGTAGCAACAGTGCCATACCGAATTGCAATGCAATACCCTTGAGAACGCCAGTGAACAATATACGTTTTCTATTTTCAGAAACAACAAAGGCAATCAATAGTATTAGAACCACGCCAATCAACGGTTGAACAATTTCCATTCAATGCCCCAAGAATAAATAGTTTAAATTCAATCTCATTACAGGTTATCACAACAATTTTGAGTATTCCAATTTTATTCAATTGTTTCTAACAATTAATTCTGTCAAAAATACTGATATTGAAATTCGTTTGGCGAATTTGTCGGAATACTGTTTAGGCTTGACAGATATCTCAATTTTTGTTCAACTGAAGACAATTTAAAACACTGTAATATATTTTCTATCGTTCTAATGTAAAACTCGCAAAGACTTGGAGATCACAATGATTTTTCGTCAGATAATTGCCGTGATTGCTGCAATTTTTTCAGCAATCTTGTTTTCGCTTTACTGTGAGACATCTTTTTCTCAAACCCTACAAAATAATCCGACAACGACGTCAAACAATGCCAATTCAGGCTCATTCAATACCCTCAACTCGAATACTCCGGGCTCAGGTCAATTGCAACCTCAACTTAGAATTGACGCCAATCAATTGATCAATAATCAAAATCAAAAGCAAGAAAAAAAACTACCACCAAATCCGAATAAAGACTACACAGGAGCCGCATCCAACAATACCAGAATTGGCTCGAATGGGGACT
Organism: uncultured Burkholderiales bacterium; assembly: GCA_903864315.1. Taxonomy (GTDB): domain Bacteria; phylum Pseudomonadota; class Gammaproteobacteria; order Burkholderiales; family Burkholderiaceae_C; genus Limnohabitans. The sequence goes on along the minus strand of CAIPFK010000023.1, from coordinate 10,493 downwards.
ATATAGACAACTCATCATCCGAACAAATCACCTCTTCAGGACTAATTTGTAAATCAGATAGAAATTCAAAAAAATGCAACTGATTGGGGTTTTTTCTTGCTAAACCAAAAAAACACTATCATCCCTAATGTTGATAGTGAGAATGAAATCCAAACAGTGGCAACCCCTTGAGAATACTCAACTTCTCTGAATAAATTATAGAAACTGACAAGCCACAAAACAATGAGTGTGATTTGTTGAATGATCACTTTTTGCCAAAAAATCTCCAATCGATCAGCAAGTATCAATCCACTTATCCCTCCTATCCACCCCACACACGCTCCTGCGCAAACATCATACGGCCAGTGTGCACCCACCATCACTCGTGACAGTCCTATAAAACACGCAAATACAAATATCGAAACAGCGATGAATTTCTGTTTGATTTTGTTTTTAAATTCAATTGTCATGATGATCGCACAAGCCGCGGCAAAAGCTGTGATGGTGTGCCCTGATGGAAAACTATTCCCGGTTAGAACTGGACCTAAAATTGTGATGTCAGTTGCTCCACTCCATTGTGCAGGTCTAGGTGCATTGAATAAATGCTTTAAAAGTACTGATAAAATTCCACCCACTGGGATAGCCAATACAGCCGCAAAAACTGTTCGAGGACTGCTCCACATGAAGAGCAAAAGCATGGGCCATAGAATTGATGTATCCCCAAATAAAGTCAAGCTGCACCAAATCCTAGGATCTATGAATTTTGAGTATTCATTGATACCATTAAAGAGTTGCTGATTGACTTCCTTGAGCCCCAAGTGAGAGGAAATGATCACGACCAATAGAATAAAGCTCACCAAGATATGGTATTTAAATCGACCATTCATCAATGTGTTATTCATTGCATTTTTATTTTCTTTTGGCTCAATCATTTCTTAAACTTTCATCTTGAAAGATTATTCCTCTGCCAATTTCTACAAAGTAAAAAATTAAAGTGAGCGATCTGCCTGCCCATGCGCTTGATTGGCATTTGTTCCAATTGCTCACAAGACTCAAATTGTTGATCTCTAACTGGTGGATCAAATGTCATCAACGACCAATCCACCCATAACACGTCGTCACCAGGATGCATTGGGCCAAACCATAAATCGAATTGATCATGATGGCTTTGAATAACTTTAACTGCCATTGGCCTAGCATACCAAGCGATTCGACTAGCAAGCGTCCAATTCATGACGGCCAAAGTATCTACATGGTTAAGGTCAGCCAACTCAACCGCTTTTTCCGCTGCTTGATCCCATCCGATTAAGTCAGCAAATGGATTGGGCTTTGCTGAAACTGGCTTCTCGCCAGCCAAGCTAATGGCTGACTCCTCAACTTCGCTTCCAAAACCTGCAGTGAGTAACAATCCAGCCATTGCCATACAACTAGCCACTTGGAAGCTCACTACACCCACCCACCATTTTTTTTTCAATGGCCTCCATCGATCAAGACCCAATGCCGCCAAAGGAATTAAGGCGACCCAAGCGGGTGCTATCCAATGTGGCAGGGCACTACCTCGGCCCGCTAAAATCACCAATATTAAAAAAGTCGGTAATGCAAAGATCCACGAAAACAAAGAGTCCGTCAAACTTGCTGAGCCCAACTTTTCCGAGAACTCAGTTCGATTCGATTGTTTGGTAAATGTCTTCAAGACCGAGTTTGGATTTTTCACTTGCTTATTAAATATCAAACCGATGATGAGCAAAGGTCCAAATGCAAAAAATAAAACCAACGAATAGATAATGCTTTTGTGCAATTGCCAGGTTTGTGATCCCGATGCATGACCAAATTGATATATGAATGAAATCCACTCGTGCTTGAAATTCCAGTAAAGCACTGGAGTGATCATCACAAATGCGATCCCAAGCGCCAACCAAAAACCTTTTTCTCTCACGAGTTTCAATCCATGAACTTTAAAAAGTACACCGGCAGCAGACATCGCGAAAAAGATAGCAGTGTATTTGGAAAGGCCACAAAAACCCAACAAAATGCCAAGTCCCACCCATTGCTGTATCGTTGGTACATTCTTGGAGTTGACCATCTCCCAGGTCAACAACATCAAGGCCGCCACCAACGGCATCAATAAACAATCTGGAACCAAAGCAATGCTCAATAAGTTCAACAACGGCGAGGTCATCCAAAGTATCAAGATGCTGCGAATTTTTGGCAACTGATCTAGTATATTTTCAGCGCTGACATCATTTTGCACAGCGTACTTGACCTGAAATTTTTGATACAAAACCATTGATAAATAAGCACTCAACACCCAGCAAAACATGGGCACTAGTCTCATGACGAGATCAGTTTCGCTTACTTGTGACATGAGCCACTGAACCCATCCAACCATGGGTGGATGATCGTAGTAACTCCAATCCAAATGATTTGCATACAAAGCGTAGTGAGCTTCATCGGGAGAGAGATGAAACGACATCGCCAATGCAAAGTGCACAAGTACAATGATGAGAAAAACACCCTTCTCCAAGGGTTTAAGCTGGATCGACTGATTTAAAAACATATTTAATGATCCAACTCCGCAACATGACAGATTTAAGCCCTCAATTTGAGCTCTTTGAGGCTAAACAAAAAAATATTAGGCGTTGATTTTTGGTCGTTTCTTGGGCCAAACCACCAACGATGTTGCCACATAATTCCATACGACGCCCACCAATATACCTGCCATGCCAGAAAAGACCCAATACCCATAGCCTTTATAAATAAATGATGCCACGCCCACATTGGCCACGGCCCCCACGCTACACGTCAAGACAAACTTGATCAACCCCAAGTAAAAATCAAAGCCACTCAACTTTTGATCTCTATAGGTCAGTAAATTATTGAGGTAAAAGTTAAAGAACATTGCACCCAATACGGCGCATATTTGAGCGCTGGTGAATAACAAGCTAAAGACATTTAGACAAAACCCCAAAATACTCAAATGGACCAACACACCAATTGAGCCAATGATTCCAAACGAGATCAAGGAAGCGGGAATGTGTGAGCCTAATTTTTTATCGATCAACAATAAAAAGTAATCCCATATGACGCGTTGATCAAGTTTGCTCTCACCTGCATGTCTTTCACGAAATTGAAATGCAACTTCTTTGAACACAAGAGGCTTGGGCGCCGATGCGACTATGTCCAACAATATTTTGAATCCCATACTGGAAAGATTGCCAACACATGATTCGAATGCATGACGTTTGATCATAAAAAACCCACTCATCGGATCCTTCAGGCTTACCCCCAAGAGTTTCTGGCTTAATTGGGTTGCCCAACGCGAAGACATTTGCCTTTTTTTATCCCAATCTCCTACGCCACCACCTTCCATATACCTTGTTCCAACCACGAGCTCAACATCTTCTTTAGAAATGATATCTATCATGGTGGACAACAGCGACTCATCGTGCTGTAAATCGCCATCCATCACGGCCAAGTAATCTGCGCTGCTTGACATCATGCCTTCTATACAAGCACTGGACAAACCTCTGCGACCAATGCGCTTGATGCATCTGATTTGAGGATCAAGCATAGCGATGGATTTCACTTTATCTGCGGTTCCATCCGGAGAGTCATCATCAACAAAAATGATCTCCCAGCGGATTTCATGCAAGACACGTCTCACACGCTCAATGATTTCCTCGACATTGTCAACCTCATTGAATGTGGGGACAATGACTGACAACTGCGCCCCACGAGACACGCCCAAAGGGGGCGAGCTCAACTCAGATGGAGTGAAAATAGGATGCATTGTTTGTATAGGTTCTACATGAATCTTTAATAACCAGCCTTGAGGATATTGAATGATTTGATGATCTCAGCCTTGAACTGATTCATCAACTCAAATTGATGATTTGGCTCTACATCTGCTTGATTTTTTATCAGCACAAAATATTGCTCATCCAAAGAACGCTCACAAATGACAACGCCTAGGAATGAGCAATATTTTCATTGCTCACTGCCTAGGCGCTTGGCTCAAAAGAATTTAGGCTTTTTTATTGTAAGCGCTACACCATCCATTGGCGGACACTTGTTTGCCAGCAAACAGCGGACACCCGCCAGCTGCGTCAGTGGGCTTGCCTTGGAACAAGGCGCAATTTTTACAAGCTTGTGCTTTGTCATGCTTGGGGAATTTTCCAGCATCTATCTTGGTCGTATCGGCTTTGTAGCCCAAAGCAGTAGCTTGTGGATCATTCTCGGCCAGGGTGGCCTGAGCAAAGACTTGACCACCGGCCAATGCTGTTCCAATGAGGGTTAAATTGATGAAAAATTCGCGGCGTGATGTCATTTCTATACTCCTAAAAGATGATTCTAAATTAACTATTTGATGATAACAAAATTTGTGCAAATTGGATTTGACCTCTAGCCAAGTCTGGCCTTCAAAAAACACGGGCCTATTTTACTCATGACAGCTCACCCAATGTAAAGTGACCTTGACTTTCACTCTTTCGTTTGGAGCGTCCCCTGAGATGGAGTGCCACTCGAAGTTGTATTGTTTGATGTGGCTGAATTCGTTGAAGACGATGAATTTACATTCGGGACTGAGTTGGGAGCCACATTGTTGCTCAAGGCAGACTTTGTATTGACTGACTTGGAATTGGGGGTATTCAAATTGTCTGGGTTTTGAGCCGTTGTGCCAGTGTCAGGCTTTGAATTGGAGTTGACCGGCACTGATGATGTGCCCACCTTGGCGCTTGAATTGGAACTGCTGCTGTCACTTGGCATTGGTGCATTGGAGCCAATAGGGCCAATGGGAGATTTGGTCTCATCCACGGGGGAATCAGTTGTCGGGACCTCAGTCAGCGGCAGTGTTACAGGCATGGCCTCACGCTCAGCAGTGGAGTCCGAGTTGGTGATCAAGCCTGAATTTTTAAAGAAATCCAAGAAATCATCCTTTGCCTTGGGCTCCACAATCAAGACCAGCCCAAAGATGACCAACAAGGCCAATAAAAATTTCACTCCAAAACCCATGGATGCCGTGGTGTCCTCGGAATCACTGAGATGACTTTCATTGGAGGGCAGCGACAAGGCCAATGGCACAGAACTGATTTGCTCGCTCAGATTCGCGGTCTGTGGTTTTTTGAGAGGGTGAGTAGGCTCTGATTCAGCATTCGTCACAGTCACCTCTACTTTTATATTGGCTTCTGTAACTGTAGAGGTTTGTGGCGCAACAGGAACGATAGGTTGTGTGACGGCGAGCCCATTGGGCTCAACGTCTAACTTAAGCTCTTGACTTGGACGCTCTGTGCCCAATGAAGCCTTTGCTTGAAGACTTTCAGTCAAAGCACCTGGCTTGGACTCTGGTGATGCAGTTACCGTCGCAAGCATCTCTTGTGCAAGCTCTGGTTGAACGATGGCATCTTGAGCGAGTGACTGGGTCTGGCTTGAGAGCTCTATGGTTTCTTCGTCGACCAAGTTTTGACCAAACAGCTCATCTTCAGTGATTCCAAGAATTTGGGCATTTTTTTTAGCGACTGTCAATTTGATGGCCAAGCTATAAAAAGCACTGTCTCCACCGTCTTCCAGTTGCTTGACTTGCTTCGTTGACAAACAAGCACGGGCAGCCATATCTGCCAGAGTCCAGCCCATTTCCTCGCGTTTTAGGCGCAATAAAGCACCGTTGATGTCGGTGTCAGAACTCATCTTGGGGCCAATAAAATGATTGAATGCAAGGGCTTATTTATCTAGCAACAACTCGCCCTTGATCGATGCGCCCTTTTGTACCGAAATAGTCTGATAGACAACGTGACCATCCACTGTGGCTGAAGAGGTCACGATCAATTCATTGCAAATAGCTGTTCCAGCAAATTTACCCTTGATATGCAAACTGTGGCAACTGACCACACCTTCAACTGCACCTTTGGACCCAATGGTGAGTTCATTGACTTGGATCTGACCATTCAACGTGCCTTCAACATGAATGGCACCTTTGGCGTTGATTTCACCACGGAAGGAGAAACCTTCGCTCAAGATTGATGGCTTGCTATTGGCGGGCGCCAACATGTCCATCACATTGGAGCGTGGAGCGGGGGCATAAGGTGTACCTGTAGCAGGCAGATTTTCAACGGGTGGTGTAGACATGGCGTTTAAAGATGAATCTGAGGGTGAATCTTGAATAATGGGCTCTGGCGTCGGAGAGACTATATTAACTTGAACTGGATCGTCGTTAAAGGTGGATTGAATGATGGTGTTGTTATTTCTCGTGTCTTGATCCAAAGAGGCAACGACTTTTTCTACAAGACTACTGTTTCTGATTTTGGACTTCTTGAACATACTGCGCTGTGCGAATAACCTTTTGTGGGTTGACTGGATAACCGCCAACTAAAATTTCTAAGTGAAGGTGTTTCCCGGTGGAAACACCCGTGTTGCCAATCAATCCAAGAACCGACTCATTCCCCACATTATCGCCAACTTGAACGGAAATACTAGCCAAATGAGCATAAAGTGACTCAATTCCATTGGAATGACGAACGACAACCGTCTTACCATAAGTCGAATGAACTTGTGACAGAACCACCACACCCGGTTTGACAGGGTAAACACGGTCATCTTTGTCCTCATTGATCAGATCAACCCCAGTGTGAAAATGCGGTTGATTGGTAAAAGGATGTTTGCGAATTCCAAAATCCGAAGACACTGTAAAGTTGGTCACTGGCATTTTAGAGGGTAAAGCCGCCAAAACCTCACGCATTTCACGATTCGATGCCATGTCATCAGCAACTTTACCTCTGAGCAAGGGGTTGTTTTTAATGTCATTGTTTGAAGTGAACCCACCGCTAGGGGCATTTCGTTGGATGATGTTGATAACTTTTTCAGTCAAGCCAGAAGCATCGAGCTGATTTTTCAAGCCTTCATTTTCTTGGGAAACAGCAACCTTTGAAGTGTCCACAAAGCGTCGAATGCTCATATCCCTGTCGCGAATGGTCTGTGCCAAGGTGAGCATCTGATCCTCACTGATATTGGCCGTGTCTGAGTCGTCTAAACCGGATGAGGAACTGATCAGGGCTCTAAACACCGCTTGATGGGACTGCTCAAGTCTCGCCCTGCCCCAATAAAGATCCAAGCTCAACGCCGTCAAAACAAGAATAAAGCCCAGCATTGAGAGCGAAAACACAATGAGTCCCCGAACCAACATTCGCTGCAAGGCACCAGAGAAGTTGAAATAACGCAGTTCTGCATTTTGCTCCCAGATGATGCGAGCGTCTTGGTACTCACGAGTCCACCCCATAGCCACCATTTGCGGCATGGATTTCAACCACATCCACAATGTGCTTGTAAAACTCATGGCTTCAAAAAACTGACGTTAGGTCACTGCAACGGTTTGAGATGGCGGCAATGAAGGAGGAGCGCCAGGGCCAGACTGGGTGAGTGTGCCTTCAACCTCGCCACCTTTTTCAATTTCGATTTCAACGTATTGAACTTTGCCTGCTATCTTGCCCGTTGAGCGAATGATCAAGCTCTTTTCACTGATGATGGTGTTGTGCAACTCGCCACGAACATCCAATACTTTTGCTGAAACTCGTCCAGTGATCTTTCCTGTTGGGCCAACCAACACCTCTTCTGCGGTCAAGTCACCCTCAATGACACCGTTAACAACGGCCTTTGCAGGTACAGTAAATGTCCCCTTAACGACGACTCCGTCTCCAATGACGACGCTTTCAAAAGATTCTGGCTGATTGGTCATGTGAACTCCTTGGGGAAAATTTTAACAAACTATTTCTGCCATTTCATTTCGCTAAAAATAATGTGTTTGATAAGCAGACAGAAAAGCCACATAAATACACAAAATCATCATTTTGGACTTCGCGCCCAATAATTATGAACACATAAGGACTACAAAAAGTAAAGTTGAATTTCTTGCAAAGAATGCCAGCGTACTTGGTGTGAACAGCTGGCGAACCCTTTTGAAATAAGCACTGGCCATATATTCAATACATTCGATGCATTCAAACACACAACTTGAAGACTTTTAAATCGCAGGGGATGGGGTAAAAAGAAATGACTTGGATCTCACAAGCGCAGAGCACAAGAGAGTTGCATCAAGTATTTTTGATGGTTTGGGCGTTATGAATCACGGTTTTCGCATCATTTTGCGCACTAGAGCTGCCTGAGTTTTGAATCACCAAGCCCAATAGTTTTGCACCATGCTCAACCGCGATTGAGCCGTAAGAGATATCTCCATGGACCACTGAGTCTTTGTGAAACTCAACGCGTTCATCGGCGTAAATATTGCCTTCAATTTTGCCAGCGACCATGACACGGTGAGCGGTGATGTCACCCTTGACTTCGCCAGAAACGCCAATAGCGACAGAAACTTTGTGGTCTGGCGCTGTCTCAATATTGCCAATCACTTTGCCGTCGATCCGAACACTATCCAAGAGCACCAAGCGGCCATGAATTTGAGCGGATTTCCCAATCAATGTATCGAATCGTTCATTGGAGGTATTCAAGGACTTGTCTTTGAGCTTTTCAAACATGAGATTTCCCAAACGGGTTAAGAGAGCCAGACTAGCCCGAAGTAATTGGAATAATTTGGATGGGATTGATCAATTTGCCATTTTTGAACATTTCGTAATGCAAATGCGGCCCAGTGGAGCGGCCAGTAGAACCCAGTTCCCCCAATGGAGCACCTCGAACCACACGATCCCCTTCCTCGACCAACCGTTTGCGCAAATGCGCATAACGGGTCACGTAGTCCTCTCCATGGCGAACTTCAACCACATTGCCATAACTGGCATCCCAGCTGGAACGAAGCACCACACCATCAGCAGATGAAATCACAGGCGTACCCGATTCAGCGGAAAAATCGATGCCTTCGTGCATGGCCAACTGTCCAGTAAAAGGATCGTTTCTAATGCCAAATCCACTGGAATACCTGAATTCTCCGCCAACGGGAATTCCCAGAGGCAGGGCATGGAGCCAGTTGAGTTGGTCTTGCCACTGCGTTTGCATTGAGACCACCACTTGGTGCAAATGAATCACATCTTGTTCAGCCGCTTTGAGCTCAACATCCAAGGGCTGACGGAAAAAAGTATCGCTCGACTTCAATGGCACCAATGGGCCACCAAGGCTGTCGCCCTTTCCGTTGCCTTTGTCTTTAAAGCCAGCAGGAACAGCGATTTCCATGAACTTATTCTTAATGGATTCAAGCTGCTTGATCTCCTTGATCGTGCCTTGCATCGCCTCATTCATGCTTTCGAGCTTTTCTCGATAGACCGACTCCATCTTGAGCTGTTCCGACTCGGTCGTCACCCCACCCAAACTTCTGGCCAATTCAGGACTGTGCTCGACTGCAATTCGCAAACCCAACAGATTCAACAAAAAACCCATGACCACCAAAAAGACAGCCAAAGCGAGCGCAGCACGAACGATCGTGGCACTCGTGATGGAAACTGTTTGTATGCGTCCGGTAGGTCCGGACAACCACATGAGTTGCATAGTTGTCGGTTAGCTCAATGAATCAAAGTAAGAATTGAAAGCGGGAAGTGCATTTTAGGCAATTTATCAAAAATTAAAACCCTTTTGGACAGTATTCGTTGATGACAAATTCGATCTCTTTACAATTTTTGTTCCCTTTAGTACTCTTTTCAGGGCATTCAAGGTGCTAACCCTAAAATTCAGGGCAATCTTGTCTGACCAAGACTCACAGTAAAACTCACCCAATGGGTCAATCCCCACAGTTTTCCTCAACTTCAAAAGTCGACCTCAGTTGATCGGCACGAAGTGCACAGAACTTAAACCACTTGGACGTCAGTGGTGGTTGTCTTGAGCAAATTGAATCAGCGTGAATTGAGGGTCATCCGAAGGGGGCAATAAAATACGATGCCCCTGAAAAAACACGTCCACAGCATCCAAATCTTGAAGCCTTAAGTGCCAAGGTGGCGAGCCATACACACTTTGTGATCCACCAAGTGCCAATTTCACTTGGCTCATGACATGTTGCCCATCTTGAATGCACACCGTGGTCTCCTTTTTGGCCACCAAATAAACGTAAGTCGCTGGGCGATACGTGGATGTTGAAAACACCTCCGTCCCGCCCTGGGGGTTGAATTGACATTCTTGGGCTTGAATTGGCAGCGTTTTGATGGAATTGGCGCCATCTTGTAGCGAGGCCGTGATGTCTGTAGATGGGTTCATCGACAAGGGCGCCAAATCGGCCATTCCGGCCAAATGAGCTGCTGAGCCTTGATCGCGTGACAACGAATTGGCTGTCTTTTGTTCACGGGTTTCATGAAGGGCATCGTTTCTTTGCGAGAACCAAGACCCCCATTGGGCTTGCGCCCAGTCGTTGATTTGAAACACTGGAACGATGATGGACCTGGTCAAAGCCAACAATTGACTCGGATGAGTCTCCTGAACTTGACCACCTTCGGATGGAGAACTTTCAATCACCGACACGCTGATCATGACCACCATCATGGCCAGAGACGCCAACACATACTTGGACTGCATCAACCGCACCAATTCAACACGAG
>CAIPFK010000022.1 GCA_903864315.1 uncultured Burkholderiales bacterium | reverse complement strand
GTGGCGCCCGAGCACTTGGAGGTGTCATCCATGTCTCCACACGAGTGGGAGCCCCATTTGAGACACGCTGGAGCCATCTTTTTGGGTGCCTACACCAGCGAATCCTTGGGCGACTATTGTGCCGGCCCCAACCATGTGTTGCCCACCTCGGGCACGGCGCGGTTCAGCTCTCCCTTGGGGGTTTATGATTTTCAAAAGCGCACGAGCTTGATCGAAGTGAGCGAGGGCGGCGCGCAGACCTTGGGCGCGGTGGCCAGTGTCTTGGCGCATGGCGAGGGCTTGTTTGCCCATGCCCGTGCGGCGGAGATGCGGCTCCATTCAGAGCAGAGCGCATGGACCCCAAGCGTTCCAGGGTCCACAACACCAAGCCTTAAACTGTAGGACCGCGTCGCCCATTTCCAATCCGAGCGGTTTTTGATTCTTTTTTGATGAGCACTCCTTCATGTCCGTGATTCCGTCACTCCAAGTTATTCGAGAAGACATCCAGGCTTTGAGCGCCTATGCCGTTCAAGATGCCCAGGGCTTCATCAAACTCGACGCCATGGAGAACCCTTATGTTCTCGAACCCGCCTTGCGCCAGGCCCTGGGTGAGCGTTTGTCGCAGGTGCACGTCAACCGCTATCCAGGCACACGCGTCCAAGACTTGAAGCGCGCCTTGATCGCCCATGCCCAAGTCCCCAGCGGCATGGAGTTGATGCTTGGCAACGGCTCGGACGAGCTCATTGGTTTACTTGATTTGGCTTGTGCCAAGCCAGGTGCGTGTGTGCTGGCTCCCGAGCCGGGTTTCGTGATGTACGCCATGAGCGCCAAGTTGCTTGGCTTGAAGTATGTGGGTGTGGATCTCCAAGAGGACTTTGAGCTTGATTTGCCGGCCATGCAACAGGCCATTGAGCAGCACCGCCCGGCCATTGTGTACCTGGCCTATCCCAACAACCCCAGCGCCAATTTGTGGTCGCCAAGCGATATTGAGGCCATCATCGCTCAGGTCTCCACCTACCAAGGGGTGGTGGTCATGGACGAGGCTTACCAGCCGTTTTCCAGCGACACTTGGCTACACCGCATGCGCGAGGACCCACAAAAAAATGCCCAAGTGCTCTTGATGCGCACGCTCTCCAAGTTTGGCCTGGCCGGTGCGCGCTTGGGCTATTTGGTGGGGGCCAGGGAGTGGATTCAAACGCTTGAGAAAGTGCGCCCCCCCTACAACGTGAGCGTGCTCAACGCCGAATGCGCTCTCTTTGCGCTGGAGCACGAGGCGGTCTTCAAGGCTCAAGCCGAACACATCGTGGCCGAGCGCACTCGACTGGGCCATGCGTTGTCACAAGAACTGGGCTTGACCGTCTACACGAGTTCTGCCAATATGCTACTCATGCGCTTGCAGCCCCAGGTTTGGGCCGCTGTTGCAGCATTGCCACCCAGTGACCCAGAACTCCTGCACAAGCTCGCGGCCCACGTCTTCAAAGGCTTGAAAGACCATGGGGTGTTGATCAAGAACGTCTCTACAATGCACCCATTGCTCAGCGGCTGTTTGCGAGTCACGGTGGGTACGCACAGCGAGAACAACGCGTTGCTCGCTGCCTTGCAAGCCTTGTTGCACACGACCCTGGTGCCTTGAGCCCAGTGCTGAAACAGTTCCAGCACTGCACCCCTTTTTTTCATTGGATTGAACACCTTGCCCATGACCCAACCCCGAACCGCTGAAGTCAGTCGTCAAACGGCGGAGACGAAGATCAACGTCAAACTCAATTTGGATGGCACAGGTGTCTCCAAGCTCGCCACAGGCATTGGATTTTTTGATCACATGCTGGACCAAATTGCCCGACACGGCCTGATCGATTTGGAGATCGAGGCGCTTGGGGACTTGCACATCGATGGACACCACACCGTGGAAGACGTTGGCATCACCTTGGGTCAAGCGATTGCCCAGGCGGTGGGGGACAAGCGTGGCATCCGCCGCTATGGGCACGCCTACGTGCCGCTTGATGAGGCCTTGAGCCGGGTGGTGGTGGATTTCTCGGGCCGTCCTGGCCTAGAGATGCACTTGCCCTTTACCTCGGGTCAGATTGGCGAGTTTGACACCCAACTCACTTTCGAGTTCTTTCAAGGCTTGGTCAACCATGCCTTCATCACCTTGCACATCGACAACCTCAAAGGTGTCAACGCACACCACCAAGCCGAAACGGTCTTCAAGGCTTTTGGGCGAGCGCTGCGAGCAGCGCTCGAGTGGGACCCTCGCGCCATCGGCCAAGTGCCCTCGACCAAGGGCTCTTTATAAGCGTCACCCAACCAAACAGTCATCAATGAGAAAGCACGAATCATGAGCGATGTGGTGGTGATCGATTACGGCATGGGCAACCTTCGCTCGGTCGTGCAAGCCTTGCGCTTTGTGGCCCAACCGTTGGGTCTCACGGTGGAGGTCACCCAAGATGCGCAAGAGGTGAGAAAGGCCACCCGCGTGGTCTTGCCTGGCCAAGGCGCCATGCCCGACTGCATGCACGAGCTCAAGGCCTCGGGTCTCTTGGAGTCGGTGCTTGAAGCGGCCAACAACAAACCTCTCTTTGGGGTGTGTGTGGGCATGCAAATGCTGCTCGAGTCTTCGGCCGAGGTCGCGCACCAAGGGGACGCTGCGGCCGATGATGAGGCTCGCGCGCACCCCAGACACGCCAACACGCCATGCTTGGGGCTATTTCAAGGAGAGGTGGTGAAATTCAACCTCGCCGGTCGCTTGCAAGCCGATGGCCACCCGTTCAAGGTGCCACAAATGGGGTGGAATGCCGTGCACCAAAGTCGCAAACATCCCCTGTGGGCAGGCGTTGAAGAGGGCAGTTACTTCTATTTTGTGCACAGTTATTACGCCCAACCGTCAGAAGTGCGCCACACTGTAGGGGAAACTGACTACGGCGCACCCTTTACCTCGGCCATTGCGCGCGATAATATTTTCGCGACCCAGTTTCACCCTGAAAAGAGTGCTGACAATGGCCTGCAGTTGTACAGAAATTTTTTGACGTGGTCACCTTGAATCCATGCAACCCAGGACAAGCGCTGGGTCAAATGAGGCCAGTGCCTCATTGTGAGTCTCAACGCCTAGCCCTCAAAACGAACTGAAACGCTCCGAAACACCCCAAAACGCTCCGAATCGCCCCGAAACGTCCCGAAACGTCCCGAAACGTCCCGACAATTCCTTTCCCCTTTTTTTCTCCATCCCCTATCCGAACTTTCAATTTTTGACATCATGCTACTGATTCCCGCCATTGATTTAAAAGACGGTCACTGCGTTCGCCTCATTCAAGGAGACATGGAGCAGGCCACCACCTTTGGAGAAGACCCCACCGAGATGGCGCTCTCGTGGGTCAAAAAGGGCGCAAGGAGACTGCATTTGGTGGACTTGAATGGCGCCTTTGCAGGCAAGCCGCAGAACTACAGTGCAATTCGGTCCATCTTGAAAGCCGTGGGAGATGATATTCCGGTGCAACTCGGTGGCGGCATCCGCGACTTGGACACGATTGAGAAATACATTGACGGTGGGATGCGCTACATCATCGTGGGGACCGCTGCGGTCAAGAATCCTGGGTTTTTAAAGGACGCGTGTTCGGCCTTTGGTGGGCACATCATCGTCGGGCTCGACGCCAAGGACGGCAAAGTCGCAACCGACGGCTGGAGCAAGCTCACCGGCCACGAGGTGGTGGATTTGGCCAAAAAGTTTGAGGACTATGGGGTGGAGTCCATCATCTACACCGATATTGGCAGAGACGGCATGCTCACGGGCATCAATGTGCAGGCCACGGTTCGCTTGGCCCAAGCGCTCTCCATTCCTGTGATTGCCAGCGGTGGCTTGTCTGGGATGAAGGACATTGAGGCCTTGTGCGCTGCTCAAGACGAGGGCATTGAGGGGGTCATTTGTGGGCGTGCGGTGTATTCGGGAGACTTGGATTTTGAGCAAGCCCAAGCGCGTGCCGACGAGTTGGACGCCCAGTGATGTTGGCCAAGCGCATCATCCCTTGTTTGGATGTGACAGCGGGCCGGGTGGTCAAAGGGGTGAACTTCGTCGCATTGAGAGACGCGGGGGATCCTGTCGAGATTGCAGCGCGCTACAACGACCAAGGGGCCGATGAGCTCACTTTTTTGGACATCACCGCAACGTCCGACGAGCGAGACATGATCCTTCACATCATTGAAGCGGTGGCCACCAAGGTGTTCATCCCCTTGACGGTGGGGGGGGGTGTGAGAACGGTGGAAGATGTGAGACGGCTCTTGAATGCGGGCGCAGACAAGACGAGCTTCAATTCGGCGGCCATTGCCAATCCGCTCGTGATTCGGGATGCCGCCAACAAGTACGGCTCACAGTGCATTGTGCTGGCCATCGATGCCAAGAAAAGAACCCCAGATCAAGAAAGTCGCTTGAGCGAGCGCGGTGAGCCACTGGGTCCGGGCTGGGATGTGTACAGCCATGGCGGGCGGCGCGACACGGGGCTCGATGCTGTGCAGTGGGCCCAGCGCATGGCGCATCTCGGAGCGGGTGAGATTTTGCTCACCAGCATGGACAAAGACGGCACCAAGAGTGGTTTTGATCTGGCGCTCACGCGAGCCGTCAGTGCGGCAGTGAGTGTGCCCGTGATTGCCTCGGGCGGTGTGGGCTCACTCGAGGATTTGGCCGACGGCATTGAGCTCGGTGGCGCCGATGCGGTGCTGGCAGCCAGTATTTTTCATTATGGTGAGCACACCATTCAAGAGGCCAAGGCCTGTTTGCGTGCCCGTGGAATTGCGGTGAGGCCTTGAACGCTTGATGTTTTGATGCTTGAATTGCGCTTTTTCTTCAACAACCCAATGCGTCAGATTGTTTTTGTAGGCCCAGGGATTCATGCTGCATTGAAAAATTAAAATGGTCTTCCTTTTTTGAACTGAAAGCTTGATTTGTCTACTTCTACGCCAGCATCTGTGCCTTGTGCACCCGTCAACGTCGCTACCGAGTCTTGGCTGGAGCAAGTGCGCTTTGACGACAAGGGGCTTTTGCCTGTGATTGCCCAGGAAAAGGAGAGCGGAGACGTCTTGATGTTTGCTTGGATGAACCGCGAGGCGTTGGAGAAAACCGCCGCAACAAAACGGGCCGTCTACTTCAGTCGTTCACGGGGAAAATTGTGGTTCAAGGGCGAAGAGTCTGGCCATGTTCAAATCGTGCACAGCATGCGACTCGATTGTGACACGGACGTGCTGCTGCTCACGGTCACGCAAGAGGGTCACAGCCCCTCCATTGCTTGCCATACCGGGCGGCACAGTTGTTTTTCATGGAG
>CAIPFK010000021.1 GCA_903864315.1 uncultured Burkholderiales bacterium | reverse complement strand
GGTCAATGGAATTTTCCAATGGGGTGGAACTGTTGTTGTTCATAGAGAATGAGAGTTGGTCAATCGTGTGGTGAGCTTATCGCCAATGCTCAGTGCTTGGGTGTCGGGTTAACCCCAGGGCGCATCTTTTCAGACGCCCGCCCCATCAAAGCATTGGCCTAGAGCCTTGCCAGCGACCCCCGTTCAAGCGATCGCGGGCGCACTGAAAATGATTTTTTGAGCCTCCAAGCGCTCCAGTTGCTCTTGGGAGTAATTCAATTCTTGCCGCAGAACATCACGCGTATCTTCGCCAAAATTGGGACCTGAGCGCAGTATTTCTCCGGGCGTCGAACTCAATTTGGGCACCACACCGGGGTGCGTCAATGGCCCGAGTATGGGGTGCTCAATCTGAGGCAGCATCTCCCGAGCTGCAAAATGCGGGTCCTCAAAAATATCGGGCATTGTATAAACCCTGGAGACCGGAACCTCGGCCTCAATCAACATTCTCTCAATATCGACACCATCGTGCTGGATCGTCCAAGCCGAGACCACCTCATTGCAAAAAGGAATGTTTTGCCCGCGCACTCGGATGGAACTCATCAGCGGGTGATGGATCAACTCAGGCTGGCCCATCACTTCGATGAGCCTTTTGAAGGTTGCATCGCTGTTGGCCGCAATCAACACATAGCCGCCATCCTTGGCCTGGTACAAACTGTTGGGGGCCATGTTGGGCAGGTTGGAGCCCACGCGGTTGGGCACAAACTGGGTGGTCTTGAAAGCAGGCACATAGGCTTCCATTTGAGAAAAAGCCGCTTCATACAAAGCCACATCGACCACCTGGCCGCGCCCGGTTTTGGCTCTGTTGAGGAGTGCCATGGTGGTGCCGTAACACGCGTACACAGCCGTCAAATAATCGGTCGTGGCCAAGGCCACCCGTGCGGGTGGTCTGTCGGGGTCGCCCGTCAGATGCCTCACCCCTGCAAAGGCTTCACAAATCGCACCATAACCGGGCCGATTCTTGTAGGGACCCGTTTGCCCGTAGCCACTGATTCGTACCATCACCAAGCCCGGGTGATCCTTGGACAAGCTCTCATAATCGAGGCCCAACCTTTCCATGACACCCGGTCGAAAATTCTCCACCAGCACATCGCATTTCAGTGCCAATTCTCTGACGATTTTCTTGCCCTCTTCGGTCTTGAGATCAATGGAGATGGCGCGCTTATTCCTGAGCAAAGTGGCCGCATAAAGCGACACATCGCCCGCATGCTTGCCCATGCTGCGCATGGGGTCTCCCTCGGGCGGTTCAACCTTGATCACATCCGCCCCAAAGTCGGCAAGCATGCGGGCACAGGCTGGCCCCGCTATGGTTGAGCACAACTCAAGCACTTTGTAGCCCACCAAAGGGCCAGAGTGATGGGGCTTGTCAGAGGCAGCGTTGCTGGGGTCGTTTGAAAACATGGTTTAAAGCTTAATTTTTGGCAGAGCCCAGCAGTTTCAGATCACCCACAATCTCCTTCACACCCAGGAACTCTTGCTCGTAATAGCTGGTGGTGTCTTTAAAAGGAACAAAGTGCAAATGGCTTTGATTTTTTTCCATGGAGCTTTGCCACTCTTTGCTGGTGGATAAATTTTTAAAGAAAGTCCCCCAATAATCAATTTGCTCTGGGCTCAAGCCTTTGGGCGCCAAAATCCCCAACGTTGAGTGAAAATCCGAATCAACCCCACTCTCACGCCATGTGGGTGTATTGCTGAATACGCCGCCCAGGCGTTTTTCTGCACTCACGGCGAGCAATCTGATTTTTCCGGCTTGCACCATGGAGACGACATTGGGTGTGGTCGCGGCCACCAACTCAATATGGCCTCCGATCATCGCCAACACAGAGTCCGAGGAGGAGCGAAACGGAACCACCACGATTTTGGTGATGTCAATCCCGGCCGCTTTCAAGGCTTTCGCCGTGCCCACATGGATGTGGTTGCCAATGCTCGTGGCCACGGCAATGCGCAAACTGGCGGGATCGCTTTTTAATTTTTGGATGACCTCTGACAAATCCTTGATGGGCGAGTCGGCCCGAACGGCCAGCACCAAATACTCATCTTGCAAAATGGCCAAGGGAGTCAACTCTCGGTGAGGCAGCATGTCCAAGTTTCCAATGAGGTAATTGGACATGTATCCCGTGGTATTGATGGTCAAATAGTGCGGGTCACCGGTCTTTTGCTTCAAAGCATCAAAGGCAATTTTGCCATTTCCTCCACCCTTGTTCACCACGATCATTTGGAATTTTGAACGCTGGGTTTTCTCAAAAAACTGTTGAACCTCACGCCCAACCTGGTCCAAAGCACCACCAGGACCCGCCGGGACGATGAACTCCAGGGTTTGAGTCGGAGACCAATCGGCACCGATTGCTGCAGGCAAGGCACATACCCATGCAAGTGCTACCAGGATCGATTGAACTAGGGGAATCAATTTTTTAGGCATGCATGGCTCCTTCGTACCCGGTCATCAGGGTCTGACCCCAGCTTTGAGCTTGGGACCAATTTGGGTTTTCAATCTGTATTGCGCAGCTTCAATGAACTGACACAAATAGGGTCTGGTTTCTCGGGGATCGATCAAGTCTTCCACGGCAAATGCCTCTGCAGTTCTGAATGGCGACGATAAACTTCTGAGCTCGGCCTCAATTTCAGCCTCACGCGCTTTGGGGTCGGCAGCGCTTTCGATTTCTTTTCGGTATGCGGCCTTGACTCCGCCTTCAATGGGCAATGATCCCCAAACAGCCGAAGGCCAGGCGATCTTGAAGTTCAGCCCCGATCTATCAATGACACTGCCTCCGGCAACACCAAAACATTTTCGGACCAACACACTGTAAATTGGAACGGTGGCCTGCGCCAAAGCGTATCGCTGTTGAATGCCAAAACGCATGATCGCTTGGGATTCAGATTCTACGCCGATGAGCAATCCGGGCACATCCACCAAGAAGATCAAGGGGATGTTGAATGAATCACACAATTCAATGAAATGGGTCTGTTTTCTGGCCGCTTTCACGTCCACAATTCCTCCAAACATGGGGTTGTTGGCCACAATGCCCACCACAAAACCATTCATGCGAGCCAACGTCGTGATGACGGACTTGCCAAAACCCGCTTGGATTTCAAATTCCGAACCGATGTCCACGATCATGGAAATCAACTTTTTCATGTTGTAGGCTTGTCGCTCAGAGCGGGGAACAATGCTCAACAATTTGTCTTCGCACCGGTCGATCTTGTCGGTGCTCGTCACCACAGGCGGAAGCTCCCAGGCATTTTGAGGCATGAAGGACAAGAAGCGTTTGATTTGGTTCAAACAATCCTCTTCGTTGTCTGCAACGTTGTCGATGGTGCCAGCCGTTTCTGCCGCAATTTTGTAACCCCCGAGCTCATTTTTATGCAATTTTTGTCCAAATGCACGCTCAACAACGGGCGGGCCGGCAGCAAAGATCTGGCTCGTATCCTTCACCATGACACTCCAGTGCGCCAGCATGGCACGGCCTGCAGGACCACCGGCCACGGTACCCATCACTGCACTGACGACAGGTACCACCCCCATGAGTTGCGCGGAACGCTCAAAGCCATCCTGACCGTAGCCAGGAATGACGGTATAGCCTTTTCTCTTGACCGTGTTCACCGTTCCACCCGTGCCATCGATGAGATTGACCAAGGGGATGCGGTATTCATAAGCCAAGTCTTCAATGAAGCCGCCTTGACCGCCCTTGCGGCGATCACTGCCAAAGCCCGTGCCCGCACGGATGGTGTAGTCCTCGCCGCCAACCGCTACAGGCCGATCATTGATTTTCCCAAGCCCCATCACATAAGGAGCGGGCTCAAACGACACCAACTGGTCCCCGTTGTACACGGCTTTACCGGCCAACTTTCCCACTTCACGAAAGGATCCAGGATCCATCAATTTGTCTATGCGTTCGCGCACTGTCAATTTACCATTGTCGTGCTGGCGCTTGACAGCGTCCTCTCCCCCGCAGTGTTCAGCCAAGGTGTGGCGATATTTGATGTCTTCAACTTCTTTTAACCAGGTCATTTTCAGCGCCTTTTCACAACCAATATTGTTTTGGGGTTTTCAAATCAATCAATGCATTGATTGATAAAAATCCAATGATTTCCTAAGAATACACCTCAATTGTTCAAACTCGGCTTCGCCAATTTGATGGGCCAGCTCGATTTCCGCTTTTTTAATGGATGCATGCAGTTTTTTCATGTATGAAATCCCCTCAGGCGTGAATTCAATCATGTTTTTGCGTTGATCACCCTCGAGCTTGGATTGCACAACGAGACCCAAACTCTCCAACTCACGGACAGTCTTGGACGTGGCTTGTTTGCTGATCCCCATTTTCTTGGACAACTCAGTGAGTCGGGTGCCACCCACATCAATGAATGGCAAAGCAGAACCCGTGAGTGAATTGAAGGGAAATCCATCCCTTTGTTGCATATCGGCCTTCACTCTAGAGAGAAACCCTCTTCTGACTTGCAACAACAAACGAGGCAAACCACTTTCTCTTAATTTTTGAAGCTTTAAGTCCATCCAATTTGAAAATGGTGATAATATTGTCAACCATGTTGACCAATTTTGACCTCTTTGTCAACGGTGAAAACGTGAAATGATTTGCAATTTGGAGAGTTCAATGACCACTATCAATATCAATGCAGAGATATCCGGATCCATTTGGAAAATTTTGGTCAAGCCAGGTGAGCGGGTTCAATCTGGGGACACCCTCATCATCATCGAATCCATGAAGATGGAAATTCCAGTCGAGTCGCCACAAGATGGCACCATCGAGCACATCCATGTGAAGGAAACCGACACCATCGAGGAAGATCAACTGTTGATTTCAATCCAAAAGTGAGTTTGAACCCCAACCATTGCACATGAGCATGACAATCCACAAAATACTCATTGCCAACCGAGGAGAAATTGCAGTTCGAATCATCAGAACGTGCAAGGCGATGAACATTCAAACGGTTCAGGTTTATTCAGATGCTGATGCCAATTCCCTCGCGGTCCAATTGGCCGATGAGAGCGTCAATATCGGTCCTGGCCCAGCATTGCAAAGCTACTTCAACATCGAGAAAATCATCTCGGTCGCCAAAGACTTGGGCGTCGATGCCATCCACCCAGGCTATGGGTTCTTGTCCGAAAAAGCCGCTTTTGTCCAAGCCTGCGAGACAGCAGGCATTGTGTTCATTGGACCCTCGGCACAAACGATGGCCGACATGGGGGACAAAGCACGCGCAAAATTGATCGCCAAACGCGCAGGTGTACCCACCTCACCGGGTTCAGACGGAGAGATTCAAACTTCCGAAGAAGCTGTCGCCCTGGCCGACACGATCGGTTACCCCGTCATCATCAAAGCAAGCGCCGGAGGTGGTGGACGCGGCATGAAGATTTTTCACCATGCGGATGACATCAGAAAAGAGTTTGACAACTTGACGGCTGAAGCGATGAGATCGTTTGCCAAATCAGATCTCTACATTGAAAAATATTTTGAAAATATCAGGCACATTGAGGTTCAAGTCATTTGCGATGGACACGAAGTCTACGTTCTGGGGGCCAGAGACTGCACCATCCAGCGCAAGAATCAAAAATTGATTGAAGAAAGTCCAGCGAATCTATTGAGCCGTGAACTGCTGGAGAGAATTTCCGAATCCTCAGTGCAAATTTGCAAAGCATCCAACTACTTGAATATTGGAACAATTGAATACATTTATGACTTGAATGTCCATGAATATTATTTCTTGGAAATGAACACCCGAATACAAGTTGAACACCCAGTGACAGAGATGTGTTTCAACATGGATTTGGTCGAAGTACAAATCAAAATAGCACGAAACGAACACTTGAATTGGAATCAATCCGCTTTGGTAAGCGATGGACATGCGATTGAATGCCGAATCAATGCTGAAAATCCAGACAAAAAGTTCATGCCCTCTCCTGGAACCATCACCACATTGAAGTGGCCGAGCATGGATGGCGTGCGGATTGATTCACACATTTTTGAAGGTTATTCAATCCCCATTTTCTATGACTCTTTGATCGCCAAAATCATTTGCCACGCAAAAACGCGTGAAGATGCTGTTGAGTTGATGAAATCAGCGCTATGTCAGTTGCACATTGAGGGAATCAAAACCACCATCAGTTTTCATGCATCCATCATGAGTGACCTACGTTTTAAAAACAATATATACAATACCCAGTTTTTAAATATCACTTGACACAAGTGATGAGTCTTATCAACAAAAGCAGTTGATAAATCTGTGGATAAATCAAAAGAAGATATGAAAACATTGCTTCCTTTGAGCTTGCTTATTTTTTAATCATTCAACTCAATCTTGCGGTTAGAGTCAAATCAATCCGAGGGCATCAATTGTTCATCATTGATGCATCGGATGTCGCACGCCCCCTAAGGGTTTCCCTATTACTTAGATGATGAAAATACATTATTGTAAAAAATGCAAGCACTCATGTCATTGCACCGCTTCTTTGAAAGCAATGATTGCATGGAATTCAATTCATTCTTCCATGAGTTCAAAGCAAACTTCATCATCTTTTTCAAGGAATCAATCATGAAAAAATACAAGCGTATTTTTACACTTCATATTGCATTGGCCAGCTTCTTTG
>CAIPFK010000020.1 GCA_903864315.1 uncultured Burkholderiales bacterium | reverse complement strand
CAACGCGCACGCAAGATGCAAATCAATTGCAAACCCTGACTGCACGTGCATGAACAACTTGATTGCCTCCCCATCCCGATGAATGACTCACCATGAAACCGATCCTCTTGCTCTTACTCTCTTGGCTACTTGTCTCATTGAGTCTGGCCCATGCTCAAAATTATCCCGATAAACCCATCCGCTTGATCGTCCCGTCTGCTGCCGGAGGCAGCGTTGACCGCTTGGCGCGCAGCATTGGTCAGCGTTTGGGTGAAAAATGGGGGCAACCGGTGGTGGTGGACAATCGACCGGGAGGTGGTGGCACCGTCGCCACGGAAAACGTGGCCAACGCCAAACCCGATGGCTACACCTTGCTCATCGGCACCATTGCAGGCTTGGCCACCAATGTGAGTTTTGACAAAGTCAAATACGACCCGATTCGAGATTTCGCCCCCATCACCCTGGTGGGCCTGCAAGACTTTGTGCTGTGTGCCAATTCCACCTTTGGCGCCAAAAGCATCCAAGACATCATCGACATTGCCAAGTCGAGCTCACAAACCGTGACCTATGCGTCAGCCGGCAAGGGCACAGGCAGTCATCTTTCGGGTGAATTGTTCAATCAACTCACCGGGGCTGACATGATCCATGTTCCCTACAAAGGCATGTCCCAAGCCACGGCCGATGTGGTGGGCGGTCAGGTCACATTTGCATTTGCCAGCATCTCTACGGCGCTGCCCTTGATCAAGGTCAAACGGTTAATCCCCATTGCAGTGACGGGCAAGAAGCGCTCACCCATGCTGCCCGACATCCCCACCATCGCAGAGGCTGGGGTCAAAGGCTATGAGTCCTCGACTTGGTACGGAATTGTGGCCCCGATAGAGACTCCCCAGCCCATTCAAACCTTGCTCAATAAAGAAATTGTGTTGATCTTGAAAGACCACGAGCTCAGGAAAATCTATGACGAAGAGGGCCTGGAACTCGTTGGCAACACCCAACTGGAATTCAAAACCTTCATTCAAAAAGAAATCGACAAGTGGCGCAAAGTGGCCGCCTCGGCGGGACAGAAGAAATAGCCCAAGCCCAAGCCCGACACCAACACCAACACGTGATTTTAATTTTGGAGAGCCCATGAAAGCGTTGCGATTCAATCAAACCGGAGACTTGAACCACTTGGAATTCGTCGAGTTCACAAAGCCGACCTTGAATGACGACGAAGTGTTGGTGCAAATCAAAGCGGCCCGGCTCAACCGAAATGACCTCTCCAATGTGATGGGACGCCTGCCCTACACCACCACCCCCAGAACACCTGGGAGAGACTATGCCGGCATCGTGGTCGAAGGCCCCAGTGAGCTCATCGGTCTTGAGGTTTGGGGCAGCGGCAAAGAAAATGGTTTCATCAAGGACGGCAGCCATGCCGAGTTCATGAAAATCCATCGCAACGCCGTTTCACCCAAACCCCAATCACTGACCTTCCCCCAAGCGGGCAACTGTGGCACGCCCTACATCACCGCATGGCATGCGCTGCAGTCTTGTGCGGTGAGTCAAGGCACCAGCATTGCAGTGATTGGCGCCAATGGCGCTGTCGGCAATGCCGCCATGGAGTTGGCCCTCCAACGCCAAGCCCAGGTGTTGGGTTTGGCCAGGGGCAATGCACACTTGGAGTCGATGCAAGCCCGAGGGGCCCAAGCAGACTCCTTTGATGGCGAACAGGCCTTGCAAGATCTCCCAAAAACCATTCGCAAGCATTTCCCCAAAGGGCCGGATGTGATTTTTGACACGACCGGTTTATTTTTGACTGCCAGCATCGCCTCAATTGGCCAGTTTGGACGGGTCGCGGTCATCGTGGCCCCTGGAGACGGGCAAGTCAGCATTTCAGTGCGGGACTTGTATCGCAACGGTGCCTCTATTGTCGGTGTCAACTCCTTGCTCTACTCGGCCCAAGACTGCGCTGGCGTGCTCACACAATTGGCCAGTGATTTTGAGGCGGGCTTGATAAAGCCGCCGCGCAACATTGTTGAGCATGAGCTCAGCCGCGCAAAGGATGTCTACATGTCCCTGCAAAAAGGGCTCTCAGGCATGCATGTCTTCATTCCACACCACGGGTAGCGTTTTTGGGGCAAGTGCGTTGTCAGGCTCAATACGGAGGTTTCATGAACATCATCGATGCCCACATCCACATCTGGCACAGTGGCACCCCCAGAGGCGCACACCGCCAAGCGCCCTACAGTGCGCTTGAGGTGCTCAGCGACATGGACCAAGCCGGTGTGAGTGCGGCCATCATTCAACCACCCGCTTGGGATGCATCGGCCAATGCCATTGCGATTGAAGCGGCCCGTGCGCATCCCACCCGCTTGGCGATCTTGGGCAACTTCCCGCTCGACCATCCCAATCGTTTGGAGATCTTGAGGAATTGGAAAACCCAGCCCAACATGCTGGGGTTGCGATACATCCTCAATGATCCGGTCCATCTGCAATGGATTGAAAGCCATGAGCTCGATTGGTTGTGGTCAACGGCACAAGATGCAAGCATACCCATCGCAATTGCAGCGAGCAGCCATTTGCAGGTTTTTGAAATGATTGCCAAGCGCTATCCAAGATTAAAGCTCATCATCGATCATCTGGGAGTTCCACTGGATGCGACTGGCGAGAAGGCATTTGCCCAAATGAGGTTTCTCACCGATTTGGCAGCCTATCCCCATATTGCCATCAAAGCGACTGCTGTACCCGCTTATGCAGTGGACTCTTATCCCTACCGAAGCATTGAACCCCATGTCAAAGCACTCTTTCAAGCGTTTGGCGCACATCGATTCTTTTGGGGAAGTGACATCACCAAACTCCAATGCTCATGGACGCAGTGCATTGAGTTGTTTACCCACGAATACACTTGGATAGGTCCTGAGGATAAAAAGTTGGTGATGGGACAGGCCTTGGCGAAATGGCTGGATTGGGAAAACCTGATTCAAGCGAAATAATGCACCGTTCAGTGGACAATTGAATTCGAAAAACACCGTGAACAAACCAATACTTCACGGCTGATGATTCGGGCCTGGTGCCATCGACCACTGGCCACTGGCTCCACATTATTCTGGTTGGATGTTCGCGTTCCTCACCAAAATCCGCCATTTTTCAGACTCACTGGCCACAAACTTGCGCAACTCTTCTGAAGTGCCGGAATAGATCAATATGCCTGAGGATTTAAGCCGTTCCTGAACCTCTTTGTCTTGTAGGCCGCTCAAGATCTGCTCTGATAACTTGGAGGTGTAAGCAAGGGGAGTCCCCACCGGTGCGAAGAGGGCAAACCAGCCCAACAATGAGAATCCGCTGATGGTTCTGGAAAGCGGCATGACATTGGGCATCGACTCAATGCTCTCGCTGGAGGTCACGGCCAATGCTTTCAACCGACCCGCCTTGATCAATGGACTGACGTTGGTCACGTCAGCCACTGTGAAGTCGATGCTGCCTCCAATCAGATCGGTCAGCATTTGCGGCACTCCTTTGTAGGGAACACCAATGGCGTCCAGATTGCCAAAAGTGGTGATGGCCGCACCTGAGACTTGATTGGCACCGTTCGCATACCCCCACTTCAATTGCCCAGGGTGTTTTTTACCAAAGTCAATCAACTGCTCAGTGCTTTGAAACGGAGCATCCGACCTCACCACCAAGGATAAAACGACAGCACCAATTCTGGCAATCGGTTCAAAATCGCGAATGGGATCGTAGGACAAATTTTTAGCAATCCAAGGTGCTGCGGCCTGAGTGGTGTTATTGCCAAACAAAAGGCTGTACCCATCCTTGGGCGCCCTGGCCACAAGCGCCGCCCCTGTCAAACCCTGGGCACCTGGTTTGTTCTCCACCACAAAAGCCACGCCATTGGCTTTGGAGAGAATTTGTGCAACTTCGCGACCCACCACGTCCGTGGAGGTTCCTGCAGGAAAAGGAACGGTGATGACCACGGGCTTCACCGGATAGTTTTGTGCGAGCACATGACAACAAAGAAGTGATAACACTATACAAAAGAGTCTCATGACTTGACTTTCAAAACAATGGAGAATTCATCACGAAGAACGTTTTCAATCTCGCCGAAACAAACCCCTTTTCGAACGACACTGAAATCCCTGAAGTCAATCATGGTGCTGGATTGACCTTGCACGTTGTGGTAAATGGATTGCCCGTAATCCAGCACCATGTCGCTGATGTCTAGCAATTCCTGCTCAATATCAATGATGTTGTATTTACTACCTGTCAACGATTTATTGGCCGACGAACCAACAAATGGCATTTGATGATGCCAACACAATTCACCAATGCGGTTTCTCACCCGGCCTGCATTCAAGAGCAAGTTCAATGTATCGTCTTTCACCGCATTGGACAGTACAAAGGGATCCATTTGTTTCAAAAATGGATGTTGTTTCTGATAGGGTGCGATGACTGCCAGTGGCAAATTGTGTTTGACAGTGATGGACTCAACCACTGAAAACCGAAAATCGTCCAACACGTGCAATGCGTGGTGAATAGCTTGGCAACCCACAATACCCGTGGGCTTGGAAAAACTGCGCCCTTTGGCTGCATATATTTTTTTGACGGCCTCTTCAGTTCGAGCCAAAATCGAATAAGCAACATCCAGGTAAACAATGGCGATTCCCCCATTGCTCACCGCATCAAAAACAGCCATCGCAGCTTGCTCGACATCAACGCCATCCTCGGGTGATTTGATCATCATGCTTTCCATTCAACACCAAAGAACAAAATTTCCATTTTTGCATCTTCTCTCTTGCAACCGTTCACTTCTTCACCAATCATCGGGCTTGTGTCGAAGTGGTGCTCGACCAGTTGACTAGCGTAAACCCACCCACCCCTGGGCATTCACGACCCCACGACCACACGGCCTCAAACCTCAAACATCAAGCCTCGGTCATGGGTTGCTGGTGTGGTGGTGCGCGCTAGACTCCTCGTCCGCGCGCTCCCAGATCTCCCTTGCAATGGGATTTTTCATCTCTTCGGCCAAATGCCCCACGAGGCCAATGGTTCGACCAATCACGGCCAAACCGCGGCACAATTTCCATGGCACCCCGAGCTCTGAGGCCAGCGCACCAATGGCACCGGTGGCGTTGACCGGCAAGAGTCCAGGCTTGTCCATGGCCTCTTCGGCACAAAGTGCGATTTGTTTCATCAACTCCACATAATGCCCACTCAAGTGGTTTTCCGCTGCAATGGCGAAGAGCCGAGGCGTGCGAGGGTCGATGGGTTTGTGAAACCGGTGCCCAATGCCAGGAATGGGTCTCTTGCTGGCCATGTGCTGGGCCACGATGGCAGATGCCATGGTCTTGATCTCCTGGGCCGACAATGCAATCTGAGGATTGGGAATCGCTTCTTGCAACAGTCTGGCAGAACCCTCTGCGGTTCCAGCAAAGGTTGTGCCCATCCCCAATATACCCGCTGCCACGGCCCCTTGGAGCGACTCAGGCGCCCCCAGGTAGGTCAGTCGAGAGGTGATGGCCATGGGGGTCATGCCGTGCTCGACCAAGGTGGCCAGCACAGCACTGAAGACGATGGACTCCTCAGGAGTGGGTGTGCGACTCAATATTTCGAGAAAGGCATAGTCGCCCAAATTCATCTTGCCCAAGATGTCTTGGGTCAAACTCTTGCCCTTGACGGTGATGCTGTCCACCGTGCTCCACGCCATGTCAGAGCTGATTGTTTTTCTGTTGCGTGCCACGATTCATCCTTATAGAAAAATACTTGAACAAAAAATACCGGTCGACCCAAACCCAACGCTCAGATCAAACCGCCGCTCATGAACAAAGACTTTTGAGCTTTTGAAAAATGTCGGCGTCGAGTTCAATCCCGTTTTTTTGATGGATCCGCCTCAAGGCTTGTCCCCGTTCGCCAGGAATACGAATGCCATCCACCCCTTGGAGGGTGGGTGTGTTTTTGACCTTGTCAATTAAAGTTTGCAGTGATTGCTCATAGTCACGCAAGGGCATCAGCAAGTCTGGCTTGAAGGCCATGAAGAAATATCCATAGTCATGGTTGGGACTACGCTCAGAACCCGCCAACACAGCCAGCGCTTGAAACCCCAACGCCAAGGCATAGCCCTTGTGGCCACCAAAGGGCAACAATGCACCTTTTTTGGCTTCCATTGGGTCGGTGGTCGGCTCTCCATGGATATCAAGCGCAACACCACTGGGGAGTTCTCTATTGAGGAGGGCGAAGAAATCCAATTCAGTGCCAGGAAATGCAGCGGTGCTCAAATCAATGACAAGGGGGTCATCCTTCATCGGAAACCCCATCGCGATGGGGTTGGTGCCCAAACTCGGTTTTGCACCTCCAAAGGGTGTGACCAAGTCCGAGGCTCCAACCGTATGCAAGCCCACCAATTTGTGGCGAGCAATCTTTTCCACGAAATACGCACTGCGCCCACTCATCCACGTGTTGTTGACACCCACCACGGCCATGCCCGTTTTTTGTGCCATCTCAATGAGCATATTGCTGGCTTCTTCCAGGGCAATCATGCCCGAGTGGTTGCCACCGTCAATGACTTTGGACATCGCGCTCTCGTAGGTCACCGCAATCGGGGTGGTTTTATTTTTCCACTTGGGATTGTTGATGAGTTGCAGGAGTTTGGGAAGTCCCGAGTACTCATACCCACAAAGGGCGGCGTCCATGAGATGGTCAGTGATCACGATGGCGTGCGCTGAACTCACAGACTGGCGCATGAGAACTTGCAAGCTCAGCGCACGGGCCTCGTCCACGCTCAATCGAATTTTTTCCTTCATCATGCGTGTGCGCTCAATCATGCCAACGGCTTGCGCCCCAGGGCCAATAAAATTTGGCTGTTGGCCTCATCGACCTCGATGGGCAGGGCCAAGAGCAGTGCTGAATAAGATTTGCCATGCGGATCCAAGGACAAGGAGCGTGTGACGCCCCCCCCAAGAGCATTGTCCATCACCAAATTGATGGCATGGACCTTGGGCAACTCATAGCGGCGAATGTCGCCTTTGACCAAACTCTTGAAATGCGCCCTCACCCGCTCAGGCGTGACTTGCTTTAACATCAAGTCGTAAAAACTGCTCTGGTATGCAATGACCCCAATGTTGCAGGTATCCCCCTTGTCGCCCGCGCGTGCATGGGCCAATTCTCTTAGGTAAAACCTCATCGGTGTGTCTCCTCATACACAATGTGCGTTTTGATCTCGGCACGGGGCACCAAGACCGAGTAAATCGCCAACACCTCGCGCACTTGGATGCGCGGCAGTGAGCTCGCACAAGGCCCCTTCCCCACCAAGGTCTCCACTTCATTGGCCAATTTTTGTGCATTCAATTGATCAGCGCTGCGACACGCAAACCGCACCCTCACCTCATAAGGTTCTTCTTGAGGCAACAAAGACGCATCACCGTGCAATGAGTTCAGTCCAATGTAGTCCACCCGAAGTTCTTGCAGTTGCAACCCAGAGATTTCAATTCTTCGCCTCACCACCGCCTCCGCCAATCGAGCGCGGTTGAGACACCCCAAACCGGCATACGTGATCTCGGCCTCGCCAATCCAGCCCTCTTTGATTCCAATGGAGACTTTGAGCTGATCGGGTCTCGCTTTGCCTTGTCCACCGGTGATTTCAACGCGGTCGGG
Source organism: uncultured Burkholderiales bacterium (assembly GCA_903864315.1). Taxonomy (GTDB): domain Bacteria; phylum Pseudomonadota; class Gammaproteobacteria; order Burkholderiales; family Burkholderiaceae_C; genus Limnohabitans. The sequence continues at coordinate 603 of CAIPFK010000020.1, read as the reverse complement.
ACCCAGTTGTTTGAGTTCAACACCCGTGAAATCCACCACCACATCGGGCGTGATGTAGTGGCTTGGATCGTGGATTTCGTAAATCATTTGTTCAGCACACGTCGCTGGAGAGATCACCCCACCCGTGCCTTGCACCTTGGAGATCACGCAGCGCCCGTCGGACTCCATATCAATATAGGGGTAACCCAAATTACCAAGATCGGGGACATCTTTGTAGCCCGGATCGGCAAAAAAACCACCCGAGACATTGGCACCACACTCCAGCATGTCAGCACACACTTGGCCTTGGCCCAATAAAGTCCAATCGTCTTCACGCCACTTGAACTCGTACATCATGGGCGCCAAAAACAAGGAGCAATCTGCACAGCGCCCCGTGATCACGATGTCGGCGCCCTGCTCTAGGGCCTCAACCATGTGATCTGCTCCCAGGTAGGCATTGGCGCTCACGATCTCACCCTTCAAACTCGAGAGCGGTAGGCCCGTCTCCATGATGCTCAGTCGGTGCACATTGTCTTTGCAGTAGGCCTAGACATCGTCGCCAATCAATGCAGCCACCTTGGTCGGTTTGAGCTTCAAGTCTTGGATGATTTGGACGGTTTTTTT
>CAIPFK010000019.1 GCA_903864315.1 uncultured Burkholderiales bacterium | reverse complement strand
TCGATCTCTTTGGCCAAGAAGACAGCAAACTCATCGGGCTTGCTCGCCACCAAGGGCGTGCCCAAGTCGTTCATGCGCTTGACCACGTCGGGCATTTTCATGACCTCGATCATGTCGTTGGCAATTTTGTTGATGATGGGCTTGGGGGTTCCTTTGGGGGCAAAAAATCCTGACCATGGCTCTCCTGAGAAGCCTGGAAAACCTTGCTCCGCCACCGTGGGCAATTCTGGGGCAGCACCCGAGCGGTTGAGCGACGTCAAGGCAAAGATTTTCACCTTGCCCGCTTTGTAGGCCGAAATCACACTGGTGATCCCCGTGATGCCCACACTCAATTGATTGCCCATGACATCGGCCACAATGGGTGAAGAGCCCTTATAAGGCACCGATTGCATTTTCACATTCGCCTTGTGCAGCAGCAACTCCATGGTCAGGTGTGAACCTGTGCCAGTGCCATCGTGGCCAAACGGCATGTTGCCATTGTTCTTCTTGGCCAGGGCGAGCAACTCTTGTAAATTGTTGGCTGGAAACGAAGGGTGCGTGAAGATCACATTGGGGTACATGGTCGCTTGCGTGATCGGCTCAAAATCCCGAACGGGATGGTAGGGCATTTTTTTGTACAAACTGACATTGATGCCATGAGAACCGGTGACCCCCAAAACCAAGGTGTAGCCGTCGGGCGCAGCCTTGGCCACATAGTCCGCGCCAATGTTGCTCCCCCCTCCGGGTTTGTTCTCCACCACGACAGATTGCCCCCACTTGGTTTGGAGCTTCTCGGCCACGATGCGAGCGGTGATATCGGTCGCGCCTCCCGGTGTGAAGGGCACCACGATTTTCACCGTTTTGCTCGGATAGCTGTCCGCCAGCGTGGAGCCTTGTGCACTGGCCACTGAGCAGTGCAACCCCATTGACAAGGGTAGTGCGGCGAACAACAGTCGGGTGAGCGGGGTCAGGAAAGTTCTTGTCATGGTGGCTCCTTGGGGGGTTAAATCAATAAAGACAATTAAAACAACATGTGCCAGGTCTCGGCAAAGTTGAGCTCGGCGCTGCCATGCATCAGTGCTTGAATGAAACGCGCTGCACCGTCTTTGGTGACACAGCCCGAGCTGTACTTGGTGAATTTATCCTGCACCTCGAGCTCACTCATGGGTAAAAGGGGATCTCCCATCAAGTGCTCAATTTTTTCTTGGAAACTGGTATTTTTTGTTTTGACGCAAAGCACTGCTTGGCGTTGGCCCGAACTGGCAATCTCGGGGTCCACTTCGATTTCAACCATGCGCTCGAGTCGTCTCAATCCAGGATCAAAAAAGAACTCAGGGTCGTAAATCTTGGGGTCCATGTGCCCAAAGCGCAAGGCACTGGCCACCCCCAACGACAAACTGAACTGCCCCGTGATGGTGGCCTGGGGGTCGCGGTTGCCTGCATAGGTGGCCGCTTCTGGATACACCTTGAGCACGATGGACTCGATGGCTTCCATCAAAGCGTCGATCTCGGCACCGCTCGATAAACCGTTCGATGCACCCATGGCCAGCCTCACCTTCAACGCCGCTTCCACGCCGTAGTGAACATGGCGCGCCGATGCGAATGGTTTGAAATAGGCATCTTCAATGAAGGCGTGGGTCTCATCGGGGACTGGCAAACCGTCATGGACCGCGTGGTGCTCGGCATATTCCAACAAGGCCTCACGGGGGGCCGTGATCCCCGCCTGGGCGGAATAAGCCGACATGAGGCCCAACAAGGCGCTGTGTGAGAGATAGGTATTTCTCGCGTTGTGACCCGTTTTGATGGGCAAATAAAGACTCGCTGGCAGTTGACAAGCGGCAATGTTGAGTGCGGTGATGGTTTGCGCTGTGCTCAGTTTCAACAAATGGGACACCGCCACCGCCACACCCAGGCCGGGCCAATTGCCATCCACGTGCATGCCAGGTCGTATGCGCAACCACCCACCACAGCGCGCCCCTACCTCATAGCCCAGACTCAATGCACGCAACACCTCCCCCAAAGTTGCATTGCGCTCAACGGCCAAGGGCAGCAAGGCCCCCACGATCGACAAACCAGGACGACCATGGGCATAAGGTAAACCCTCGCAGGCCTCACTCCACGTCGAGGCCATGGACGCCAGGGTCGCACACGACCAACTCGAAAGCCTGGGCCCGCCTGGAAAGCGAAAGATCCCCGCATGGTCATGGCCCAAGGACATCTCCAGTGATTTGACCTCGGGTGCATTGCGTCCTTCGAATACACAAGACAAAGTGTCAATGAGCATTCGTACAGAGGCTTGCCCAGTGCTCGAGGGCAACACGCCCAGGGTTGAATGGTGCTCGATCAACTTCACAATCGAATTCAATTGCGCCGTGTGGGGGGTCAAATTTCCTTGGGACATGTCGTTGAAGTGCTGGCGAGGGAATGATCTTTTGTAGTTGAAAACAGCTTTGATGAGACCGTGATGAGATCGAGATGAGACCCATCTTAGGGGCAAGCCCCTTGGTCAAACTCAGCCATTCAATGTATCATCTTTTGATTGAATTTTGACCCCATTGGATTGCCAACATACCAGCATGATTGACTACCGAAAAACCCTAGGTGAAGCCGATTTTGCACCACTCCTGATGTCCTATGTGCAAATGAGTGGCGACACGGAGGTATTGAAGACTTACAAGCCCTTCATCACTGGGCCGTGGAGTTTTTTCGAGACCGTTCCCGAGCCCCTAAAAATAGAACTCATCGAGAAATTTGCTCTTTTACTCGAAAAAACACCCGATCTCTCCAATTACCACGGCGCCTTCAAGCCCACCCTTGAGCAGACCCAGGAGATGCTCAATGTCTGCGTGGGTCAAGTGGTGCCCAAAGACTATCTGGGCCTCATTCAAAGCGAGACCCAACTCGCCGATGGCGCCAACTTGGAAATTGATTGGCGACGAGCTGTCGAACACGACAAACTCAAACACTTCAAAGTTCTCATCATCGGTGCTGGAGAGTCGGGCATTTGTGCCTCCATCAAATTGACGCGTCTAGGCATTGAGCACACCCTCATCGAAAAAAATTCAACGGTTGGTGGAACTTGGTTTGAAAACAGCTACCCTGGATGCGGTGTCGACACGCCCAATCACTTTTACCAATACTCCTTTGAACCCAACCACGACTGGAGTCGCTATTTCTCCCAGAGAAAAGAGATATGGCAATATTTGGAGAAGTGTGCAGACCAATACGGCGTGAGGCAGCACGTTCGCTTCAACACCGAGGTCACCCAAGCGGTTTGGAGTGAAGAGCTCAAGCGCTGGTGCGTGGACGTCAAAACCCAAGACGGCCACGTCCAACGTCTTCAGGCCCAGGCCATCATTTGTGCGGTGGGTCAACTCAACCGGCCATCGATTCCAGACATCAAGGGCATGGACACCTTTGAAGGCCCGCTATTTCACTCGGCGAGGTGGAATGACCAAGTCAATCTCAAGGGCTTGAGACTGGGCTTGATTGGCACAGGCGCGAGCGGCATGCAAATCGGGCCAACGGTGCTGGACGAGGTGAGTGAGTTGCACATCTTTCAGCGCAACCCACATTGGGCCACCCACAACCCGCTTTATTTCAGTGAGGTCCTTCCCGGCAAAAAATGGGCCCTTAAAAATTTGCCGTTTTATGCCCAGTGGTACCGCTTCCAGTTGTTGTGGGCGTCGGCCGATGGCCTGTACCCAACGCTCAAACGAGACCCCACGTGGGAGCACCAAGACATCTCGATGAATGCCTTGAATCATGAAATGCGCAAGAAACTGATCGATCACATCCGCAAAGAAGTCAATGATGACCCGGTCTTGATGGAGAAGATCATCCCCAAATACCCGCCTTATGGCAAACGCATGCTCAGAGACAACCACTGGTACCGCAGTCTCACCAACCCCAAGGTGAGTCTGCAGACCCAGGCCATCTCGCACATTGGCAAAGACGCCATTCACACGGTGGATGGCGAGACTCACCGAGTGGACGCCATCGTCTTGGCCACGGGCTTCATGGCGGGCAAATTGACCTGGCCCATGCACATCGTGGGCCGAGGGGGTGAGTCCTTGCTCGAGCGTTGGGCCGGAGACAACCCCAAGGCCTATTTGGGAATGACGGTGCCCAATTTTCCGAATTTTTACCTGATGTACGGACCCAACACCAATTTGGCACACGGCGGGAGCGCCATCTTTCACAGCGAGTGCCAAACGCGCTACATCCTGTCGTGCTTGCGTGAATTGATCGAAAACGATCACGCGAGCATGGAGTGCAAGCAGATTGTGCACGATCAATTCAATGACAAGGTGGACGCCATTCACCGCGACATGGTGTGGTCACACCCGGCGGTGAGCAGTTGGTTCAAGAACAAGAATGGCCGAGTGTTTGCCACCTCCCCTTGGCGCATGCTCGACTATTGGGAGATGACGCGAAACTTCCAACCCGACGATTACGTTTATTCTTAATACCACTCCCCACACAGCACCATGAAAAATTTTCCCGATTGCCATATTCCGCAAGACAACTATGCCCAGCCCTATGCCGAGTTGCGAGGCGCACAAGTCTTGGTCACGGGTGGACGAGGCACCTTGGGGTCTGCCACGGCCAAGGCCTTTGCCAGCCTTGGCGCCAAAGTCTGGTGCGTGGACCACTCCCCAGTCACCGAGAGCGACACCGACCACATGGTTCATCGCCAAGCGGATGTGACCCATCGAGCCTCCCTGGAGGCCATCCAAAAAGAAATTGCACAAGGCCCCGGTCTCAATGTCTTGGTCAACGCCCACGGGATTCAAATCAGGACCGATTTTGCGGGATGCGATGAAGAGACGTGGATGAAACTCACCGACGTGAACTTGAATGGCGTCTACAGAACATGCCAAGTCTTTGGCGCTCCGATGCGAGAGCGTGGCGGCAGCATCGTCAACATTGCCAGCGTGAATGGCGTGGTGGTCTCTGGCAAAGGCACGCCCTATGGCATTCAAAAAGCGGCCGTGTCCTTCATGACCAAAGTGATTGCGGTCGAATGGGCACCCACGGTGAGGGTCAACGCCATTGCCCCCACCACCGTCCCCTCCAACATGACGGCCGATTTGTTTGCCACCACCGAGTACATGAAAAAGAAGTTACCCACGATTCCGCTGCAGCGCGCCGGAAGCGTCGAGGACATCGCTCACGCCATTGTTTTCTTGGCCTCTTCGGCCTCGGGACTGATCACTGGACACACCCTCATGATGGATGGGGGTATTTCCTTGATCTGAGCCCACGGGCGTGAAGCGGCTCAAAGGGTTTGCTTGACCAAGCGGTTGGTCATCACGCCCAGTCCACTGACCTCGAGCTCGATCACATCACCGGGCTCTAAAAATCGTCCGATCTCCAAGCCACAGCCCCCACCCACCGTGCCCGAACCCATGAATTCACCAGCACGCAGTTGCTCGTCCATGGAGGCGTGGACAATGAAATCCTCAAATTGAAAGCGCATGTCGCCACTGAATCCTCGCGAGCACTCGACGCCATTGATGCGTGCAATCATGGTGAGCGCATAGGGGTCTGGAACTTCATCGGCGGTGACGAGCCATGGCCCCAAGACATTGCCCGTATCGAAGTCCTTGCCTTTGGCGGGCCCCAATTGCCCCAGCATTTCCGCCATTTGCGCATCGCGCGCGCTCATGTCGTTGAAGATGCAATACCCAAAGATATAGCCGTTGGCCTCTTCGCGACTGATATTTTTGCCATTTTTCCCTAAAAAAATCCCAAACTCCAGCTCAAAGTCCATCATCTTTGAGTAGCGTGGCCACAAAATGTCTTGACCCGTCCCAATGACACTGAAGCGGTTGCACTTGTAGTAAATGGGCTGCTCGTACCAAACTTTGGCGATTTCGATTTTGGCGGGATCCGTGGGGTAGCCCTGGATGCCAAACAAATGGCGATTGGCCCGGGCTTGTCGGATGTGTTTTTCAAAGGACAGGAAGTCTCTCATTTGCCTGGGCTCAGGCACAGGGGCGCGCAACTGCACGGCACTCAAGGCGTGCACCACCTTCGCCGATTTCAAGAGGCTTCTCGCGTGCTCCAAACCAGCGGGGCCCGCATCGATCAATGCCAACATACTGACAAAGGCAAGATCCGTTGACGATGCAGTGAAGTCGACCAGGTGGAGACCGTCCTCCATGAGTGCACCGATGTGCTCGACACCCGATGGCGTGATGAATGTAGAGAGTTTCATGATTGACTTCGTCGTCAAGGGTTTGGATAAAGACTCAAAAAAGTTTGACAGACCTGCGCCAAGCCAAGCACGGACCAGAGCAGCGAAAAATCAATAGAGCGATTTTGATCATATTCTTGCTGACACTCACTGAATTTTTTCCTTGAATGGCTACGATTGATTATCAAGACAAACACTCAGAAACTTACAAGGGAAAATACCATGTCTAACCTAGCGCAAGACGACAAATTGTTCGTGAGCGAGCCCGCGCCACAGGGGCTTCGCATTGAGCTGCACCGCCCGAAACGCGCAATGCATTGAATACCCAAGGGCATTGAGCTCTGGAGTATTTTTTTGCGCCACGGGTCTTCATGCCTGGCGCTGGCACACCAAGCGGCCTGCAGCGAGGAGTGACGCTTCGCCAGTTGATTGCGCCCGAGGTCACCAAGAATTCTCACAACATCAGTGATTGGGCTATTTTCTTTTGGACGAGCGGATATGGTGCCCATTCTCATCGCCTACAAAAAATGGTATGCTTTCCTAGGCAAGGGATCCTGCAGGCCAAGCCGATACGCAACGAAGGAAATATGAATTGAAAAAACCATTGTTCACTGTGCTGTTGTGTGTACCAGCCGCAGTGTTAGCCGCCGACCCCAAAGCATTCGTTTTCAACAACATTCAAGTCAACCATGCGGGCTTCTAAACTCTTACCAAAGCCCGACTGGGCCCAGGAAACTTCCGCAGCGTTCATGGCTGCAAGGCTAGCACAATGAAACTTTGGTACCAAAGCATGTCCCGCACTCAGGCTTGGGGTGAGTATCATCCCGTGCTTCGGCGAATTGTTGACAAGGTCAAGGACGTCAACACCAGCGTTGAAATCCACGGTATCACCAAGATCGGTGGCGTGACTGACCAGTACCGCTACCTCGAGTACTTGGAGACCGGCGAGGTGCTTGAGAACGTGCAGCGGGCTCAGGACGAGGGTTTTGATGCTTTTCTGATTGGCAATATTGCCGACCCCGGGATCCGCGAATGTCGTGAAATCGCCACCATCCCAGTCTTGGGGTTGTGCGAAAGCGCGATGCATCTCGCTTGCATGATGGGTGCTAATTTTTCGCTGGTGACGTTGAATGAAAAGTTCACGGCTCGCATCGTCGAAAACGTCGACCGGGCAGGTCTGCGCAGCCGGCTCAATGGGGTGGCCCGTTTGAAAATGGATCGCATCCTTGACCTGAAGGAGGGGTTCACCAACCCTCAGGCTCGCCAACAAATCATCGAAGAGTTCCTCAAGTGCTCGGGCACGTTGGTGGAGGCAGGCGCCGAAGTGGTCATCCCAGCCGGCGGTGTGGCCATGGCGCTTCTTGCCGATGCCGAGGTGAATAACGCCGGCAAAGGCACCCCCATCCTCAACGGCATCACCTCCCTCGTGAAGATGGGTGAAATGGCAGTGCAGATGAACCGCCTGATGGGTGGCGCCTTTGTCAGCAAACGTCTCTCCAACGCACCACCTTCGTTGTCACAACTCGAGGAGATCAGGCGCTATTACGGCAATGTCTACCGTTCGGTGGTTGCCGCAAC
>CAIPFK010000018.1 GCA_903864315.1 uncultured Burkholderiales bacterium | reverse complement strand
TTGAATGCGGGTCAATCGGGCGCGGAGTCGTTGAATTTACTCAACGCTTTGCTCGGCGCCGATGGGGTGAAAAACCCCGCCAACATGGCCACGGCTTTGAACTACTTTGATGCGGGTAATTCCATGTCGCAGGCCTGCTCGGCCGCTTTGTCCCTGGGTGTCATTTCTACCAACCCAACCGAGTTTGTGCAATCGTTGTGGCTTCACGTCATGGGCAGCCCCATTGATGCGAACAATTTAAATTCCTTCGTCGCTCAACTGCTGCTTCAACCCAGTCTCAATCAAGCGGAATCTGACTTGCTCAACATGGCAGCCACCAGCAGTTTCAATATGTCCCAGGTTCAACTCTTGGGTGTGTTGCATACTGGGGTTCAATACACCTTGAGTCACTGAGTGAACTCTTCGCTTTTTGCGAACCCAATTTTCGACCAGCTCAAGATGCCATGAATTCAGTCCTTCATTCCATTGAACACATACTCACCCATCAAGTGCTGATCTCTGAGCTACAAAGCTCTCAGCAAACTGTGTCTTTTGGTGCAATGCCAAATCGCTCTTTTGATCACTTTGCTTTGTCGCACCAGGCATTGCAAAAAAAAGAATACGTCAAAGCATTGGCTCTGAACCTCATGGGTTGGAGGTGTACGGACTTTCTTCCCGTGTTTCATGGTGATCCACCGTTGAGTTGCAACTCAATCGGTCTTGCGTCAACCAATCAACAAAGATTGTCACATGAGGGCGTTGTGTTGCTTGGACAAATTTTATGGTTTTGGCGCGAAAATTTACCACCCCAACTCAACGAGGCCATGAACTTGATGTGGCAGCAAACTGCTGAACTTTTTTTTGCACTGGGCGAGTATTTTGACCTTGTTCGTTCACCAGAGACGAGCTTGCAATCGCAGTGGAGGGGCTTGGGCGAGGGTCTGCATCCGAAACATTGGAAGGTATTGGGATTTAAATCTGTTCGACTCAGGCGAATGGGACTGGGTGACCAAATGGCGTTGCTAGGCTTATTGAATGAGCCCAACTTCATTGAGCATTACCTCCCAAGCCTCAAGGCCGAGAAAGAGTATGTGAACCAATGGTGCAAAATTGCGCAATCGCCTCGCTCTCCCATGAAGAGAATTGAGTTCGCGGTGGTGGACGTCAGAAATGATGAATTGATTGGCCTGGCTTCGCTGGGCAATATCGACATGGAAAGCCACAGCGCAGAGTTTTTGGTGGGCATTAGCTCCCAAGTCAGAGACACAGGCCTGGGTGCCGTCGGCCTTCAAGCTTCGGTGCTGTTAATAAACTGGGCTTTTGATGTTTTAAAGCTTAATGAATTGATCAGTTTCGTGTATGATCAAAATGATCAGGCTCAAAAAGCAACCATGAAGTTGGGTTTTAAGCCTGTGACTTTATTACAAAATCAAGTCAAGAACTTGCAAACAGGTGAGAAAGCCAATTTGTTCAAAAATCGGCTTGATAAAAGTGATTTTGACCACAACCCCCAACTTCAAAGATGGGTCAAACGTTTTTGCATTCATGTTAAGCATTAGGTGGTTTGAAATTTTTTTATTCAATGTTGGAGCTATTGAATTGATAAAATTTTTTAAAACTCGAGTTGTGAACTTATTTTTTGCCCTGCTTGTTGGACTCATTCTGAGCTCATGCAATAGCTCTGAGAAGCTTGCCCTTCAAGACTCGACCTCCACCGGTCCTTTCGATGCCAGACAAATGATCACGCTCAGGGTGAGCAATCCAAGTGCATTGTCCTATTACGCTGCTGCACGTTTTTTAGAACAGGCCACGTTTGGTTACACAGCAAGCGACGTTGCTCTTGTTCAGCAAATCGGTATCTCGGCATGGATTGATCAACAAACAAGTCTGCCCGCTTCGCAAATAGATTGGTCATCCATTTGTTGTTATCAATCAAACTCCCCAACTGCAGGATCTCCTGCTGTTTGGGCATTTCCTCCCAATGCTGTTTTGGACTTGGCCATTGCGGGAAAAGACCAGTTAAGACTCAGAACTTCGTTTTCGCTTTCAATGTTCATACCTGCCTCGGGTCATCCGCCATCGCAGAGTGCGTACTTTAATTTCTTGCAAACCTATGGACTAGCAAAATATGGTGAATTTTTAAGAGCACTGACTTTGAATCCAACCATGGGTGGATTCCTGAATTTGAATCAAAATAAAAATCCTGGTTCTTGTTCGAATTGTTCTTTCAATGAAAATTATCCACGCGAGTTACTTCAACTCTTTACCATGGGCACCAAATTACTCAACCAAGATGGAAGCGTTCAGTTGGATTCCAATGGCAAGCCAATTCAAACGTATTCTCAAGATGACGTCTCCAATATGGCCCGCTTGTTGTCAGGCTGGGGATACGACAATCTCAACAAAGACCAGAGCTCCATTGATGCACCGGCTTTCGAATCCCCGATGGTGAGCAACAATCCAAATGCACACGACACCACCGCAAAAACACTGCTATCAACCAATATATCCGCGGGTGGAACCGCCTCCCAAGATCTCGATCAGGTGGTAAAAATTATCATGGCTCACCCCAACGTGGCGCCGTTTGTGTCGTTGCGTTTGATTCAGAATTTCGTGACCTCTGCCCCAAGTCCAGGTTATATTTCTAGAGTTGCAAGTGTTTTTTCCTCAACCCAAGGTGACATGAAGCAAGTGGTGAAAGCTGTGCTACTCGACCCAGAGGCACGTGCGGGTGATGTACCATCGAATAGCAACAATTCAACCGGAAAGGTTCGAGAACCCTTTTTATTCACCACTCAGGTCTGGCGGGCTCTGGGTTGCACCAAGGCTCCTGCGAGCCCAACAGATCCGACCTATCGACTGGTTGCCTCCTATGAACAGCCCTTGGCTGGAGTTTCTGTGTTTGGCTACTATGAGTCAAGTTACCAGCCAGTTGGTGGATCTCGTTTTGCGCCGGAGTCCAAGCTTGATAATTCAATGATGTTTAGCGAGATGTCCGCCATCTTGTCATACTATTCAAACTCACCAAATTTCATTGCTTTATTACAAGCGGCGGGTTGTAGCAATGTGATGCCATTGCTCAATAGCTATTCAAATTCCGATGCATATTTGACCATGATGAATCAATTGTTTTTCAAACAAGCTATGCCTTCTGTCATCCAAAATGGTGCATTGGGATTGATGCAGACTTATTACCGAGCTGGAGTGGGAAATGATCCAATTTTTGCACTGAAAGTTGCATCATTGTTGTTGAGCACCCCTTCATTTGGAGTGATGAAATGAATATAACCAGGAGAAATTTACTCAAAGGGGTCATCACATCCAGTGGGGTCGCAAGTCTAGGGGCTTTGAGTGCTGCCACTTGGATGGCTGGCGGGTTTGAGCGATTGGCCGCAGCAAATGATTTAACAGATTACAAAGCATTGGTGTGCGTTTATTTGAATGGTGGTAACGACTCTAACAACACCCTAATTCCTATTGATTCAGCTTTTGGAGACTACACCCGAGCGAGAGGATCTTTGGCT
>CAIPFK010000017.1 GCA_903864315.1 uncultured Burkholderiales bacterium | reverse complement strand
GTGCTCAAAAATCCATCCTATGGCAAAACCATGGCCGCACAAAAGGTTTTTCATGTGTCACCTTTTTGTGAGGTGAGTGGGCACTATGAATTTCGTTTCATGACCTCCCCAGCGCCCACTGCATGGCGTGATTTGGCCAAAGCACCAGGTGGCATGCACGCCAAAACCATCGCTCGAATTGAGTACCACGACCGTGATGGCTTGTTGTTAAAAACCCGTGTGAGTGGTGAGATCGAGCCTTTGAGTCGCGCAAGTGCAAGGCACGCCTTGTGGCATTACCCCATGATGACGCTTGGGGTGATGCTGCTGATTCATTGGCATGCTTTGCGGCTTTGGCTCAAGCGGGTGAGTTTCTTTCGCAAACCCAGTCCTCCCGCGACAGCGGTGAGCCACTCAAGTTCTCCACCGTGAATCTTCAACACCTTTCATTCAACAGCATTTGCGCATGACTACGAACTTCACTTCCTCCGCGGACAAGTCTTTGAGCCCATCGTCTGCCCAGACCCATGTTTCAACACACAGTGCCCAAGCGCTCTCCATGCAAATGCCCCGCGCCGCAAAGCGGCTTTTGGCGCTGCTCGAGCACATTCCGTGTGGCACCTTGAAGGTCTCGGGGCCCCAAGGGTTTGAACGAGTTTTTGGCAAAGACCCAACGGGACCCCAAGCACAACTCCAAATCAATGACTGGCGCATGTGCCAAGAGACCTTGCGATTTGGTGATATCGGGTTTGCTGAGAGTTATTTTCAAGAGCATTGGCACACGACAGATTTGACGGCCTTGCTCAATTTCTTGCTCCTCAACCGCCACGCAGTGGAGGAGGCTTTGTATGGTGCATGGTGGGGAAGATTGGCGTACTCGATCAAGCATTTCTTCAACCGAAATACCAAGAGCAAAAGCCCTAAAAATATCCAAGCCCACTATGATTTGGGGAATGCTTTTTACCAGTTGTGGCTTGATGCTGGCATGAACTACTCGTCGGCGTGGTTCAATGGGGACCCTGAGCAAGAGTTGCAAGAAGCCCAGTTGGCCAAAACCCGCAGAGCATTGAGAATGGTGGGTTTGGGCAACAAAGCCGATCAGCACTTGTTGGAAATCGGTTGCGGCTGGGGGGCGCTTGCGGAAGTGGCAAGCCTTGAGTTTGGCGCGCACGTCACAGGGGTGACGCTCAGCGTGGAGCAGTTGTCCTTTGCACACGAGCGAATGAATCGCGCGGGTTTTGAGGCCGACCTCAGGCTGCAAGACTACCGAGACATTCCTGGCCAAGAGCAGTTCGATTGCGTATGCTCCATTGAGATGATGGAGGCGGTGGGCAAGGAATACTGGGGGCAATACTTCAGCACCATTCACCAACAATTAAAACCGGGTGGTTTGGCCTGCATTCAAACCATCGTGATTGACGATCGCTTTTATGATCGCTATGCCAAGGGAACGGACTTTATCCAAGAGTATATTTTCCCGGGTGGTTTTTTGCCCAGTCCTAAAACCTTCCGACAAGAGGCCAGCAAGGCCGGGTTTTTCGTCGTCGATGCGTTTGAATTTGGTGAAGATTATGCCCAGACCCTGAGACTGTGGGCTGAGCGATTTGATGCAGTCAAGGCGAGGGTGAGAACGCTGGGCTTTGATCAGCGGTTTGAGCGCATTTGGCAGTTTTATTTGTCTTACTGCGAAGCGGCGTTCACTCAAGGCAGCACCAATGTGATTCAATTCACCCTGAAAAAACTCTAAAGAGCTGGCCTTTCATGCCGCCGAGGAGGAGCATCGCCCGACAGTGTTGCTCTTGCGTGTTGCGCTTTAGTTTTGCGCTTTAGCTTTGCTCTTGGTTGCTTTTCTTGCATTGACCTTCCAAACCCGGTGAATAAATGGCTACCAATTCAGTTGCGAGTGCTGTGTTGAATGTGGGACGGGTGATCCCGTCTAGGATGCGCCTGCTGGCTTGGACGGTATGCCTTGTGCTTGGACAGTCCTCCATCTCGTGGGCTCTCGAGGACGCCGTGCAAGAGGTGCAAACACTCTCCAAGGCCGCAGCGAGTTGGCCCTTTGCACAAGAATCCGCGGATGGATTGAACCGCGGCGACTACAAGCTCATGGGCAGCCATGAGTTTGAATACTTTGGGTTCGGTGTTTACCGAGCAAGCCTTTGGACAGCGTCTCGATCACAGCCGAGTGTTGAGGTCGGTTGGCGTGAGCAAGCTTGCCTATTGAGTCTTGAGTATCGAATGGGGTTTGCGAAAGAGGTGCTGGCCAAGAGGTCCATGCAAGAGATGGTTCGTCAGCGACCTCTCACCCCAATGGAGCGCGACAAGTGGCTCACGCTCCTGAACCGAGTGTTGGTGGACGTCAAAGCGGGGGACCGATTGGTGGCGCAACTGATTCCCCCTTCACAGACGTTTGCGCTCTCAGCGCCTTCCATGCCCAAGACAAGCGCAATCACCATCTCAGAATCGGAATTGCAGTCTCAGCGCAGCAACACTGGAGGACGCCTTCAAATCTGGTACCGCTCGAGAGATCAATTGCAGGCGATCAAATTGCCCGAAATCAACGATGCAGAATTGGCGATGCTCTTCATGGGCATCTGGTTGTCAGACAAAACATCACAACCCAAAATGCGCGACGCTTTGTGGGGTCGCTCGGTTGATCAACCGGCCAAGCCAGCCATGTCGCCACACCAATGGGCCCGCGATTGATGACGGACTCAGAACCGAAAAAACCGGGCATCGACCCCAGCGGGACACATGTGTTTGTCTTGTTGGGCTTCATGGGCATGCCGTTGGCCTTTTTGGCGTTGCCCTTGTATGTGTATTTGCCTCACCACGACGTTCAAGTCTTGGGTTTGCCCATGGCGCAAGTGGGACTCATATTTTTGCTGGCCAGGTCCTTGGACGCTTTGAGTGATCCGCTGTGGGGAGCGATGTGGGACCGTGCATTCAAACGAAATCACTCGCAAGTCTTGATCTGGTGTTCGTGGCTATCTTTGGCGCTGTGTTTGTGCTTTTGGGCCTTGTTGATGCCACAAGAAAGTTGTCAATGGATCAAGGACATGGAGGCGCGGCTCGACCTCAAGAGTCTGGGCTTTGTGCAAGGGCGCTCACCGTGTTCAAGCACTGCCCTGAGTGCATGGATTGCGGTTTGTCTGATGTTGGCGGGTCTTCTCTACAGCGCCTTGGTCTTGGCGCAACAAACGTGGTCAGCCCGGCTCATGGGCGGACCTGGGGTGCAAAGTCGCCTGGCCGCTTGGCGGGAGACCTTTGGTTTGCTGGGTGTCGTGATGGCATCGGTGCTTTGGCAAGAGGCCCCATTGGCATGGAGTGCGGGCGTGTTCTCGCTTTTCATGGGAGCGGCCATGCTGATGTGGTTTTTATTGCCAAAAACGCAATTGGAGCCCCATCTGGAAATTGGCCCAATGGCACCGTCACGGGGCAAGTCCAACGGGGAAACACGTTGGGGCGCAGCGCCTCGCAGCACCTGGGGCTCACGTGCTTTGGCCTTGGTCGAGCCCTTGGCGCAAGGGCAATTCAGGTCCTTGCTGGCCGTGTTCTTGCTCAACGGAACGGCATCGGCGATCGCGGCAACCTTGTTTGTGTTTTATGTGGACGACAACTTGCAAAGCAAGGCGCACGAGGCTTACTTTTTAGGGGTCTATTTCTTGGCTGCCGCGCTCTCGTGCCCACTGTGGCTCAAAGTGGTTGAGCGCTGTGGGTTGGCGACCTCATGGCAACTCGGTATGGCATTGTCGGTGGTGGTTTTTTTGTTCTCATGGGCTTTGCGGGCTGGCGATGTGCTGCCTTTTTATGGTGTTTGCGCATTCACGGGCATTGCGCTTGGCGCAGACTTGGTGGTTGCAAGCGCTTTATTGGTTCAATTGCTCAGTGATTTGGGGCGATCGGGTGAACAAGAGGGGCGTTTTTTTGCATGGTGGCAAGTGGTCAACAAGCTCAATTTGGCATTGGCCGCGGGATTGAGCTTGCCGCTTTTGTCATGGTGGGGCTATGTCCCTGGGGTCTTGGCCGAGGATTCTGTGCACTCACTCATCTTGGGGTATGCTTTATTGCCTTGTTTGATGAAAGCCTTGGCGCTTGTTTTTTTGTGGCGATGGGCTCAAAATCAAAAAAACATCAAATATCAAAACCACATGAGCCCAATAGTCACAGATCAAAAACCTCGCAGGAGTTGAAGATGATAAATCGCAGGAATTTTTTGGCACGGGCTGCGCAAACAGGGCCCATCATTGGGGTGGGAGCATTGGGGACGCTGGCCCTCAGTGGTTGTGCAGGGGTGAGCCTGGAGAGCTACAAAAATGAAGCCCCAGTGTTCTCGTTGCGGGACTATTTCAATGGTCCAGTTCGCGCTTGGGGTGTATTTACCGACCGATCGGGTCAAGTGCTCAAGCGTTTTACCGTGGAGATGAATTGTGCCTGGGCTGGAGATCAAGGCACCTTGGACGAGTCGTTTTTTTATTCTGACGGCACGCGTCAGCGCCGCATTTGGCGCATCTTGGATCAGGGGCAAGGACGCTTTGAGGGGCGTGCCGATGATGTGGTTGGGGTTGCTGTGGGAGAGTCCAGAGGCAACGCATTTCGGTGGGGCTACACCATGGCGTTGAAAGTGGGAGAACAAGTTTGGAATGTGGAGTTTGATGATTGGATGTTTTTGATGGATGGCCAAGTGCTTCTCAATAAATCTGCCATGAGCAAATGGGGCATCCATTTGGGGGATGTGACGCTGTCTTTTACTCGCGCCACACCGTTGACTTGAGAGGGCGAGCATCACCATGGCCTCATTGAACCCCAAGATTGAAAATTGGCAAGATCGTTCGGTTTGGATCGTGGGCGCGTCCAGTGGCATTGGCTGGGCGCTTGCCCAGGCCTTGTCTTTGCGTGGTGCACGGGTGGCGGTGTCGGCCAGAAACGCAGACAAGCTCAATGCGTTTGTGCTCTCCAACCCAAAATCTTTTGCCGCCCCCATTGATGTGCAACAAAGTGACAGTGTTCAAGCCGCGAGCTTGGCTGTGTCGGCACACCAGGGCTTGGACGTGGTGGTGTATTGTGCCGGACACTACCTCGCACAAGATGCCAAAGCCTTTGATGCGCAGCAACTGTTGCTGCACCAAGAGGTGAACTATTTGGGGGCAGTGCGGGTGTTGTCTTGTGTGCTGCCCAGTCTCAAGGCCCAAGGCTTTGGGCATGTGAGCTTGATCTCAAGCGTGGCAGGCTACAGGGGACTACCAAAAAGCTTGGCGTATGGGCCCACCAAAGCGGCACTCACGCATTTGGCCGAATGTTTGTACATGGATTTGCATGAGTTGGGCTTGGGGGTGAGTGCCGTCTTGCCGGGTTTTGTGAGCACACCCTTGACAGCGCAAAACACGTTTGAAATGCCCGCCTTGATCTCTCCTGAAGAGGCTGCAATCGCCATGATCAAGGGCTATGCCCGTGGAGAGTTTGAAATCCATTTTCCGAAACGCTTTACCCGCGTCTTAAAACTGTTGCGATGCCTGCCCTATGCTTGGTATTTCCCATTGGTGGCTCGATTGACGAAGGGGGCGAGGTCATGAACGAGGTGAGCAACCAAGTCTCCATTGATCTCCAGCGTGTCGACGCTTTGATCGACATGTTCCAAACGCTCAAGCCTGAAAGCTTGTCGGATGTGGACGACTTTTACTCTTCCAAGGCGTTATTCAAAGACCCATTCAACTCCATTGTGGGTCGAGATGCAATACGCGATTTATTTGCACACATGTTTGACACCCTTCAGACCCCGCACTTTGTTGTTCATGACCGAATGATCGATGGCACACAAGTGTTTTTGACATGGAGTTTTTATTTCAAGGTCAAAGGGATCAAAAGCACGCAGATGCAGGTCATCGAAGGATCAAGTTATTTGCGCTGGTCGATGTCGCAGGATGGCGCATGGATGATCGATTTGCACCGCGACTATTGGGATGCGGCGCAGGAGCTGTATGAGAAGTTTCCCGTGATTGGTTGGGTTTTGCGTCACCTCAGGAAACGACTGGCGAGTCCGGGCAAGTCAGCTTGAGGCCTTGGGACGCTTGACAAGACGCGATGAGATTGGAGCGCTTGCTTGGTAGAGAACCCAAGGGCATGAAAAATTAAATCAACGCGTTTCAACAAATGAAGTGCGCGTACTCAATTTCTCATACAAGCGAGCGAGCTCGGGATGGGACTCGCGCCAGTCAAGTTCTTCAAATCTCAAATCCAAATAACCCAAGGCGCAACCGAGCGCGATGTCGGCCAAACTGAAATGAATACCGGAGCAATACACCTTGTCACCCAGGCCTTTTTCCATGGCCTTGAGACTGTTGTGGACTTTGCCCATCTGGCGATCGATCCAAGCACTGGAGCGCTCGCTTTCTTTTCGCATGGGCCAACGTTTTTCTTGTCTCGCCAAAATACTCGCATCGATCAATCCATCGGCAAGTGCCTCCCAAGTTTTGACCTCGGCACGCTCTCGCCCAGTGCTGGGGATGAGTTTGCCCACCGGCGAGAGGGTATCGAGGTACTCGACAATGACGCGAGAATCAAACAAGGCCTCGCCGCCTTCCATGATCAAGCACGGTACTTGTCCCAAGGGGTTGGACTGAGAGATGGTGCTCGACTCTGACCAGACTTCTTCGATCACCAATTGGTAATCAAGTTTTTTTTCAGCCATCACAATGCGCACTTTGCGCACGAATGGACTGGTGAGGGATCCGATGAGTTTCATGTGTAAGGTCAAAAAGCTTTCAAAGTATTCTATCGGCCTCGCATTGGATCGTGTTGTGTGTGAACGACGCATTGAACACTTAATGGGATTTATGGTTGAAAAACGGCAATTATTCTTGTTTTTATCTTTGCAAAATATGACAAAAAATCCTTGACTCGATGCTCACCTTAGAATTGGGGGATGAACACATCTACCATCAACGCCTTGTCCCCTTTGGATGGACGCTACGCCAGCAAGCTCGAGGGGTTGCGAGCTGAACTCTCGGAGTTTGGTTATATGCGCCGTCGAGTGCAAGTTGAAATCACTTGGCTATTGGCCTTGAGTCAATCGGGTTTGGCTGAGCTGCCCACATTTGGCACGCCCGCAAGAACGCATTTGTTGTCCTTGTTCCAAGACTTTTCAATGGGGGATGCCGCAGCCATCAAAGACATTGAGAAAACCACCAACCACGATGTGAAGGCGGTGGAGTATTGGATCAAAGCACAACTGTTGAACAATCCCTTGTCAGGGGATGACCGACAAGCCCTTCTCAATGCACAAGAGTGGGTGCACTTTTCCTTGACCAGTGAAGACATCAACAATTGCAGCCATGCGCTCATGCTCAAGGCCGCAAGAGATGAGGTGCTGCTCCCAGCCATGCGTCGTGTGACGCAGCTCTTTAGGCACATGGTGAAAGATTTTGCCCACATCCCCATGCTCTCCAGAACGCACGGACAAACCGCCTCTCCAACCACGGTGGGCAAAGAAGTGGCCAATGTGCTCGTACGCTGTGAGCGTGCAATGCGCCGGTTAGAACACGTTGAGTTGCGGGCCAAAATGAATGGTGCTGTGGGCAACTACAACGCTCAGGTGGTGGCGTATCCTGAGGTGGATTGGGAGCAGTTGGCCCAGCGTGTGATTGAGTCACCGCTGGCCAAGGACCCAGCCCACCCTGCATTCGTTGGCTTGGGACTTCAGTTTCAAGCGTACAGCACGCAAATTGAGCCGCATGACACCATGGCCGAGGTGTTTGATGCACTCGCCCATTTGAATGTCATCTTGATCGACTGTTGTCGAGATTTGTGGGGATACATTTCTCTGGGATATTTCAAGCAGCGATTGAAAGACGGTGAAATCGGATCCTCCACCATGCCTCACAAAGTCAATCCGATTGATTTTGAAAACGCCGAGGGGAACCTGGGTCTGTCCAATGCGCTTTTGCGCCACATGAGCGACAAGTTGCCAATCTCTCGCTTTCAGCGCGACTTGACCGACAGCACGGTGATTCGCAATGTGGGCGTGGCCTTGGGCCATGCGCTCTTGGCTTTTCAATCGTTGGCCACGGGCTTGCAAAAGTTAGAGATCAATGAAGCGCAACTGGCCGAGGATTTGCAGGCGGCTTGGGAAGTTTTGGCCGAGCCGATTCAAACCGTGATGCGCCGCTATGGCTTGAGTGGTGCGTACGAGCAACTCAAGGAGCACACGCGTGGCAAAAAAGTCACGCAGCAAGACCTCCACCAGTTGATTGCTCAGCTTGACATTCCTCAAGACGCCAAAGATCGCTTGTTGGCCTTGTCACCCCAACGCTATATCGGCTTGGCCACGCAGTTGGCACTCCAAGCGCTGGAGGGCAACGATCTGTCACGATAGGCTTGATGTGTCCGACACGCAAGGGGTGTTTGTTGTTCACAATGGGCTCACCCTGAATTATAAAAAATGCGTGAGCCATGAAATGGCCAGACTCTAAGTGGGGGGCGTTTTTTGGTGCGAGTCGATGTTTTCGCTCGCTCTTTCTGCATAACGGTTGAAGCGCCAAGCGCTTTGCTCCAAGGTGATGCGTCGCCACGTGCCTCTTTTGTCGGCGGGACTCATCTCGGTCCAATGTTGTACCTCTTCAAAGGTGCGACCGCACCCTTTGCAGTAAGCGTCCCCTTGACTGGTCGAGCAAATGGCAATGCACGGCGTGTCGGGCGTTTGTTCGTACCAAGTGAGCCATGCGGCATAGGCCTTTGGCGGGAAGCCCAAAGTGCTGACCTCGTCTTCATGGTGATAAATCATCAAGGCGTACACGCTGGCCAAGGCGCGCAGGGGCGCGCACAGTTCGACCCCGTCAGGGCTGGGGCTGGCTTGACGCCAATAATTGATGGCGGCTTCGATATCGGTGATGTGGATGCTTTGCATGGGTCATGCATCATAGTCGCTTGTGTGCAGCTTGTCTGCGCGCATGGATGCGCGACACTCCGGCCCCAAGTGGCACTTTGAACCAGCGTTCGCTATGATGGGTAAAACGAGGACAAGGAGACAAGCATGAAAATGCTGCTGAAGTGGATTTTAAATGCGTTGGCCCTCATGGCCCTATGCCAATTGGACTCAGGGCTGTGGCTCAATGGTTTTGGTGCGGCCTTGCTGGCCGCGTTTGTCATCGGGTTTTTCAACATGTTGGTGCGCCCGGTCTTGGTGGTACTCACCTTGCCGATCACCTTGTTGAGCTTGGGGCTTTTCCTGTTCATCATCAATGCCTTGATGTTTTGGTGGGCCTCGGCTTTGATACAAGGCTTTGAAATTGCACATTTCTCAGACGCCTTGCTGGGCTCCTTGCTCTACAGCCTGTGGGGGGTGGCGCTCAACTCAGCGCTGGAGTGATTG
>CAIPFK010000016.1 GCA_903864315.1 uncultured Burkholderiales bacterium | reverse complement strand
TGCTCGCGCTCATGTCACTGGGTGTCACGGTGGTGTTCACGACCCGAGTGCCCTGGGGCCGTGAGGCGTTGCGAGGACACCCCTTGCTCGCGTCCAGTCAGCCACCGACCGAGTGGTCTGCTCACGTCGAGCCCCAAGCAACATGGCGCCCAGAGACTCAACTCGCATCGGCCGTCTTGAGTCGACTCCCGCCACTGAAAGCGCGCATTGCCTTGGTCTTGCATTTGATGGCCTCCAAGGGATTGAAGACTCCACCCGAGTGATTGTTTTTTCGCCCCCCCCCACCCCCGATGGGCCGCCTTGAAGGAAAGATCAGCAGACCTCGCGATGGCCTGAACTGGCGTGGCGT
The DNA here is from genome assembly GCA_903864315.1 of uncultured Burkholderiales bacterium. Taxonomy (GTDB): domain Bacteria; phylum Pseudomonadota; class Gammaproteobacteria; order Burkholderiales; family Burkholderiaceae_C; genus Limnohabitans. The sequence goes on along the minus strand of CAIPFK010000016.1, from coordinate 6,564 downwards.
GCTTGCCTGAGCTTGTTTGCCTTAGTTTGCCTTAGTTTGCCAATGCGTTGAAGGCGCGATCTTTGATTTCTTCCACACTGCCCACACCGCTGATGCAGCGGTAGTGCGGTGCATGGGGTTCATGGGACTTGCTCCACTTGGAATAATAGTCAACCAAGGGGCGGGTTTGTGAGGCGTAAACATCCAAGCGTTTTTTGACCGTCTCCACCTTGTCGTCCTCGCGTTGAATCAAGGGCTCGGCGGTGATGTCATCCAAGCCCTCGATCTTGGGTGGATTGAATTTCAAATGGTAGGTTCGACCACTCGAGAGATGCACACGCCGCCCGCTCATGCGATCAATGATGTCTTCAAAGGGGACATCGATCTCCAAGACGCAGTCCAAATGCACGCCCGCGGCTTTCATCGCATCGGCTTGGGGGATGGTGCGAGGAAAGCCGTCAAATAAAAATCCAGCTTTGCAGTCGTCTTGCAAAATTCTCTCTTTGACCAAGCCAATGATGATCTCATCGCTCACCAAGGCGCCGGAGTCCATGACTTTTTTCGCTTCTAAGCCCAAGGGGGTGCCGGCCTTGACGGCGGCTCGCAGCATGTCGCCCGTCGATATTTGTGGGATGCCATAGTGTTGGCAAATGAACGTGGCTTGCGTGCCTTTGCCTGCGCCTGGTGCGCCTAACAAAATCAGTCTCATGTCGGTCCTTCTTGTGTGTTGATGCCCTTGGGCTTGAGGCCAGTCCTAGCGTTTCACGCTTTTGAGGGGGTGGCTTTGTCCAAGTGTCATTTGTTGTTTGCCAAGGATATCATGACTCGAGTGCCACGAAGCTTTGTGCTCCTCGATTGTCACGGGGTTGTGGCAGTCATGAGAAAACCCGTCGCACACGTTCCAAGTCCTGTGGCGTGTCAACCCCCAAGGCGCAGGCCAACTCGGTCACGTGCACGGCAATGGCGTGCCCGTGCCAGAGCACCCTCAGTTGCTCCAAGGCCTCGAGTTGCTCCAAAGGGCTGGGGCTCAACTGGGGATAGATTGCTAAAAATTCAGCCCGGTAGGAATACAAACCCACATGCCGCAAGGGTTTGGGGTTGGCCAACGGGGTTGGCGCCGTGGCGGTGCTCGGTGGTGCGTCACGCCAAAAGGGAATGGTGGCTCGGCTGAAGTAAAGCGCTTGCGACTTCTGGTTGAGCGCGACCTTGACCACATGGGGACTCAAAAAATCATCCATGCAATGGATTTCATGGGCCACGGTGCCCATGGGGCAATCGGGCTGGAGACTGAGCAATTGGGCCACTGCATTGATGAGCTCGGGCTCGATCAAGGGCTCGTCGCCTTGCACGTTCACGATGATGTCTTGTCCTGAAAGACCTAGCAGTTTTGCGGCTTGGGCCAGTCGGTCTGAACCCGAGGGGTGATGTTGATCGGTCATCACGCATTGCACCTGGTGGTCATGGCAGGCCTTCAGGATGCGCTCATCATCGGCAGCCACAACCACGCGTTGGGCCCTGGATTGTTGCGCTTGCTGGGCCACTCGCACCACCATGGGCAGGCCGCAGATATCGGCCAAGGGTTTCGAGGGCAATCGAGAGGAAGCCATGCGCGCAGGAATGATGACGCTGAATGCAGTCGTCAGACTCAACGCTCACACTCCTCGTCGCTCAAGGTGCGAGCCTGCGTCTCCAGCAAAATCGGGATGCCGTCTCGGATCGGGTAGGCCAAGCGTGCACTCTTGGAGACCAATTCTTGGCGCTCAGCGTTGAGCGTCAAGGGGCCCTTGGTGACAGGGCAAACCAGCAATTCAATGAGTTTCGTGTCCATGCTTGGATGATATCCTGTGGCGCCAGGCCAAATCAAATTCTTTTAAAAATAATGGCTCAAGTCTCACCTCCAGCGCGACGCTCCAAGCCTGTGGGAAGACGCTCCAGAGTTTGCTCGCATCTTTTTCAGTGCAAAGCACCGTGAGCGGCTTTTCTGTGTTGGCGAGTTCATCATGCAACAAGGCCATCAACTCCTGGGCACTGGCGTGGTCGCTGGCGCCCAGCCGTGCGGTGAGGCTCAATCCCAAGTCACTGAGCATGTCAAAGAATTGCCCGGGCTTTGCGATGCCCGCCACGGCCACCAATGCCGCTTGGCGAGGGGAGCGAGCCAAGTGAGTCCTGGGACTGGGCTCGATCAAGCTCTTGAGCTCCAGCGTTTGGCCGCTGGCGTTGCGCGCCACCAGCCCCAGACGCCGCTCAGCCACAAACCGCTTGCCATGGAGTGCGATCACGGGCTTTGGGTGGGGCCGTTGAGCTGGGTCCAAGCTTGGGTCTTGAGACACCATGACCCAGGCTTGGTCCTCGCCGGCTGGTTTTCTGGGCCAAGGCTCGCGGAGTGGCCCAGCGGGCAGAGTCCAACCGTTGCCAAGACCGCGTTCGTCAAAGACGCACACCACCCAATCGGCCCAACGTTTAAGCCGCTGCAGGCCGTCGTCGCTCACAATGATCTCGGTTTGTGGAAAACGTTCGAGCAACACCTGTGCTGCTCGCAATCGGTCCACCCCCACCACCACGGGGACTTGGGTGCGATGTTGAATCAAGACGGGCTCATCGCCAAACTGGGTGGCCACGCTTTGCTCGTTGAGCACATGCACCCCCTTCAAGTCCGAGCCGTGGCCTCTGGCGATCACGCCCACTTGCAGGCCATTGGCTTTGAGGTGCTCGACCAGGCTGATCACAATGGGGGTCTTGCCGACCCCGCCGACAAAGACATTGCCCACCACGACCAAAGGCACCGGCAAGCGAGTGGGGGAGGAGGGGGTGGTTTTAAAAGTACGGGAGGTGCTGCAAGCGAGGTGCTCGAATGCACAATGGGCCCACCACAGCACCTTGGACAAGGGCCACGTGGCATGGGCCCACCATCCGCGGTGGCTCCACGCGTTTTGTAGCCAAGCCTCTAGGCTTGCCGACGATGATCGTTTGGCCAGACCCATGAGGGCGTCACTGCCCCGTCTCAGTGGGCTCACCCGAGCCAGTGCTGCCCTTGGTGAGGCTCGGTGGTGCATCGGTGGCAAAACCAATCTTGTCAAATTTGGCGCTTTGAGCCGCTTGCAATGCAAAGATGATCCACTGGTGTTGGGCTTGGGCGTCGGCAGAGATCACCACCATGGATTGCTCGCTGCCCGAGCTCGCGGCTAGCAAGGCCTGGGCGAGTTGGATCGAGACCGCGGAGTTTTTGGCTTGGGGGTCCAGGTGTGCCACGAGCTTGTCTTGTACATAGAAGTCACCCGAGCCCGATATTTGGAGCGAAATGGAAGGCGACTTCTGGGGCGCTTGGGCCGCTTGGGCCTTGGGCAAACGAATGGACAATTGCGCGCTTTTGCTAAAGCTCGTGGAGAGCATCAAGAAAATCAAAATCACCAAGAGCACATCGATGAAGGGAATGAGATTGATTTCAGGCTCGGGCGAGGGGTGCTGATTGAATTTCATGGGCATGAGGTTGTGTTGGGCTCTCGCCAGGCCTACAAGTCGTTGAGTTTCAGCAAGGTTTGCACGGCACTCTCCGCGGCCCATTCGAGCTCGCCAACAAACTGGTCCACCCGTGCCCGAAAAAACCGCCACGCAATGAGTGAGGGGATGGCCACGACCAACCCCATCGCGGTGTTGTAGAGCGCCATCGAGATGCCCATGCTGAGCTCTAGGGGCTGGTTTGCCGTGGCGCTTTGGGAGGCGAAGATGTCGATCATTCCAAGCACCGTGCCCAACAGCCCCAAGAGCGGGGCCACCGATGCAATGGTCGAGAGAGTGCTCAAGTAGCGGTTGAGGTCAAGGGTGAGTTGTTGACCGAGTCCTTGCATTTGAAACCTCACCTCTTGCTCCCAGGCTTGGGCGTTCAAGGTGTTTTTGGCATAGGAGGGTGCACGTTTTTGTTGTTGGTGCAACTGGTGGGTCAACGCCATCACGGCGCCAAGGCTGGAAGACTCTTTGAGCGCCAGCATCTCGAGCTCTTGGCGCTGGCCTTGTCCAAGGCTGGCAAGAAAGGAGCTCAGGAGGCCAGTCGGTGCAATTTTGCTTTTTTGCAATCGAAACGCACGCTCAATGATGATGGCCAACGACAGCACGGAGCACAAGAGTATGGGCCAAATGGGCCATCCAGCCGCTTGTATGATCGAGAACAATGGAGCGTCTTTCTAGTGGGGGATTCGAACGTTGGGGTCACATGCGGGTGAGCCCATCAGATGCGTATTATCTCTCGAAGCTCAAAGGCCTTACACTGCTCACAGAAATGGTGGACAACTTTGTGGATAAGTCTGTGTGCGGGGTCCTAAAACCCGCATCAATAGGGCGTTGTCTTAAAAAGTTCATAATTTAAGCAGTCAAAAAGCCTTTGAAATCAATGACTTGTGAGATGGCCGTTGAATTGGAGCGGCTTTTGACGCCAACCCCGATCAACGTGGTTAACTTTACTTTAACTTCAGTTCAAGGCAGATGAAAAGCGCATGAATACGGCAGATTTTTCAAAATCACTCGCATCCACAAGGCAAATTTGGGCAGTTGGCGCGCTTTGCCTTGCCGTGTCTGATGCTTTGAGTGCCAGGTTCAATCCTGTTGCGGTTCAGGGCGAGGTTTCAGGCTTTACGCGCGCTTCCAGCGGGCATTGTTACTTTACGCTCAAAGATGCAGGGGGGCAATTGCGTTGTGCTTTTTTCAAACGCGCTGCACAAACCCTCACACGCGAGTTGAAGGACGGTGACGAGATCGTGGCCGAAGGCCGCTTGGGGGTCTACAGCGCCAGGGGCGAGTTGCAACTGGTGGTCGAGAGTGTGCGCCTCAAAGGTCGCGGCAATTTGTTTGAGGAGTTTTTGCGCATCAAAGCCCTGTTGGAGTCCGAAGGCTTGTTTGACGCCTCACTCAAGCGGGACCTCGCGCCCAATCCCAAGGGCATCGGTGTGGTCACATCCCTCCAAGCGGCCGCGCTGCACGATGTACTGAGCGCGTTAAAGCGGCGAGTGCCCCACATCCCTGTGGTCGTGGCGAACTCGCCAGTTCAAGGCGCTCAAGCGCCGCAGGCCCTCATGGCGTCACTCCAAAGCCTGTACGCGCGCGACGATTTGGAGGTCATTTTGTTGGTCCGCGGTGGCGGCTCGATGGAGGATTTGTGGTGCTTTAACGATGAACAACTCGCTCGGGTCATTCGCAGCAGTCCCGTGCCGCTCATCAGCGGTGTGGGTCACGAGACGGATTTCACCATCGCCGACTTTTGTGCAGACTTGCGCGCCCCCACCCCCACGGCCGCGGCCGAGTTGTGCGCGGTCTCGCGCGAGGTCTTGCTCGATTCGCTTGATGGACTGGCAGACGATTTGACCCTGGCCATGCAGTCGGGCTTGGATGCGCGCAGCCAAACGCTCGACCGGTTGCAGGGGCGCTTGGGTCGCCCCTCAAGCTTTCTGTCCAAACAACAAGCCCGTTTGGCCCTGTTGCACCAGCGCTTGCTCCCGAGTTTGCGCATGTCCACCAAGGAGTCCGAGCACGGCTTGGCCCAACTCACCGAGCGCCATGACCGTGCTTGGCGCGAGGCCCTGTTGACCAAGCAACGGGTGCTCGAGCAAGCCGGGCTCAGGCTTGGACTGTTGGATCCGTCCTTGGTGCTCGATCGTGGCTATGCATGGCTGAGCGACGCGTCTGGGCAAGCGATCGTGGACGCCCGAGCATTGAGCCCGGATGAGCACATCCACGCCACCTTGTCCACAACACGGCTCGATTTGAAGGTGTTGGCTGTGCAAAATCGAGAAAATTAGGGCTTGGATCCTGCTGGTGCCCTGCACATCCCCTCGATTTGCTATAAACTCCCGCTTTCTCTTGTTGTCGGCCATTTTTTAGAAGGAACCTTGACCCCATGGAACACCATCTCCCCAGTTTGCCTTTTGCCATCGATGCGTTGGCACCCCATTACTCCAAAGAAACGCTTGAGTTTCACCACGCCAAGCACCACAACGCGTATGTTGTGAATTTGAACAATTTGCAAAAAGGCACCGAGTTTGAACACATGGGCCTAGAAGAGATCATCAAAAAATCTTCTGGTGGCATTTACAACAACTCTGCCCAAATTTGGAACCACACGTTCTTTTGGAATTGCATGAAGCCCCAAGGCGGCGGAGAACCCAGTGGTGCATTGGCCGCAGCCATCAACGCCAAGTGGGGTAGCTACGCAGCCTTCAAGGAGGCCTTTGTGAAGTCCGCTGTGGGCAACTTTGGCTCTGGCTGGACGTGGCTTGTGAAAAAAGCCGACGGCAGCGTTGATATCGTCAACATGGGTGCAGCAGGCACACCACTCACCACCGCTGACAAAGCGCTGTTGACCGTGGACGTGTGGGAACATGCCTACTACATTGACTACCGCAATTTGCGTCCCAAGTTCGTGGAAGCCTTTTTGGACCATTTGGTGAACTGGCATTTTGCCGAAACCAATTTTGCCTAAATAGCAGTGGTTTGGCGCAGTGGGTTGGCTTTGGGAGTCATCCCTGAGCGCTGGGCAGTCAATGCTTTAAAGTATTGAGCCCACTCACCAAGTCAAAGGCCCAATCCAATCAGCCTGTC
>CAIPFK010000015.1 GCA_903864315.1 uncultured Burkholderiales bacterium | reverse complement strand
CGCTGGCAAGCCATGCTCAGTGGCATCGCGTTCATGAGCCACCAGATGGGCAGTTTTGTGGGCGCACTGGGAGGTGGACTCATTTATGACGCCCTTGGCTCTTACAATTTGGCCATCCAAGTCGGCGTGTGGGTCGGACTGCTGGCGGGTGTCACACAATGCATTTTTGCATTGACTTGGAGGCAAGGCCCGCCCATGCTCGCCCATTCTGTTGCCTGAGTATTCTCTGACAAAACTTCGCTCTTGTCGTGCCACCCATGTGATTGCGTTTTGAGCCCAGAGAGTTAGCGCTGATGTTGGGTGAGTTTTGTTCAAGTTGACCGAAAATCTGGATGCTCTACGCGAAGCCTTTTAAGAAAACGTCATGAATCTCAAAAATACAGTGTCTCTCATTGCTTTGCTATTTGTTTTTTTAACGCAGACTTTCGCTGCAGACATCTTCGTTGCAGTGGCGAGCAATTTTTCCGCCCCCATGCAAAAAATTGGCCCCTTGTATGAAAAGGAATCGGGCAACAAAGTGATCATGTCTTTGGGGTCGACGGGCGGCTTTTATGCACAAATTAAAAATGGTGCACCCTATCAGATCTTGCTGTCTGCTGACGTTGAAACACCCAACAAACTCGCGCTAGAAGGCTTTGCAATCAAAGAGACCCAGTTCACCTATGCAACGGGTCGACTCGCTCTTTGGAGTGCCAAAGAAAATGATGTCGATGCAGCCGGAAATATCTTGAAATCACAGTCCTTTGAAAAGCTCGCCATGGCCAATCCCAAATTGGCCCCTTATGGCCTAGCCGCCATTGAAACGCTTAAAGCCTTGAATCTGCTGAGTAGCCTGGAGGGCAAAATCGTCCAAGGCGACAGCATTGCACAGGCCTATCAATTTGTTGTGACTCAAAACGCACAACTGGGATTTGTCGCACTGTCACAGGTGTTTCTCGATGGAAAAATTTCACATGGATCGGCTTGGATCGTGCCCAGTCATTTGCACTCGCCCATTCATCAAGATGCGATCCTCCTGAAGACAGCCAAAGACAATGAAGCGGCAAAATCCCTGATGAATTTCATGAAAAGCGCAAGAGCCAAGTCCATCATTGCAAGTTTTGGTTACGACCAATGATGTGAGGTGCGTTTAAATACTAGAACACCAGTGCACAAAAACTTGCGCATCCTTTTATGTGACCACCATTGAGCTTATCTCAAAGCCTTTACAGCAGCAACACTGATTCACCTGAGCCATTGATTTCAAGACCTTATGATCACTAAAATTTTGACCATTGCATTGTTGTGCACCGCATGGGTTGTGACTTCACAGTGCGCGCATTCTGACCCTGCCTTTCCCTCCAAACCCATTCGGCTAATCATCTACACACCTCCTGGTGGAGGATTGGACTATCTTGCTCGCACAGTTTCTCAAAGTCTCACGGAAAAACTCAAACAACCCGTCATCGTTGAAAGCCGTTTGGGGGCAGCAGGGAATGTGGGTGCGAGCTCTGTTGCAAAATCAGCGCCAGATGGCTACACGATTGGGATGGCCACGATTGCCACGCATGGCATCAATCCGAGCCTTTATGGCGCTAAATTACCGTATGATCCAATCAAGGATTTTGCGCCAATCACCCTGGCGGTGGAATTTAAAAATGTGTTGGTGGTCAATCCTCTGTTGCCCATTAAAACCGTACAAGATTTGGTTGATTACGCAAAAACCAATCCAGGAAAGCTGTCCTTTGGTTCAGCGGGAACAGGGACATCACAGCATTTTGCGGGTGAACTGTTCAAAAACGTTGCGCAAGTCGAACTCGTGCACATCCCTTACAAAGGATTGGCACAAGCTGTCCACGATTTGATCTCGGGTGAGATTCAAGTGATGTTTTCTTCTGTATCGGATGCCCTGCCCCACATTCGTTCAGGCAAGCTCAGGGCCATTGGCATCGCCTCTCTTGAACCCTCGTCTTCATTGCCCGACATCGCCCCCGTGGCCCTCCAGGGTTACCCAGGCTTTGAAGTGGTCAGTTGGTTTGGTTTTGTTGCGCCGGCTGGCACGCCAAAGGACATCGTCATGCGATACAACCGAGAAATCGTTGCCACCTTGATGCAAGCCGATGTGATTGCACGATTGGGCGGCGCAGGAATGGATGTTAAAACATCAAGCCCAGAACAATTCTCCGCCTTTATTTCTTCAGAAATTTCAAAGTGGGCACCCATTGTGAAATCAACCAAAACCGCATTGCCCTGATCTTGCCGCGTCCGCGCATTTGCTGCGCATGGTGCGGGTTGTGTTGTGGATCACGCGCAGTGAGGCATGAATGAATGACCGTTGATGGACTCAATGTCTCACAAACTCCAATACGACGCAGCTAGAACGCGCCCAGATGACATTTTTTCTCTCTCTAAGCCAATCATGTTAGAGTGTTGTACACCCGATATTGAACCTGATTGTCAACTCTTTGGAAACAGCACCATGCACAACATCAACCGCAAAATTTTTCTCCAACAAATGACAGCGCTTTTGGGCGCTGGGGTTTACGCTCAAAACTCATTGGCACAGTCCACTTGGCCCAACAAACCGATCCATTTCATTGTTCCTTTTGCACCAGGTGGCGCCAATGACTTGATTGCCAGAGCGGGCGCCGAGGGTGCTGGCAAAGCCCTCAACCAAACCGTCATCATCGACAACAAACCAGGTGCTGGTGCAACAGTGGGAGCAGATTTTGTGGCGAAAAGTGCAGCCGATGGCTATACCTTTCTCATCAGTGCAGCGGGCATCATCTCCAACAGCATGATCAAAAAATCAATGCCCTACAAAGACTCTGATTTGGTCCCCGTTGCCATGATTGCATTGGCCCCATCGGTGATCATTGTTCCCGCCAATTCACCCTACACCACCCTCAAAGAGTTCATCGCCAAATCAAAAACAGACAAAGGCCTGAACTTTGCCACTGCAGGCACGGGCAGCACGCCACACTTTGTGGCAGAGTTGCTCAACATCAAAGCTGGCGCCAACTTAAGGGTTATCCCTTATAAGAGTGGCTCTGAATCATTGGCTGCTGTTGTTGGCGGTCAAGTGGATGCCACCTCTGAGGCCAGCATCGTGGTCATGCCCCACATCAAGAGTGGCAAAGTGAGAGCTTTGGCCACGACCTGGACACATCGCCTGAGCCAGTTGCCGGACGTGACCACGGCCTATGAATTGGGCTACACCGACATTCAAATTGCGCACTGGGCGGGTTTGCATGCCCCCAGAGGCACACCTCAGGCCATCAT
>CAIPFK010000014.1 GCA_903864315.1 uncultured Burkholderiales bacterium | reverse complement strand
AGTCTGCGGTTGAGGTGAAATTGGTGCACATGCGCTTATTTTAAATTCACCAGCAGTGACACGATTGTGAGCACAGTATCCATTTCACCAGCCCTCACCTCAATTTCAAAACGATTGCGTCTGCCACGCTTTAAATCACTGATCCATAGAATGGGTTTCAAAAAACCTTGTACTTCGATATTTTTATAACCATTCAATACAAGTCAAAACCAGTCACATGATTCAATTTTGACCGATAGGAGCTTGACTATTCCACTGTGACAGACTTGGCCAGGTTGCGAGGCTTGTCAACATCCGAACCTCTTTTAAGTGCTGTGTGATAGGCCAACAATTGCAAGGGCACCACGTGCAATAGAGGCGACAACTCACCATAATGCTCGGGCATGCGTATCACGTGCAGACCCTCTTCGGACTGGATGTGCGTGCCCTGATCGGCCAACACATACAGCACCCCACCCCTTGCTCTCACCTCTTGCATATTGCTCTTTAATTTTTCCAGCAAGACATCGTTGGGGGCGACCGTCACTATGGGCATGGCCTGGGTGACCAGGGCCAAAGGACCGTGCTTCAATTCACCCGCAGGATAAGCCTCTGCATGGATGTAGCTGATCTCTTTGAGCTTCAATGCACCTTCAAGCGCAATCGGATAATGAAGTCCTCGACCCAAAAACAGTGCATTTTCTTTTTGCGCAAAATCCTCGGCCCAAGACATCACCAAGGGCTCCAACGCGAGCACTGCTTGCAAGGCTGCTGGCAAATGGCGCATGGCATGCAAATGCCGGGCTTCTTCCTGGGCACTCAAACGATGTTTGACCTTGGCCAGCACCAGCGTCAATAAAAACAAGGCGGCCAGTTGGGTGGTGAAGGCCTTGGTCGAGGCCACCCCCACCTCTACACCGGCTCGGGTCACATAGGCCAAGGCGCATTCGCGCACCATCGCCGAAGACGCCACATTGCAAATGGTCAAGGTGTGGCCCATCCCCAAGCTTTGTGCATGCTTCAATGCCGCCAAGGTGTCGGCCGTCTCGCCAGACTGTGAGATGCACACGACCAAGGTCCTGGGGTCTGGCACCGAGTCGCGGTAGCGGTATTCACTCGCCACCTCCACACTCGTGGGCAACTGAGCGATGCTCTCCAGCCAATACTTGGCGGTGAGGCCACTGTAGTAACTCGTGCCACACGCCAAAATGAGCACCCGATCAATTCCCGCAAAAACCTCGCTCGCCAACGCGTGCGCTGGAGTCGAGTTTGACGGCACTTGGTCGCCAACGTCCGAGCGAGGCGCATCAAACAAATCTGGCACGATGCCTTGAACGCCTTCCAAGGTGTCGGCGATGGCTTGGGGTTGCTCAAAGATTTCCTTTTGCATGTAATGCTGATAGGGGCCGAGTTGAGCACCTTGGGAATAGGCTTGCATGGCGCGCACTTCGCGCTCGACACGCTGGCCTTCGGTATTCACAATGGCATATGACGAGGCGCTCAAATCCACCCGGTCGCCTTCACTCAAAAACACAAACCCTGGGGTCACCCCCGCCAGCGCCATGGCATCGCTTGCCAAAAAGTATCCTGCAAACTTCGCTTGATCACCTGATGGACCCTGAGCTGATTCTGCGCTTTGACCACTCAAACCCAGCACCAACGGCGAGCCTTGCCTCGCGCCCACCAAACGACCCGGCTCCTGATCACAAATGACCGCCAATGCATAGGCGCCTTTGAGCTCGCCCAACGCGGCCTCAAAGGCCTGCATCAAGTCTCCAGCGTAGTGTGAATGAATGAGATGCGCGACGACTTCGGTGTCGGTTTGGCTCATGAACACATACCCCTCGCTCACCAACCGCGCTTTGATCTCTTCATAGTTTTCAATGATGCCGTTGTGAACCAAACCAATTTGAACTGGCCTTGGAGCCACTTTGCCAAGCCCGTGTTGGGCCATGCTCACGGCTCGAGCGCTGAAGTGCGGGTGTGCGTTGTGCACCAAGGGTGCCCCATGGGTGGCCCAGCGGGTGTGGGCAATGCCCAAATGGCCTTGCAATGAGTTTTGCAAGGTGTCCCCACAGACTTGTGCACTCAATTCGGCCACCCGTTGGGTGCTTCTCGCGCGTTGCAAACCCGCGAGTTGTCCCATTTGCTCGTGGGGACTGTAAACCGCCACGCCACAGGAGTCGTAGCCACGGTACTCCAGGCGCTGCAGTCCCTCGACCAGCACGGAGACGATATTTTGATTGGAAACCCCAGCCACAATCCCACACATGCCTACACTCCTTGATTGGTTCTACTTTGCTCAACGTGGCGCATACAAGCTCGGCCGCCTTCAGCCAGATGATGGGTTGGTGGGTTTTTTCTGGGGACGGCTCCAATGGGCAAGACTCGCCGCCTTGGCACGCGTGAGCGTCAACGCCCCGGCTTGGGTGTCTTTGCTGATCACGGAGCCCGCCCCGACCGTTCCACCTCGGGCAATGGTGACAGGCGCCACCAACACCGAGTTCGAACCCACGTGCACATCGTCTTCAATGACCGTTTTGTGCTTGTTGGCCCCATCGTAGTTGGCGGTGATGCTGCCGGCGCCGACATTGACCCTGTCGCCCACCACTGAGTCGCCCAGGTAAGCCAAGTGGTTCGCTTTGGAGCCCACACCCAGCGTTGAATTCTTGATCTCCACAAAGTTGCCAATGTGCACCTCAGCACCCAGCACAGTGCCGGCTCTCAGTCTCGCGTAGGGCCCCAACTGAGCGGCCTCACCCACGGTGATCAAGTGTGCCGAGCTCTCGCCTTGGATGTGGGTGAAGGGCTTGACCACCACATCGGCGCTCAGGTGCGCATTGGAGACCACACAATGGGCTCCAATTTTGACGCCATCGCCCAGCACCACACGCCCTTCAAAGACACAACCCACGTCGATCTCCACATCTTGACCCACCACCACCTCGCCACGCACATCGATTCTCGCGGGGTCCGCCAAGCGAGCACCGGCGTGCATCAATTGCCCTGCCACGTTGCGTTGATATGCACGCTCCAAATGGGCCAACTGCGCTGGGTCGTTCACGCCCGCCACCTCGTTGGGGTCCAAGCATGCGTGCGTGTGAACCTCGAGTTTTGCGGCCACGGCCATCGCGACCAAGTCGGTCAAATAGTATTCTTGTTGTGCGTTGTTGTTGTTCAAGGCGGCCAGCCAAGCGTGCAGATGGGCATTGGGAATGACCATGACCCCGACGTAAATTTCCTCAATGAGGCGCTCCTGGGGGCTTGCATCTTTTTCTTCAACAATCCCCAACACTTGTCGATTGGCGTTGGGGGTGCGCACAATGCGCCCATACCCTTGGGGACTCGAGGTCTTCAAGGTCAAAAGGGTCAAATGCTGCTCTTTTGAGGCTGCCACCAATGCTTGGAGCGTGTTCAAGCCAATGAGGGGCACATCGCCTGAGAGCACCAAGGTGCAACCCGCATTGGGGAGCACTGGCAGATGGGCAGCGGCGCTTTGGAGGGCGTGCCCCGTGCCGAGTTGAGGCTCTTGCAGCGCAAACATCAAGTCCTCGTGGTGGGCCAAAGCCGCCTGGACTTTGGATGCTTCGTGCCCCACAACCACCACTTGTCGCCTGGCGCCCAAGGACTTTGAGACTTTGATAACATGCTCAATCAAAGGCACGCCGCCCAGGGTGTGCAACACCTTTGGAGTGCGACTCTTCATCCGAGTCCCTTTGCCCGCCGCCATGATCACGACATCCATCCCACTCATTGTGTGTATCCTTTTATGAACCACGCCATTATCGACTCTTCGAGGGCCTTTATTTGAACGCCAACAACACCTCCCCAGAAAGCGTGCTCAAGTGCTGGTCGGGCGCAGGGGCACCACTCAGGCGAATGGCCTGGGTGGGACTCTTCACCTTGATTTTATCGGGCTGCAGTGTGGTGCAGTCACTCTACAACAACGCGCCCCAATTGGTCTACTGGTGGCTCGATGATTATGTCGACTTTCGAGCCGATCAAAAAGACTGGGCCAAAGCAAAACTGAGCGACTTGTTGGCCTGGCACCGCACGAGCCAGCTGCCGCTTTACTCGGTTCAGCTCAAAAAACTCGCCGAGCTCTCCACTGGCGACATCACACCCGAGGTGGGATGCGGGGCCGTGCAAGCCTTGATCGACACCCAAGGCGCTTGGCTAGACCAATTGAGCGCTCCCTTGGCAGAGTTTTTACAAAGCTTGAGTCTTGCCCAAATTCAACACCTGCAAGTGACTTTTGAGAAAAAAAACAAAGAATGGTCCAAAGAATGGCTCTTGGTGAGTGACAAGGAGAGGCTTGAGCACCAAACCGACAAAGGCATCGAGCAAGCCCAGGACTTGTACGGCAAGTTGAGCGCCTCACAAAAGGACGCTTTGCGCCAACTGGCCAAGGATTCGGGTTATGACGCCCCCAAAAGCTTGGGGCTCAGACGGGCTCGACAACAAGAAACGCTCAAAGCCGTCGAACAGTTAAGAATGGTCGCCAAGACACCGGAGAGGGGCCGACCCTTGGGCGCCCTTTCGGACAACCCACGAGCCAGTGAGCCAAGCGCCCAGCCCAGCCCCGCCAACAATGCCCCATTGGCGCCCACCTCTTTGCAATCCCAGGCCTTGGTCCGCGAGTGGCTGCTCAATGTGCTGGAACCCGTTGACCCCGCCTTGCGAACCTACAACACGCTTCGCTGGAACATGAACTGCCAAGCCTCAAGCCGATTTCATGCACTCACCACCCCGGAGCAGCGCCAACTTGCGAAGGCGAGGCTCCTGCGGTATGCCCGTGATGCCCAAGAGTTGATGGACAAGTCCCCCTGAGAATGAGCCTCAACCGATCCTGAGCGAGGATAGGCCCAATGCTTCCCTCACAAGGGTCTGGGGGTCGGTGGGGCGATGGGCCACACCACCCCGTGCTCGTTGAGCAGCGCGTCCAGCGCCATGTCGTGCTCTTCGGGCTCAAAGTCCTCGATAAAGCCTTGCGCAAAACCCACCCCCACGGTGAACGGTGTGGGCTCCAAGGAGGCCAAGGTGCGGTCATAAAAGCCCCCACCATACCCAAGCCGATACCCGCCCGCGGCATAGCCCACACAGGGCACAAAGAGCAAGGTGGGCACGATGATTTCGGTGTCTTTCGGTTTGGGGATGTTGTAGGCGTCTTCTTGCATGGGGCAGCCTGGGTACCAGACATGAAAGCTCAACGTTTTGGTGATGGGGTCCACCACGGGCAGACCAATGCGCCGGCGTAGCGGTTGGTCCAGCAACTCGCCGTCCTCTTTCCAACGATGAAGGGCTGGGAGCGGATCAAACTCTCCCTTGATGGGCCAATACGCACCGATCACCGCGTCCTCGCGACCGAGAAGCCAAATTCGCATGACACGCTGGAGCTGCTCAGCGCGCTCGAGTCGATCGGGCAAGAGCATGCGTTCTTGTAAGAGTTGCTCTCTCAAGGCTTTTTTGGCGGCTTGGGTCATGACTTGTTTCGGCTCCACAGGGCGACACGGGGATCCATTGCACTGCCCCCAACACGTCGATCAAAGGCCTTGAGCCTGCGCAATCAAGCAATGGGGATGGGGTTCAGCGCTCCAGGCGTTATTATCGAGGATACTTTGAGATTAACAAGACTTCAATGAACAAAGAGAAAGGCCGCATGCCAGTCACTCGGTCCCAACTGACAGCCGCTCCAGCAATCCAATTCGGCCTATTCGTCCTATCCGGCCTATCGAGCCAGAGACACCAACTCGGCAAGCTGAGAACGACTCAACACGCCGTGTTGGCATTGAGCATGGGGGTTTTGAGCCTACTGGCCAGGGCCCAAGAACCTGAGGCGCCACAAGGGGCCAAGCACCCCGTGAATAGCCCTGCGCAGCCGACCCACAAACCCAAGCACCCGGCTCACCACCCCACCCCCCCTCACGCTGGCGTTAAGAACACCCAGGGCAGTTCAGGCACGCACAACAAAAGCACCAAACTCCCATTGAGCCCCGAGGTTCAATCTCAATCCATTTCCGCTGTCGCCCAAGCGCCTGCAGCCACCCCAGAGCCTGGCCTTCAAGAGAATGCGGCGTTGAGCAACCCTCGCTTGGCTTTGACTGCACCAGCAACATCGACGCTCGCCCAGACCTCCGCGACCCATGGCCCATCGGCTTATGGGGCTTTGGCGTTTGGCTCACCCTTGTTGAGCAGCTCAATGCGTGACACCGTTGGGGACGATCCCAGTTGGAGCGCCAACAACAGTGGCAACATGAGCACCGCGGACTCGATCATGCTGGAGATGGAGCAAGCCTTCAAACGCGGGGACGTGCGAGCCCTGGTCCAACGCCTGCCCCTGGTGAGCAAACACCCTCTGGAGCCTTGGGCTGCGTATTGGACCTTGCGCGCAAGACTTGATGAAGCGAGCGTTCAAGAGGTCAAAGATTTTTTAAGCAAATACGCTGGCACCTATGTGGAAGATCGCTTGAGAAACGACTGGCTGCTGCTCTTGGGCTCACGGCGAGACTGGACCACGTTTGCCGAGCAGTACCCCTTGTTTCGCATGAGAGACGACCGAGAACTGCAGTGCTATGGCTTGATGGTGCAATGGACCGAAGCGATGCCTGCGGCCAAGGCAGAGCTTGAACCACAGATGAAGGCCTTGTGGCTCAAACAAAAAGACGCGGACGATGGTTGCACCCAAGTCGTCGAGCGCCTGTTCGATGCCAAGCGCGTGAGTCCTCTGGAAATTTGGCAAAAGGCGTGGTGGGCCGGATTCAATAACAAACTGCGCATGACGCGCGACTTGGTGAAAATCGCCCATTCTGACGATTTGAATGCCCTTAAAAACCTGTGGACCCAGCCTGTGCGGTACCTGAAAGATCAATGGGCCGCACCGTCCAAAGCCCCCCAAGAGTTGGTGGTCTTGGCCTTGGCCCGAGTGGCCAGCATGGACCCCGCCCAAATGGGTGAATTGCTGCAAATGCGCTGGGGCCCCTACCTCACCAGCCAAGAGCGCCATTGGCTTTGGGGAGCCGCCGGGGTGCAAGCGGCGCTGCGCTTTGACAGCGACGCGATTCATTACTTTGAACATGTGAGCTCGGACAATGATTTGAACGACGAGATGCTCATTTGGTGGACACGCCTGGCCTTGAGAACATCACCCACACCCCACTGGAGACGGGTCGAACAATTGATCGCCGCCATGCCAGACGACCTGCGCAAAGATCCAGCGTGGATCTACTGGAGTGCCAAAGCACAACTGAACCTGCACGCGAGCAACCCCAAGGCCAAAGCACTGGCCCTGGCCCAACTCGAATCCATTGCCTCGGTGCGTGGGTTTTATGAGCAACTGGCCATGGAAGACCTGGGACGCAAAATCACCCTCCCCCCCAAGCCCACGCCCCCCTCAAGCCAAGAAATCAACTGGGTGAACGCTCACCCTGGGCTCAAACGCGCTTTGTATGCCATCAATTTGGGACTACAGTCCCAAGGCGCCAAGGAATGGAACTACACCACGACCTTGGTCAATGACCAAGGCGCGGCAGGACGCATGAGCGACACCGAGCTCTTGGCCTCGGCCATGCTGGCGTGCAAAAAAGAGGTGTTCGATCGCTGCATCTACAGTGCAGAAAAAAGTCTTGTCCTGTGGGACGCCGACTATTTGTTTCCAACGCCCTTCAAAGAGTTGGTGGTGCCCGCCTCACTGAGTAATGCCATCGATCCCGCGTTTGTCTACGGCCTGATTCGCCAAGAGAGCCGGTTTGTCAAAAACGTGCGCTCGGTGGTCGGAGCCTCTGGCCTCATGCAAGTCATGCCCAAGACGGCGATCTGGACGGCCAAAAAAATTGGCCTCAAACCCTTCACCCCCGACCAGCTCAAAGACAAGGCGGTCAATGTATCCATCGGCACGGGCTACATGGGACTCGTGCTCCAAAGCTTGGATGGTGCCCCCGCCTTGGCCGCAGCGGCCTACAACGCTGGCCCCTCTCGGGCACGCAAATGGCGAGAAGTGGGCAATGCAGATGGAGCGGCTTGGGTGGAGAACATCCCCTTTAGCGAAACTCGCGATTACGTCAAAAAGGTGCTCAGCAACACCACTGTGTATGCGGCAGTCCTCACCGGCCAAGCGCAATCGCTCAAAGCGCATTTGAATGGCATTGCACCCAGCGCCAACGCCACGCTCACGCCACAAGATGCGGAGTTGCCTTGAACAATCTCCTTGGTCTGCTCGGCTACACGGCTTCTGGGCCCTGAGTTTCAGCGGGTTCGTTTTGCTGCAAAGCCCACATGCCCGCATACTGACCGCCCTTGTCGAGCAACTGCGCATGGGTGCCTCGCTCGACAATGTGGCCTTGCTGCAGGACCAAAATTTCATGCGCGTTCACGATGGTTGAGAGCCTGTGCGCAATCACCAAGGTGGTTTTGTTGTGCGCCACACTTTTGAGCTCCTCTTGAATTTCACGCTCATTGGCGCTGTCAAGCGCCGAGGTGGCCTCATCAAAAATCAATATTTGCGGGTTTTTCAAGAGCGTTCTGGCAATGGCCACGCGCTGCTTTTCTCCGCCTGAGAGTTTGAGCCCGCGCTCGCCCACCATGGTCTTGTAGCCCAGGGGGGTGCTTTGGATGAACTCATGGATTCGAGCGCTTTGCGCTGCCGCCCGCACCTCTTCTTCACTGGCTTGGACGCGCCCGTAGGCGATGTTGTAGTGCACCGTGTCATTGAAGAGCACCGTGTCTTGCGGCACGATGCCAATGTGGCCTCGCAGACTCTCTTGGGTCAAGTCGCGCACATCGTGTCCGTTGATCTCAATGCGCCCGTCGCTCACGTCATAAAACCGGTAGAGCAGTCGCGCCAACGTGGATTTGCCCGACCCTGACTCGCCCACCACCGCCAAGGTCTGCCCGCAGGGGATGCTAAAGCTGATGTTGTGCAAAATCTCCCTGCTAGGCTCATACGCAAAGCTCACCCCCTCAAACCGCACGGCAGGTGCCGCCGTCAACTCCAGAGGTGTCGCCGTCTCTTTGTCGGCCACTTCCTTTTCTTTCTCCAAAAGGACAAACATGCGGTGCAAATCCGTCAAGCTTTGCTTGATTTCACGGTAAATGACGCCCAGGAAATTGAGCGGGATGTAGAGCTGAATCATGAACGCATTGATCATGACCAAGTCCCCCAGCGTGAGGTGTCCTTGGGCCACGCCGTTGGTGGCCCTCCAGAGCACACACACCAAGGCCAAGGCGATGATGGTTTGCTGCCCCATGTTGAGCATGCTCAGCGATGTTTGTGCTTTGAGCCGCGCTTGCCTTAATTTGACCAAACTCTGGTCATAACGCTCTGCCTCAAAAACCTCGTTGTTGAAATACTTCACCGTCTCGTAGTTCAAAAGCGAGTCAATCGCACGCGTGTGAGCGGCCGAATCGAGCTCATTGACCTCCCGCCTGAAGTGCATTCTCCACTGCGTCACCTTGACCGTGAACACAATGTAGACCACCAAAGCCACCACGGTGATCAAGGCAAACCAAGCATCGTAGCGATAGGACAGGATGCCCAAGACCAAACTCACCTCGATCAAGGTGGGGATGATGCTGTACAAAGAGTACGAAATGAGGGATTCAATGCCACGCACACCGCGCTCTATGTCGCGGGTCATGCCACCGGTTTGACGCTCGAGGTGAAAGCGCAGACTCAAACCGTGCAAATGCTCAAACGTCTGCAACGCGATTTGCCGCGCGGCCCCTTGTGTGGCTTTGGCAAAGATGAGCTCTCTGAGCTCGGTAAACACCGACACGGACAATCTGAGCAGACCATAGGCCAGCAAGAGCGCCAGTGGCACGACCAAGGGCTCCAGGGACGGATGGGGGGTCATTTGATCGACCAAGTCCTTGAGCAAAATGGGCACACCCACGTTGGCCACCTTGGCCCCCACCATGAAGGCCAAGGCCAAGCAGACCCGGTATTTGTACTCCCACAAATAAGGAGCCAGTCGCTTCAAGGTGTGAATGTCGGAGGGCTCGGCGCTGGCCACGCCATTGGCGCTTGCAACGCCTGCGTCTTTGGCGAGGGGAGGGACAAGAGGAGAGGCTGTGGGGTGCGTGTGAGGTTGAGCGAAGCTGCGCATGGTGAGACAATCGGGTGAAGTCGTGCTGGGGACTGTGATTTGAAATGAAGCGAAAGCACTTGGACGCCATGAATGGAGCACAGCAAGTTGGGCGCGTTTGCATGGTCTTTGAGTCTACTCGCTCTGGAGTTCACCCTCACCAAGCATCTTTGCCTCGGGGCTCACCTGCGCCGACAACCCTGCAAGTTGGCAGCTCACTGACAATTAATTTCTGGCCAAGACCCCATTGATGAATCTGAGAACATGAACACCACACCTTTGAAGGTCACCCCGCCTGGCAAAAAACAGGCCACTCAACCACGCCATACCTTAAAGCATCTCCCCCAGGACCAGGACTTGGTGATGCGCATCATCCCCATGCCATCGGACTGCAATGTGAACGGCGACATCTTTGGTGGCTGGGTGATGGCCCAAGTGGATTTGGCCGGTGCCGTGATGGCTTGGCGCATCGTCAAAGGCCGCTTGGCCACGGTGGCGGTCAATGAGTTTGTCTTCAAGGAGCCCGTGATGGCCGGGGACTTGTTGAGCTTTTTTTCAAAAGTAGAGCATTTGGGCAACACCTCGGTCACCGTGAGTGTGGAGGTGTTTTCTGAGCAACTGCACAACCAAGGCGAGTACCGAAAAGTCACACAAGCGAGTCTCACCTATGTGGCCATTGATGCCCATGGCCGGCCCAGAAGCATACAAAAAACGGCCGTAAAAAAACAAGCCGTGACGACAGCGGCTGGCAAACCCAAGCCTAAACCCAAACCCAAAGCCAAAGCCAAGCTCAAAAACACAACACCCGCAAAACGTTAGAACTTGCTGAAGTCGGGTTTTCTTTTTTCCAAGAAGGCTTTGAATGCTTCTTTGGATGCGCCCTCCGACATGAGTTGGGCAAAGAGCACCACTTCGGCTTTCATGCTCGCGCTGCATGCCTCACCTTGCTTAGACTTCAAGAGTGCCTTGGTCTGAATGAGCGCATTCATCGGTTTGGCTTCCAACCGTTTGGCCCAGGCTTGTGCGGCATCATTGGCCTGTGAGGGCACCACCACTTTGTTCACAAAACCCACCTCCAGTGCGGCCTCGGCCATGAAGGGGTCCCCCAGGAGCAGCGCCTCACACGCCCGGTGGTAACCCATGAGTTGGGGCAGTAGCAAGCTGCTCGCCCCTTCGGGGGACAAACCCAGGTTCACAAAAGGCAGTGAAAACGCGGCATTGTCACCCGCGACCACCAAGTCGCAATGCAGCAGCATGCTCGCGCCAATGCCAACTGCTGGGCCGCAAACACTGGCCACCACGGGCTTGGGGAAGGTGGACAACGCTGTCAAGAACCGGAAAACAGGCGCCTCTTCGTCCAAGGGCGGATGGGCCAAAAAATCTTCGATGTCGTTGCCTGCCGTGAAGATGTGTTCATGCCCTTGAATGACCACGACGCGCACATCCTCACTCGCGCACGCCTCGTCAAGAGCACGCACCAACACCAGGTACATGTCATGGGTGAGCGCATTTTTTCTGTCGGGTCGATTGAACGTGATCGTCAATCGTGCACTTTCTTGGTGGAGGAGGATGTCGCTCATGGGGTGTTGGACGAAGCCCAAGTGATGAAGGGCCTAGAGCTTACACCAAACCAGAGGCTGGGCGGGTGCCTTCTGGGGGCCGACCAGACGGCGTTAGGACCGCAGCGGACTGGGCCGGATCATTCTGGGTGAGGGTGAGATTTTGAGCAAAGCGCCAGGCGCCGACACTCAACTTGGCCTCTTCAAAGAGCGGTAGTCAGCCGACTCACATCGGCAGCACCATCGGAGCAAGACATGACGGCCTGGTCACACTCGGCCAGTCGGTTCAAGGCCAAGGTCGTGGGTTTGACAAACTTCACCCGTCCATCTTGCAAACTGGGTTCAGTTTCAAGCAGTTTTTT
>CAIPFK010000013.1 GCA_903864315.1 uncultured Burkholderiales bacterium | reverse complement strand
GGGTTGCATCATGATGCGCAAATGCCACTTGAACACCTGCCCCGTGGGTGTGGCCACACAAGACCCTGTTTTGCGGAAAAAATTCTCCGGCAAGCCCGAACACGTCATCAATTTCTTCTTCTTTGTGGCCGAAGAGATGCGTCAAATCATGGCGCAGTTGGGCTTCAAGACCGTGCAAGAGATGATCGGTCAGTCCCACCTCTTGGACATGAAAAAAGGGGTCGAGCATTGGAAGGCGAGTGGGCTGGATTTTGCTCGTCTCTTGTACACACCTGCGCCCTATCCAGGCGCGACGCTCTATCACTCCGAGTCCCAAGACCATGGTCTCGAGAAAGCCTTGGATCACGTGCTGATTGCCAAGTCGCGTGCAGCGATTGATCAAGGAGAGCGTGTTCAGTTCATGGAGGTCACCCGCAATGTGAACCGCTCGGTGGGCGCCATGCTCTCCGGTGCGCTCACCCAGGTTCACCCCGAAGGTTTGCCCGATGACACTTTGCGCATTCAACTCGAAGGCACCGGTGGACAATCGTTTGGTGCGTTCTTGGCAAGCGGCATCACGCTTTACTTGATAGGCGACGCCAACGACTACACCGGCAAAGGCTTGTCGGGTGGGCGCGTGGTGGTGCGTCCCAGTCTCGACTTCAGGGGTGTGTCCAGTGAAAACATCATCGTGGGCAACACGGTGATGTATGGGGCCACCTCGGGCGAGGCTTACTTCAGTGGCGTGGCGGGCGAGCGCTTTGCGGTTCGTTTGTCGGGCGCCACCGCCGTGGTCGAGGGCACGGGGGATCACGGGTGTGAATACATGACCGGTGGTACGGTGGCGGTCTTGGGTAAAACCGGGCGCAACTTCGCGGCCGGCATGAGTGGCGGCTTGGCCTATGTGTTTGACGAGGACGGGGACTTCGCCACCCGGGCCAACACCGCCATGGTCTCTCTGGAGCCCGTGCTCACCAGCGCAGAGCAGCTAGCCAAGGTGGGGTCCGGCGCCATGCACCGTGGTCTGAGCGATGAGGAACTCTTGAAGAAATTACTCGAAGACCATCACCGTTGGACAGGCTCCAAGCGCGCTCGCGAGTTGCTCGACACTTGGGCCCAGTCGCGTTTGAAGTTTGTGAAGGTCTTCCCCTTGGAGTACCAACGCGCCTTGAAAGAGATGGGGCAAGAAAGTGCCAACATCCAAGCCAAGGCCAATGCCAATGCCAGCCCTCCAAAGGCCAGCAAAACAAGCAAGGCCAGCACCTGAATGCAAGAGTTTTTTTTGAGTGAATGAACGTCAAATTTTTTGTGCAACCGTGCACGATAGGAATTAAATCATCATGGGCAAGATCACCGGATTTTTAGAAATCGAACGGATCAAAGAATCCTACAAACCAGTCCAAGAACGCGTCAAGGATTACAAAGAGTTTGTCTTCACGTTGAAAGACGACTTGGCCAAACAGCAAAGTGCGAGGTGCATGGACTGTGGCACACCGTTTTGCAACAACGGCTGCCCGGTCAACAACATCATTCCAGACTTCAATGAGTTGGTGTATCAAGGCGACTGGAAAAACGCCATCGACGTGCTGCACTCGACCAACAATTTCCCCGAGTTCACCGGTCGCATCTGTCCCGCGCCTTGTGAGGCGGCTTGCACCCTCAATGTCAACCAAGAAGCGGTCGGGATCAAATCCATTGAGCACGCGATCATTGACAAAGCTTGGAGTGAGGGGTGGGTCCAACCCATGACGGGTATGGCCCCCACGGGCAAGAAAGTCGCCATTGTGGGCTCGGGTCCCGCAGGATTGGCCAGTGCGCAGCAACTCGCCCGTGCTGGTCATGCGGTGACGGTGTTTGAGAAAAATGACCGTGTGGGTGGTTTGCTTCGTTATGGCATTCCTGACTTCAAGATGGAGAAAAACCACATCGATCGACGCCTCGAACAAATGAAGGCCGAGGGCGTGGTCTTCAAGACCGGGGTGCTGGTGGGTGACTGGCCAAGCAGCCCCGATGCCCATCAAAAGGATGCCGCCAGCCTCATCACCAATTGGTCTCAAACCAAGGTGTCGGCCCAGAGTTTGATGGACGAATTTGATGCCGTGGTGTTGTGCACGGGCTCCGAGGTTTCTCGTGACCTCAATATCCCTGGGCGTGAGCTCGATGGCGTGCACTTTGCCATGGAATTTTTACCCCAGCAAAACAAGACCAATGCGGGCGACAGCCTTCAAAACCAATTGCGCGCCGACAAGCGCCATGTGGTGGTGATTGGCGGCGGCGACACCGGCAGCGACTGCGTGGGCACGAGCCGACGACACGGGGCCGTGAGTGTGACCCAATTCGAGGTGATGCCCGAGCCCCCCGTTGAAGAAAACCGTCCCCTCACCTGGCCCTACTGGCCCTTGAAGCTCAGAACGAGTTCGAGCCACGAGGAGGGATGCGAGCGCGAGTTTGCCATCTCCAGCAAAGCCTTCGTCGGTGAAAAAGGCCACGTGACGGGCGTGCAAACGGTGCGTGTTCAGTGGCAAGACGGCAAAATGCAAGAAATCCCCGGCACCGAGCAAACCATCCCCGCGGATTTGGTGCTGTTGGCCATGGGCTTTGTCAATCCGCTCGCAAGCGTTCTCACCTCCTTCGGTGTGGAGCTCGATGCGAGAGGCAATGCGCGGGCGAGCACCGACAGCACGGCATCTGCAGCGGCCTATCACACCAATGTGCCCAAAGTCTTTGCCGCCGGTGACACCCGCCGCGGCCAGTCCCTGGTGGTTTGGGCCATCCGCGAGGGCCGACAAGCCGCGCGGGCTGTGGACGAGTTTTTGATGGGCAGCTCGGTGTTGCCGCGTTAAAGTCTTGCTTTGGGTGAGCCCCCATGGCCTGAGTGCGCGTGGTGTTCCAAGAAGGCCAAGAAGGCAAAGAAGGCAAAGAAGGCCAGGGAGACCCCCTGCCTTCGATGGTGAGAACTTCGTGCCAGCCTTGTTGTCAAGGTTGGGATTGATGTTGGGCCTCTCCCCAGTCGGTCATGCGCTCAAGTCCTCCAGCCAGTACAATTTGACCTTCCACCCGTTTATTCATGCCCCTCGTTGCGGGCTTGAACACCAAGGCATTGCGAGACCATGACTGTCACCTTTGATTCCAACACTGCCGCTTTGGTTGAGTTCAAGGATGTGTGCTTTGGGTATTCTGAGCGTCGCATTTTGGACGAGGTGAGCTTTCACATTCCTCGCGGCAAAGTCACCGCCTTGATGGGTGCCTCTGGAGGCGGCAAGACCACGGTGTTGCGCTTGATCTCTGGACAACACAAGGTCGATTCGGGCTTGGCCACGTGGAAAGGTCAAGAGATCAAGCGTTTGGACGACAAGGCGCTTTATGCGGCCAGGCGTCAAATGGGCATGCTCTATCAGTTTGGAGCGCTCTTCACGGATCTGAGTGTGTTTGACAACGTTGCGTTTCCTCTGCGCGAGCACACCCCGCTTTCTGAGGCCATGATTCGAGACATCGTGCTCATGAAGCTTCAAGCGGTGGGTCTCAGAGGTGCCAGGGACCTCAGTCCAAGTGAGATTTCTGGTGGCATGGCGCGTCGTGTGGCCTTGGCCCGGGCCATTGCGTTGGATCCCGAGTTGGTCATGTACGATGAGCCATTTGCGGGTCTGGACCCGATCTCCTTGGGCACAGCGGCTCGCCTCATTCGACAACTCAACGATACCTTGGGCCTCACCACGGTGTTGGTGTCCCACGATTTGGATGCAACCTTTGCCATCGCCGATCAAGTGATCGTCTTGGCCAATGGTCGCATCGCAGCGCAAGGCTCGCCCGACGACGTCAAGCACAGCGTGGACCCTTTGGTGAGCCAATTTGTGAGTGCCTCACCCGATGGGCCTGTGCGCTTTCACTACCCCGCCCCTGATTGGGCCGAGGATTTGGGCTTCGCGGCTCCTCACGACTTTCAAGGATCTGCATGAATCGCCCCGGAATGCCGTCCCCGCAAAAGCCGTCCCCGCATCAGCCGTCCCTTTTCGAGCGACTCCTCGATGCATTGGCCGCTTGGGGCGCAGCCAGTCGAGCCTTGATGGCCAGCTTGGGGCTTGCGGCGCGTCTTTTTGTGCGCTTACTCATGACCTTGGTGCCCAGCATGAAGAGGTCGGTGCTCGTGCGCGATCAGTTGCATTTTTTGGGCAACTACTCCTTGGCCATCATCTCGGTGTCAGGACTCTTTGTGGGGTTTGTATTGGGACTGCAAGGCTACAACACCTTGCAGCGCTATGGGTCGTCCTCGGCCTTGGGGCTCTTGGTGGCACTGAGCTTGGTGCGGGAACTCGGTCCCGTGGTGAGTGCTCTTTTGTTTGTCGGTCGTGCCGGGACGTCCCTCACCGCTGAGATTGGACTCATGAAGGCGGGCGAGCAATTGAGTGCCATGGACATGATGGCGGTGGACCCGGTCCAGCGCATTTTGGCGCCCAGGTTTTGGGCGGGCGTCGTGGCTTTGCCGATCTTGGCAGCGGTGTTTTCTGCCGTGGGCATCATGGGGGGCTGGGTCGTGGGGGTGGTCATGATCGGAGTGGACCCGGGATCCTTTTGGGGTCAGATGCAAGCGGGTGTGGACGTTTGGAAAGACGTCTTCAATGGCGTGATCAAGAGTGTTGTTTTTGGTTTTACCGTCACCTTCATTGCCTTGTACCAAGGCTACATGGCATCTCCCACGCCAGAAGGGGTCTCTCGAGCCACCACCCGCACGGTGGTCACCGCCTCGTTGGCGGTGTTGGGCCTGGACTTTATCTTGACGGCGTGGATGTTCAGTTTGTAATGCAAGTAGACAAGTAGAGGATCAACAAAAATGCAACGATCAAAAAATGACGTCTGGGTGGGCCTCTTTGTACTCATTGGCTTGGTCGCCGTTTTGTTTTTGGCGCTTCAAGCGGCCAACTTGCTCAGTGTGAGCTGGCAAAAAACCTACACCGTGTGGGCCAATTTCGACAACATTGGGGGCTTGAAGAAAAAGGCCGCTGTGAAGAGTGCCGGTGTGGTGGTCGGTCGTGTGGACAAGATCACCTTTGACGACAAAGTCTTTCAGGCTCGGGTGGACTTGGCGCTGGATGAGCACTTTGTGTTTCCCAAAGACAGCTCTTTGAAGATTTTGACCAGTGGCCTCTTGGGCGAGCAGTATTTGGGGATTGAAGCCGGTGCGGAGGTGGAGAACTTGAAGCCTGGCGACAAGGTCCAGTCGACCCAGTCGGCCGTGGTGCTGGAGAACTTGATCAGCCAATTCCTCTACAGCAAGGCTGCAGACCCAACCCAAGCACCCTCCAAGCCCTGAGCTGGAAGGCGAGCACCCCCCATTTTTTAGGCCCTTACCCTATGGTTGCGATGATGTCGAATTCACTCGATGTGAAAAAAATTCCAAATTCCAAGGTCTCCAGGCCCGCTCAACGCTGTTGGTCTGGGCTCACCGCCTGGTGGGGTCCGGTGGGGGGGCGTGAAGTCGGGGGCTTTATTTTTTCGGTGATGCTTGCGTTCACCTCTTCATGGGCACAAGCCCAAAGTGCGCCCGTTCAAGCTGTTGCCCCAGTTGCAAAGCCGGCTGAAGTTGCGCCCGATCACCCGCGTGTGCCCAATCCCAAAGACCCTTTTGAGTCTTTCAACCGGGTGGTCAACGGCTTCAATGATCAAGTGGACCAAGCCCTCTTGCAGCCGGTGGCCCGCACCTACGTCAAAATCACCCCCAGCCTTGTACAAACCGGTGTGAAGAACTTCTTTGGCAATTTGGCTGACGTTTGGTCGAGTGTCAACAACGCCTTGCAATTGAAGCCCCAAGAGACGGTGGAGAGTTTGGCCAGGGTCGGGGTCAATACCATTTTGGGGGTAGGGGGTGTGATCGACTGGGCCAGCAAAATGGGCATTGATCGCCACAGCGAGGACTTTGGTCAAACCTTGGGGCACTGGGGCGTGGGCTCAGGTCCTTACTTGGTGTTGCCTTTGCTCGGACCCTCCACACTCAGAGACACCTTGTCCCTCACCGTGGATTTCAACGGCAGTCCAACCCGTCGGGTATCACCGGTGGCGGCTCGCTATGAGCTCGTGGGGCTCAACTTGGTGAGCAAACGCGCCCAGTATTTGGGCCTTGGCGACGAGCTCAATGACTTGGCGCTGGACCGATACAGTTTTTTGAGAGACGTTTACTTGCAAAAACGCCTCTCCGACGTCTGGGATGGCAATCCTCCCGAGGAGAGTGAAGACGCTGATCGGGCAGAGGGTGACCAACGTGGCGGCCCTGGCGATCAAAATACAGCTCCAACTCCGCCTCCAATAGCCTCTCCAATGGCTTCTCCAATAGCCCCTTGATCCCCATGCTGTGGTTGTCCATCGCATGACTTTTGCGCTTGGCACACCGCGGTGCTCAAAAGATCCATCTTTGTAGGTTATTTGAAGGACTGCGCTGCCTTGAGTCTTGGCTAGGGGATAATACGGGGTTGCGTGACTTCGAGCCGCGTGCAAATCGCTTGCATGCAAGAAGCCATTGATAGACAAATCATTTACAAACCCATGAGTTGGACATGCTGACATTGAATTCAGGACAAACACAAACTTCCATTGCACGCTGGTTCGCGTTGAGGCTTTCGGTGGGCCTTAGCGGCTTGGTGCTCGCACTGTTGGGCTTTGGCGCACAAGCTGCCGATCTCGCTCCCGAGGTGATGGTCAAAACGTTGAGTGATCAATTGCTGGAATTGGTGAGCAAAGACAAAACCATCAAAACTGGGGATGTGCAAAAAATTGCTGCCTTGGTGGACTCTCAAGTCATGCCGCATTTGAATTTCCAGCGCATGACCGCCTCGGCCGTGGGACCCGCATGGCGCCAAGCCACACCTGAACAGCAAGCCCGGTTGCAAGACGAGTTCAAGCTCCTGCTTGTTCGAACCTATGCGGGGGCCTTGAACCAAGTCAAGGACTTGACGATCAACATCAAGCCCATGCGCAGCTCTCCCCAAGACACCGAAGTCTTGGTGAGGTCCGAGGTCAAGGGTCACGGAGACCCTGTGCAGATTGACTACCGGCTCGAAAAAACGCCCTCGGTGGGCATGGGCTGGAAGATTTACAACTTGAACGTGATGGGCGTTTGGCTTGTGGACACTTACCGCACCCAATTTGCGCAAGAAATCAATGCACATGGTGTGGATGGACTCATTGCCACGCTCAGTGAGAGAAATAAAAACAATGCCAAACCCAAGTCCTGAGCCCGAGCGTTTGCTCGCTTGTCGTGTGGACTGTGTCACACTCCAAAACCCATGGACCAAGCCATGACTGCTCCCTTGTCCAAGCTGCTCCTCAAATTGCCCAGCGTGCTGAGCCACGACACGGCCGCACCCTGCATCGAGTCTTTGCGCGAGCAGTGTGTGCAGTTTTTTGCATTTGACGCGTCCAGCCCCTCACAAGGTGCTTTCACGGTCGAGGTCGACGCTGGTGGGGTGGAGCATTTTGACTCGTCTGCCTTGGCGCTTTTGAGTGAACTCAAGCGTGTGGTGCTGTCCTTTCAAGGGCAGTTGAATCTGATCCAAGTGCCCACGGCCATGGTGCGATTGGCCCAGGTTTATGGCGTTGCCGAGTTGCTCATGCCCGGGCTTGATGGCCCCATGCCTTGACGCTTGGCTTTGAGTTCCTCATCCATCCAAGACACCATTCTCCCCCTACACCATGCCAGCCATTTCATTTGTTCAGGTCTGTAAAACCTTTGAGACTGCAAACGGACCATTCAAAGCCTTGGATGGGGTGAGTTTTGAGATTCAAGAGGGTGAATTTTTTGGCCTCTTGGGGCCCAATGGCGCTGGTAAAACCACCCTCATCAGCATCTTGGCCGGTTTGTCCAAAGCCAGTGCTGGCCGTGTCACCGTGCTGGGCCGCGATGTCTTCAAAGACGCTGCCCAGGCTCGGCGACTTCTCGGTGTGGTGCCCCAGGAATTGGTCTTCGATCCATTTTTCTCGGTGCGCGAAGCCTTGCAGTTCCAGTCGGGCTATTTTGGCATTCGACACAACCACGACTGGATCGATGAGTTGCTCAGCAGTCTGGGCTTGGCCGACAAAGCCAACAGCAATATGCGGCAACTCTCGGGCGGCATGAAGCGGCGTGTGTTGGTCGCCCAGGCCTTGGTGCACAAACCCCCTGTGATCGTGTTGGACGAACCCACCGCGGGGGTGGATGTGGAGCTCAGACAAACACTGTGGCACTTCATTGCCAAGCTCAACAAGCAAGGCCACACCGTCTTGCTCACTACCCATTATTTGGAAGAAGCCGAGGCGTTGTGCTCGCGCATCGCCATGCTCAAAGCCGGACGGGTGGTGGCACTCGATTCCACCAGCGAGCTCTTGAAGGCGTCGGCCAGCAATGTGCTGCGCTTCAAATTGGACGCCGACCTCCCCGCAGCGTTGCTCTCCAAGGCACGGGTGACCGGGCGCATTGTGCAGCTGCCGGCTCACACGGCCGGGGAAGTGGAGGAGCACTTGGCCGCCTTGAGGCTTGCAGGCCTCGTGCCCGAAGACATCGAGATCAGAAAAGCCGACTTGGAGGACGTCTTCATCGATGTCATGAACCAACACGCTCAAGGAGTGCCAGCATGAGAGGGTGGAGCGCTTTGTTTTACAAAGAGGTGCTGCGGTTTTGGAAGGTGTCCTTTCAAACGGTGGCGGCCCCGGTGCTCACGGCGGTTCTTTATTTGCTGATCTTTGGACACGTTTTGGCCGACCATGTGAAGGTCTATGAGACGGTGGGTTACACCTCGTTTTTGTTGCCTGGTTTGGTGATGATGAGTGTGCTGCAAAACGCCTTTGCCAATAGCTCCTCGTCGATGGTGCAAAGCAAAATCATGGGCAACTTGGTCTTCATCTTGCTCACCCCCTTGGGACACTGGAGTTGGTTTTTTGCCTACGTGCTCTCGGCCATGGTGCGGGGCATGGCGGTGGGACTTGGCGTGCTGATGGTGACCACATGGTTCGTGCCGTTGACGTTTTACAATCCCTTGTGGATTTTGACCTTCGCGCTCTTGGGCTCGGCCATGCTCGCGACCTTGGGGCTCATCGCTGGGCTGTGGGCGGAGAAGTTTGACCAGATGGCGGCCTTTCAAAACTTTGTGATCGTGCCCATGACCTTTTTAAGTGGGGTGTTTTACTCCATTCATTCTCTGCCAGTGTTTTGGCAACAGGTGAGTCATTTGAACCCGTTTTTTTACATGATCGATGGTTTCCGTTATGGCTTTTTTGGGCAAAGCGATGTCTCGCCGTGGCTGAGCTTGGGGCTCGTTGGAGGGGCCTTGATGGCCATCTCATCGCTCACCTTGTATTTGCTCAAAACGGGTTACAAAATTCGGGGTTGATCAAGAAAAGACGGCTCACCATCCCATCCTTTGGCCTGAAAGGCTTGGATTTTTTTGGCTCTTTAGCACACTCACCATGACCGAAAACGACCTCAAAGACCTCATCTCCACTGGACTTTCTTGCTCGCACCTCGAGCTTGAAGGGGACGGCCGGCATTGGTTTGCCACCATCGTGTCGTCCGAATTTCAAGGCTTGAGACCCATCGCGCGGCATCAACGTGTGTATAAAACGCTGGGGACACGCATGCAAACCGATGAGGTGCATGCGCTGTCCATGAAGACCTTCACGCCCGAGGAGTGGGCTCAGCAATCGGGCCCGGTTGGCTCTGCCGCGAAACCTTAAGCCATGGACTCACTCCTCATCCACGGTGGTCACCCCTTGAATGGGGAGGTGAGCATCTCTGGCGCCAAGAATGCCGCCTTGCCGGAACTGTGTGCAGCCCTCCTCACCGAGGAGGCGGTCACGCTTCAAAATGTGCCAGAACTCCAAGATGTGGCCACCATGGTGAAGCTGCTCACCAACATGGGGATGCAAGTCGAGCGGCACAAAAATCACGTGGTGACCCTCACCGCTGGACAAGCCATTGAGCCTGTGGCGCCCTATGAGTTGGTCAAAACCATGCGTGCGTCCATCTTGGCCTTGGGGCCACTCTTGGCGCGTTTTGGTCGCGCGCGCGTGTCGCTGCCCGGCGGCTGCGCCATCGGTTCGCGTCCAGTGGACCAGCACATCAAGGGGCTCCAAGCCATGGGGGCTCACATTCATGTTGAACACGGCTACATGTTGGCGTCCTTGGGAGCCGGGTTGGAGAACACCCAGAGACTCAAAGGCGCGCGCATCACCACCGACATGGTGACAGTCACGGGTACAGAGAATTTGATGATGGCCGCGTGTCTTGCCACGGGCGAGACGGTGCTGGAAAACGCCGCCCAAGAGCCCGAGGTCACCGACTTGGCCAACATGCTCATCAAGATGGGCGCACTCATTGATGGGGTGGGCACGTCTCGCATTCGCATTGAGGGCGTGCAGTCCTTGCACGGTGTCAAGCACGAAGTGGTGGCCGACCGCATTGAGGCGGGTACTTTTTTGTGTGCTGTCGCCTGCACAGGTGGGCGCGTGTTCTTGAAAGGGGCCCGTTCAGCCCATTTGGAGGCCGTGATTGAAAAGCTCGTGAGCGCAGGCGTCAAAATCGATGCGCGCGACGACGGCATCTGGGTCCAGGCGCAAGAGGGTGCGCACCAGCATTTGCGCGCGCAAAGTTTCAGAACCAGCGAGTACCCTGGGTTTCCCACCGACATGCAAGCGCAGTTCATGGTGCTCAATGCGGTGGCGAACGGTTCGGCCATGGCCACCGAGACGATTTTTGAGAACCGCTTCATGCATGTGAATGAACTCGTTCGCTTGGGTGCTCACATCGAGATTGATGGCAAAGTGGCCCTGACCCAGGGGGTGGCGTCACTGTCTGGGGCGGATGTGATGGCCACCGACTTGAGGGCGTCGGCCAGTTTGGTGATCGCGGGCTTGGTCGCCCAGGGGCAGACCCGGGTTCAACGCATCTATCACTTGGACCGCGGTTACGAGACAATGGAGTCCAAACTCGCCAGTCTTGGCGCACACATTGAAAGAGTGAAATGATCACACTGGCCCTCTCGAAAGGTCGAATTTTTGATGAAACCTTGCCACTCCTGCGCTCAGCGGGCATCGAGGTCTTGGAAGACCCCAGCACGTCCAGAAAACTGATCCTCCCCACCAACCAAGCGGGCGTGAGGGTGGTGTTGGTGCGGGCGTCTGACGTGCCCACCTATGTGCAGTACGGTGGCGCAGACTTGGGGGTCACGGGACTGGACACCTTGATTGAGCACGGCGGCCAAGGGCTCTACCAGCCCCTGGATCTCAAGATCGCACGCTGTCGCATGAGTGTGGCCGTGCCCAAGGGCTTTGACTATGAGGGCGCGGTGCGCCAGGGCTCGCGTCTCAAAGTGGCGACCAAGTATTTGAGCATTGCCAAGGATTTCTTTGCCACCAAAGGCGTGCACGTCGATTTGGTCAAACTCTACGGCAGCATGGAGTTGGCACCCTTGACGGGTTTGGCCCAAGCCATCGTCGACTTGGTCTCGACGGGCAGCACGCTCTTGGCCAACGATTTGGTCGAGGTCGAGCGCATCATGGACGTGAGCTCCAGACTCGTGGTCAATCAAGGCGCCTTGGTCTTGAAGCGCGAACCCATGCGCGAGTTGATCGACGCCTTTGAACGAGCACTGTCATGATCCAAGACAGCCTCAACTCGCTCAGGCCTTTGCGGCTTCAAACCACCCAAGCGGATTTTGAGGCTCGGCTTCAAGAGCGACTGCATTGGTCAAGCGTTCAAGACGAGGCGATTCACGCCCGTGTCAAAGGCATCCTCGAGCGCGTGAGGCTCGAAGGCGATGCGGCAGTTTTGTCGCTCACCAAGGAGCTCGATGGACTTTGTGCAAAGAGCATGTCGGATCTGGAGATCAAAGCCAGTGAGCTCCAAGCCGCGTTTGAGGGTCTGCCCGAGGGGCAAAGGGTGGCGCTGCAAACCGCTGCCGAGCGGGTGCGCCACTACCACCAAGCACAACTGCAGTCGTGTGGCTTGTCGTGGAGTTATGTGGAGAGCGACGGCACGCGCCTAGGACAAAAGGTCACGCCCTTGGACCGGGTGGGAATTTATGTGCCCGGTGGCCTCGCGGCGTACCCCTCCAGTGTGATCATGAACGCCATTCCAGCCCAAGTCGCTGGGGTGGGCGAGGTGGTGATGGTGGTGCCCACGCCCCACGGCGCCAAAAACGCATTGGTCTTGGCCGCGGCCCATGTGTGTGGGGTTCACCGGGTCTTCACGCTCGGAGGCGCACAGGCCATCGCGGCCTTGGCCTATGGCACGAGCACGGTGCCTCGGGTTGACAAAATCACCGGGCCCGGCAACGCCTATGTGGCCAGCGCCAAGCGCCAAGTTTTTGGTCAAGTGGGCATTGACATGATTGCCGGACCCAGCGAGATTTTGGTGTTGGCCGATGGCAGCACGCCCAGCGATTGGGTGGCCATGGATTTGTTCTCCCAAGCCGAGCACGACGCCTTGGCGCAAAGTATTTTGCTGTGCCCGCATGCGCACTACATCGACGAAGTGCTCGCCAGCATGCAGCGACTGCTCCACGGCATGCCTCGCGCAGAGATCATTGTGAAATCCATCAATGACCGAGGCGCCTTGATTCACACGAGGAGCATGCTCGAAGCGTGTGAGATCAGCAACCGTGTGGCGCCCGAGCACTTGGAGGTGTCATCCATGTCTCCACACGAGTGGGAGCCCCATTTGAGACACGCTGGAGCCATCTTTTTGGGTGCCTACACCAGCGAATCCTTGGGCGACTATTGTGCCGGCCCCAACCATGTGTTG
>CAIPFK010000012.1 GCA_903864315.1 uncultured Burkholderiales bacterium | reverse complement strand
GCGTGGACGATGCACTCCCAAGGCGATCCGCTGGAACAGGCGCAGACCTCGCTTGCCCCCATGATTGAAAAACCGTTTTCTTCCTTTGGGCCCGTGGCCGTGACCCCCGACGAGTTGGGAGAGGCGTGGAGTGCAGGACGCGTGCATTTGACCCTGGAGTCACGTGTGAACGACAAGCGCATCGGGCTCAATGAATGCGGGCAAGACATGGACTTTCATTTTGGGCAACTCATGGCCGCTTTTTGTGCCCATCGTCCCATGGCCGCGGGGACCATTTTGACGACAGGCGCGGTGTGCAATGCCGGCGTTCTTCAAGGCCATGATTGGGTCTGGCCCCACGGCGTGAGTTGTTTGTCGCAAAAGCGGGCCATTGAGGCGCGCACCCAAGGACAAGCCCACACGCCTTATTTGAAGGCCCGAGACAAAGTGCACATTGAGCTCAAGGCCAAAAATGGCCACCCCTTGATGGGCGCCATTGAACAGTACCTGGTGTCCGATGGGGATGAGGACGGTGCTCAAGGGCACCATTGAACCGGCGAGTTTGAGCTCAGTTCAAGCACCATCGCAGCAGATCAGTCACATCAAGCAAAGGATATCGAGATGCATCATTTTGTTCAGCGCACCATGGTTTTGTGGGTGATGGTGGTGGGCACCTTTGCCCACGCACAACTGCAAGTCAAAGACGCTTGGGTTCGACAGGTCGTGCAAGGACAGCCCGGCACCGGGGTCTTCATGACCTTGCAAGCGAGCGAGAGTCTCACGATCACCGCAGCGAGCAGTCCTTTGGTGGGGGTCGCTCAACTGCACTCCATGAGCATGGAGGGCAATGTCATGAAAATGGCCCCTGTGGATGCCTTGCCACTTGCCGCAGGCCAAAGCTTGACGCTCAAGCCCGGCGGCTATCATGTGATGCTCATGGATTTGAAGGAGGGTTTTAGCAAACAAACCAGTGTTCCTTTGACCTTGATGTATAAAACCGCATCGGGCAAGAATTCAAGCATGGTCTTGAATGTGCCCGTTTTGGCCAGCGCACCGAGTCCGCAGTCTGCGGCCCAGGTGCCCATGGACCACTCGGGTCACAAGGACCATTCTTCTCACATGGCCCCATGAAGCCAGCCCAGTCATTGCGGCACCTAGCCCTGTGAATGAATCGTTGATTTAAATGTTGACCACCAACCAGGAACCCTTTCATGAGTGACTCCAATGCCTTTGGTTTTTCACAGTTTGTCCCGGGGTTCGACTTTTTAAAGCAACTCTCTCAGACCCCTGCTGCCAATGCGCAAGCCAATCACTGGATCGCACCAACGCTGGACCCGGCGGAAATTGAAAAAAGAATCCAGGAGCTCAAAACCGTGATGTTTTGGCTCGAGCAAAATAGCAAAGCGGTGGCTGCCAGTGTGCAAGCGTTGGAAGTGCAGTTGATGACCCTCAAAACATTGAAGGGCATGAATTTGAGCATGACGGAGTTGGCCAAAAGCATGCAAATCAAGCCCGAGGCGTTCAATCAAAAAGCCCAGGAGGAGTCTGTTAAAAAAGAATCCCCTTTCTCTTGGACGCCCAAGAACGAGGCAGCGGCGTCTTCGCCAAGCAGTAGCAATTCAAATTCCAAGTCCAAGTCCACCTGGCCTTTCAGTGATGAGGCCTCACCAGCCAAGTCTGAGAACGCCTCTCACGCCGACACCAAGGACCAAGCCCCCCATCAGGCCTCAACGGATGATGCGTCTCAGACGGGTCAGACCTCAACTTCCCCTGACCCCAAGGCCACGGGTGCTGCACCTGACCCCATGCAATGGTGGGCTGCTTTGAGTCAGCAGTTTCAAACCATCGCCAGCAAAACCTTGACGGATATACAAAACGCTCAAAAAGTTCAAACCGAGCTCGCAGCCAAAGCGCAGGCTGAGCTTGTAAAAAACAAAGCGGCAGACAAGGCAACCCAACCTGCCCAACCCGCCAATGCGGCTAAAAACTCCGCAGTCAAAGCCAAGGGAAAGACCAAGGCCAAGGTCAACGCCAAGGTCAAAGCCAAGGTGACAGCAAAAACAAAAGCAAAAGCATCAGTCAAGCCAAGCTCGAGCCACCCAAGAGGTGAACATACACCACAAGCGTCAGGGGTGAGGCAAGTGCTTGCAAAAGGTGTTGCAAAAAGACCCGCAACATCGACCGTGAAAGCGGTGGCCAAAGCCCCTGCAAAAACCGCCCCCAAGCCACGCGTCAACCCCAGTGCCTTCAAGGGCCTGGACACCCTCTTTTAAAGGGGAAAGCTTCGGTGCCGATGTTCCCCTTTGCCCATGCCACCCATCCCGAGCCACAACGGTGTTGTGACTTGGTCTTGGCACAACTGCGTGCGCAAATGGCCAGTGAGCACTATGCCTCTGCACCGGGTTTGGGGGTGCTCTACATCACCGACCACTACGCTGGCAATGCCCAGGATATTTTGGACCACTTGGGCGCAGAACTGCCCTGGGTGACCGATTGGGTGGGGACCACGGGGGTGGGGATCGCCGCCAACAATGTGGAATACTTTGACGAACCCGCCTTGTGTGTGATGCTGTGCGATTTGTCGATCGACCAATACCGAGTCTTCAGCGGGGTGTCGCCCTTGGGTGCCGTTGAGATGACGGGCTTTGAGCCCCACACCGCCTTGATTCATGCCGATGCCCACACCGCCGATGTGGGGGACTTGATTGCTGAGTTGGCTGAGCGCACGCAAAGCGGCTATGTGTTTGGGGGCTTGAGTTCGTCTCGAACAACCTCTGCCCAGTTCGCCTTGAGCTCGAGTGGCAATGTCCAAGGCCAAGGTCTGCAGCGTGGCGTCTTCACTGGGGGTTTGAGCGGGGTGGCGTTTGCCCAATCGGTGGCCATGGTCTCGCGGGTGACCCAAGGCTGCTCGCCGCTCTCCAAGGTCCGCACCATCACGGCCTGTGAAGGCCATGTGGTGTTGACACTCGATGGGGAACCCGCTTTGGATGTGCTCTTGAAAGACCTGGGGGTGAGTTTGCAAGAGCCCCGTGCAGCGATTGCCAAAGTGCAACACACCTTGGTGGGTTTGTCCGAGAGCGACCAACATGCCTTGGGCAAAAGCGGGCACTTTGAGGAAGCGGTCATGGTGCGTCACATCATTGGCATTGATCCCGCCAAGCGCGGCATTGCGATTGCTCACACCATGAGTGTGGGTCAAAGTTTGACGTTTTGCACGCGAAACCCGCAGGCGGCCAAGGCCGATTTGATGCGCATGGGCACGCAAATTCGAGACTCCTTGGAGCCCCAAGATTGGCCGCAAAACTGGCCACAAGAGGTGCAAGACGCCTGGGTTCAAACCGAGTTGTCTGAGCCCCATCCCGCCAGAAAAGTCTTGGGTGCCATCTATGTCAGTTGCGCGGGTCGAGGTGGACCGCACTTTGGCGCACCGAGTGCCGAGTTGCAGTGGCTCAGGCGCGCTTTGGGGGATGTGCCTTTGGTGGGGTTTTTTGCCGCGGGTGAGATTGCCCACCAAAACCTGTACGGCTACACGGGTGTCTTGACGGTGTTCACCCAAGACCAAGTGCTGCCAACCCAGGCCTAAAGATCACACGCCTCGGGCGCGGTCGGTTTTGAATTGACTCACCCAAGCGCTCAAGCGGTTTTCATCCATGGCTTGGCGAATCTCGCTCATGAGGTTCAAGTAGTAGTGCAAATTGTGGATGGTGTTGAGCACGCTCCCGAGCATCTCTGCGCAGCGGTCCAAATGATGCAAGTACGCCCTGCTGAATCCACCGCTCACCTCGCCGCTTTCAAGCGTCTTGCCTTTGCAGGTGTAGCACGTGCAGGTCTCGTCGAGTGGCGTGTGGTCGCTTTTGTGGCGCGCGTTTCTGAGCTTCAAGTCACCAAACCGGGTGAACAAATGCCCATTGCGCGCATTGCGCGTGGGCATCACGCAGTCAAACATGTCCACGCCGTCCAAGACACCTTGGACCAAATCCTCAGGGGTGCCGACACCCATCAAATACCGAGGCTTGTGCTCGGGCAAGCGGTGCGGCGTGTGGGCCATGATGTGCAGCATCTCCGCTTTGGGTTCTCCCACACTGACCCCGCCCACTGCGTAGCCAGGAAAGTCCATCTCGACCAATTGGGCCAAGGAGTCTTCGCGCAGGTTTTCAAACATGCCCCCTTGCACAATGCCAAACAGCGCATTGGGATTGGCCAACCGTTCAAACTCGGTTTGACAACGTTTTGCCCATCTCAGGCTCAGCTCCATTGAAACCCGGGCTTCTTTCTCGGTCGTGAGCACACCAGCGGTTTCATAAGGCGTGCACTCATCAAACTGCATGACGATGTCGCTGTTGAGCACGGTTTGGATTTGCATGCTCACCTCAGGGGTGAGCATCATGCGGTCCCCGTTCACGGGAGAGGCAAAGCGAACGCCTTCTTCGGTGATTTTTCGCATGTCTCCCAATGACCACACCTGAAAGCCGCCACTGTCGGTCAAGATGGGTTTGCTCCAACGCTCAAAGCCATGCAGGCCACCAAAGGAGGCGAGCACTTCAGTGCCGGGTCTGAGCCACAAGTGAAAGGTATTGCCCAAAATGATTTGCGCACCCATCTCGCTCAAATCTCTGGTCATCATGCCTTTGACCGTGCCGTAGGTGCCCACGGGCATGAAGATCGGGGTTTGCACGATGCCGTGGTTCAGGTGCATCACGCCGCGGCGTGCATGCCCGTGTTGGGATGTCAATTCAAAGCGCAGCATGGGGGTCGCCCTCAGGGTGTGGAGTGGTTGTGGTGGGGAATGGGGTCGAAGATGGCGGAGTTGGCGGTGTTGGTGAAGTGGGGGATTTTTCAAGGAGCATGGAGTCGCCGTAACTGAAAAACCGGTAGCCCGTTTCGATTGCGTGGGCATAGGTGCGCTTCATGTGCTCAAAACCACAAAAGGCACTCACCAGCATCAAGAGCGTGCTTTTGGGCAGGTGAAAGTTGGTGAGCATGAGGTCCACGACCTTGAACTCAAAGCCTGGGGTGATGAAGATATCGGTGTCACCGAGTGACTGACCAGTTTGAGCCCAAGACTCCAGTGCGCGAACACTTGTGGTGCCCACGGCCAAGACGCGCCCGCCCCTCTTCTTGCAATCTTGGATGGCCTCCAAAGTGCTCTCGGGGATGTGATAACGCTCAAAATGCATGTGGTGGTCTTTGATGCGTGCGGTCTTCACGGGCTGAAAGGTGCCCGCACCCACGTGCAAAGTGACTTCAGCACTGGCAACCCCCGAAGCCCTCAATGCGACCAAGACCGACTCATCAAAATGCAAGGCGGCGGTGGGCGCGGCCACCGCCCCTGGGTTTTGCGCAAAGATGGTTTGGTAGCTCTCTTGGTCGGCAGCCTCATCATCTCGGGTGATGTAGGGTGGGAGCGGAATATGGCCCGACTCGGCCATGACCTCCATGGGGTCGCGCGAGAGAGCAAAGCGCCACAGCGGACCATTCTCGTCGGGGTAGCGAGAGAGCAAGGTGGCACTTGCACCACCGTCCAAGAGCAAGGTGGCGCCGATCAGGGGTTTTTTGCTCACTCGCAAATGCACCACCACTTGGTGAGGATGCTCGGGAGAGCTTGAGCTCACCGGCAACACCCGCTCAATGAGCATTTCAAACTGGCCCCCACTTTCCTTCTTGCCATAAAGACGCGCTTTCATCACCTGGGTGTCATTGAAGACCATCAAGTCGCCTTGTTTCAAGAGCGAGGGCAAGTCTGAAAAGCAGCGGTCCATCAGCTCTTGCTTACGAGCGTCCAAAAGCTTGGAGGCGCTTCTGGGCTGGCACGGGTGCTGGGCAATGAGGTGAGGGGGCAACTCGAAATCAAAATCATTGAGTTGCCAATCGGTGGCACCAAGGGGGTGTTGAGCATGCATGGTGAAAGAGGGCTTGACAGGCCCGTCTCCAGTTGTAAAAAAGAGGGAATTGCAAGTGCTGGTGCTCAAAGACCACGCAACACCGTGCATCAGCACACGGGACGGTAAAAACAGCAGAAAAACAGCTGAAAAACATCAATCAGTGATGTTTTTGACTTGGACTATTTTAGTTTGAAAAGAGTATTCTGCCGGTTTGCCATGCACAATTGAAGTCCCATGGAGAACAAGAAGCAACCCTCGCCGGCCCAAAGCGCTTTGCACAAGCTCGGTCTCGTCACGCCCCTGGATTTGGCGCTTCACATTCCATTTCGCTACGAAGATGAGACGCAACTGGTCCCATTGAACAAGGTCAGAGACGGGCAAGTGGTGCAAATTGAGGTGACCATCACCCATCAGGAAATGCTCTCCAAACCCAGGCGGCAGTTGAAGCTTGAAGTCAGTGATGGCAACCAAGCCTGCACCGTGCGATTTTTCAATGCGTATCCCTCCATGGCCAAGCAACTCTCGCCTGGGACTCGAGTGCGCTTGAGGGGTGAGGTCCGGGGGGGGATGTTTGGCTGGACCATGATGCACCCCAGCGTCTCGCGCGCCGATGGCCCCTTGTCCAAGAACTTGACGCCAATTTATGCCACCACGGCAGCGTTGCCACAAAGTTACATCCGCAAGGCGGTGTTGGGGGGGTTGTCGCGCGCCATGGAGTTGGGCCAATTGGAGCCCACCATCGATCCGACTTTTGAGCCCTCGGGCATGATGAGTCTGAAGGATGCCTTGGTTTTCTTGCATGGACCCAGTCCGAGAACGGACATGAGAGCACTGGAGCATCGAACCCACGATGCGTGGGTCAGACTCAAGGCCGATGAACTGCTGGCCCAACAACTCTCGCAATTGAAGGCTCGCAACGCCAGAGCACAAACACTGGCCGTGCAACTCAAGCCCAAGCCGCAGAGTGAGCCCAATTCAGGAGAAGCCATCCCCAGTGT
The DNA here is from genome assembly GCA_903864315.1 of uncultured Burkholderiales bacterium. Lineage (GTDB taxonomy): Bacteria > Pseudomonadota > Gammaproteobacteria > Burkholderiales > Burkholderiaceae_C > Limnohabitans. The sequence goes on along the minus strand of CAIPFK010000012.1, from coordinate 2,207 downwards.
GGTGAGCGCGCTGCGCGCAGTCTTGCCCTTTGAGTTGACCCGAGCGCAGACCCGGGTGGTTCGAGAAATTGAACAAGATTTATTCAAAAGCATTCCCATGCACCGCTTGCTCCAAGGCGATGTGGGGTCTGGCAAGACGGTGGTGGCGGCCTTGGCAGCGGCGCAATGTGTGGATGCCGGTTGGCAATGCGCCTTGATGGCGCCCACCGAAATACTCGCACACCAGCATTTTGAAAAACTCTTTGACTGGTTGCAACCTTGTTTGAGTGCACGGGGACTCAAGGTGGCATGGCTCACGGGCAGTCAAAAGAAAAAAGACAAACTCCTCGCCTTGGCCGACATCGAGTCTGGCGTCGCGGCCTTGGTCATTGGCACCCACGCTGTGATTCAAGAGCAAGTTATTTTTAAAAACCTGGCCCTGGCCATCATCGATGAACAACATCGCTTTGGGGTCGCACAGCGATTGGCCCTGCGGCAAAAACTCGCCTTTGACGACCCCGATCTGGGCACGGCTGATGAGGGGTCCAGTGTGCGCAGCGTTGAGCCTCATTTGCTCATGATGAGCGCCACGCCCATTCCGAGAACGTTGGCGATGAGCTATTTTGCGGATTTGGATGTTTCTACACTGGATGAGTTGCCGCCCGGCCGAACCCCGGTGGTGACCAAGTTGCTCTCGGACAACCGACGCGCTGAGCTCATCTCGCGCATCAAGGATCAGTTGCGACTGGGCCAACAGGTGTATTGGGTCTGCCCTCTCATTGAAGAAAGCGAAAGCCTCGACCTCACCAACGCCACTCAAACGCACCTGGAGTTGCAAGAGGCCTTGGGGTCGTTGGAAGTACCGCTCATGGGTGCGGCGCTGCCACTGGACAATTCAGACCTCGAGATGCACTTGCGCTCCCAAGTGCATGGCGATGCTGGGAAGGACGATGGGGCGAGGCCTGGAGCTGACGATGCTGAGATGGAGTCGATCAAGCCCGTCATCCAAAGCACATGTGTTCAGGTGGGTCTCTTGCACTCGAGAATGCCCGAACATGAAAAAAAAGAGGTCATGCAAGCCTTCAAGTCGGGTGCCCTGCACGTTTTGGTGAGCACCACGGTGATTGAGGTTGGGGTGGATGTGCCCAATGCAAGTTTGATGGTGATCGAGCACGCTGAGCGCTTTGGCTTGAGTCAGTTGCATCAATTGCGGGGTCGAGTCGGGCGTGGACGCGCTGCCTCAGCGTGTGTGCTCCTCTACTCTTTGGGGGAGCATGGACGCTTGAGCGACACCGCACAAGCGCGACTCAAGGCCATGATTCAAACGCAAGACGGCTTTGAGATTGCCAAGCGTGATTTGGAAATTCGAGGACCTGGCGAATTTTTGGGGGCGCGCCAGTCGGGTGCGGCGTTGATGCGCTTTGCCGATCCATTGCAAGACTTCTTTTTGTTGGAGTGGGCCCAAGGCTTGGCGCCCAAACTCTGGGAGCACGACCCCCAAACCGCTCAGGCGCATTTGGAGCGTTGGCAAAGTGTGCGTGCCGAGTACTTGAAAGCCTGAATGGGCCTTGGCTTCTTGTTAGACTTCTGTCTTCACCACCAAAGAGGGTTTGCATGACCTTGACCGAGTTGAAATACATTGTGGCGGTGGCCAGAGAGCGGCATTTTGGGCGCGCGGCAGACGCGTGTTTTGTCTCGCAACCCACGCTCTCGGTCGCGATCAAAAAGCTTGAAGACGAGCTCGAGCTCAAGCTCTTTGAGAGAAGTGCCAACGAGGTGACAACGACTGCCTTGGGCGAGGAAATTGTGCGCCAAGCCCAAAGTGTGCTCGAGCAGGCTTCCAACATCAAAGAAATTGCCAAGCGTGGCAAAGATCCTTTGGCGGGTCAGTTGAGACTGGGAATCATCTACACCATTGGCCCTTATTTGCTGCCAGAGCTTGTGAAAAACGTGATCAATTTGACGCCGCAAATGCCGCTCATGCTGCAAGAAAATTTCACCAACAAACTCCTTGACATGCTCCGAACTGGCGAGATCGATTGCGCCATCATGGCCGAGCCTTTCCAAGACGCGGGACTCGCATTGTGTCCGCTCTACGATGAGCCGTTTTTGGCGGCTCTCCCAAGCGCCCATCCTTTGGCCGACAAGCCCAGCATCGGGGCGCAAGAGCTCAAGGATGAAACACTGCTCTTGTTGGGCAATGGGCACTGTTTTCGCGATCACGTGCT
>CAIPFK010000011.1 GCA_903864315.1 uncultured Burkholderiales bacterium | reverse complement strand
AGTCGCACGCCTGGAAAGCGTGTGAGGGTTAATAGCCCTCCGCGGGTTCGAATCCCGCTCTCTCCGCCAATACCCCATCAAGAATGCGCCTGAAAGGCGCTTTCTTATTTATACATACCCAAAGACATACCCAAGATAATTGGGCTCTTCCCGGCTCTTCCCAATTAACGGGGGATGGGCATTTATCAAACACGGCGGTTTCAAGAGGCAAGTGCAATGTGAGCGCAGCGAGCTACTCAAGTGAGAGACGCTAAAGCGCTGTAAGTTTGATCTTGGCTTGAATGTGTCATGATGATTCTCCAGTTCATTGCATTTTGAAAGCAGTTCAATATGCAAGGCAATCTTGCTCGAATTTACTCTGGCTTGATACCCGCACCCTTGACGATTTGACCAAACTTATCGTAGTCACTGCTGATCTTTTGTAACAACTGCGCTGGAGTCATCAAACTGGGCTCCACGCCATTGTTAGACAGTAACTGACGCCATTCCTGGGTTTGCATCACCAAACGCGTTTCACGAGAAAGCGTATCAAGTATGTCTTGCGAAGTACCCAATGGCGCACCCAGTGCAACCCAAGATGCCATATCAAAATTTGGATAAGACTCAGAAATACTCGGCACTTTGGGCAAAATGGACAAGCGATCCTTCGTGGTGACCGCCAACACACGAAGCTTACCGGCCTCGACCAACGGCCTCGGAGACCCATAACTGTCGAATGAGAAACTCACATCACCCACTGAAACTGCACGATGCATATCGACAGCGCTCTTGAAGGGGACATTGATGATATCAACACCAGCCATTTGCCTGAGCAGTTCTGCCGCCAAGTGAGTGGCACTGCCAGTCCCTATGGAGCCAATCGACACTTTGCCAGGATTGCTCTTGGCATAGGCAATGACTTCCGAGATATCGTGTGGAGTGAACGATGGGCCAGCAGTCATCACCATTGGCCCAGAGTACATCATCGCCAATGCAGCAAAATCTTTCCGAATATCAAAGGGCGCATCCTTGACCAGCCACGGCTGTACAACGTTTGCAGAGACCATTTGTCCGATCGTATACCCATCAGGTGTTGCACGCTTGAGCGCAACGGCTCCGAGGGCCGCTCCTGCACCGGGACGGTTATCAACTACAAAACTTTGCTTGAGACGCTCACCGAGCTGCTGTGCGAGAAACCTTGCCGTGGTATCAGCAGCCGTACCAGCCGCGAAGGGAACAATGATCTTCACTGGATGGCTTGGGTAATCCTGGGCGCTTGCACACGTGAAAACCATCACTCCAGCAATGGCACTGAGCCAAAATCGTAGATTTGAATAAAACACACACACCCCTATATGCAAAGATGAATCGAATCTGTCACTACAGTGTCCAAAGAAAACTTGAAGTGCAGCGTAAAGACTTGAAGTCACACTGATCAAATTTTGATGAAATTGGTGCAGGACTCAAACCCGAAACATCCTATCATCCGACCTTCATTGAGGCATTAGGGTAAGACCCATGGGACATGATCGCCACAATGGACTAAGCCAAGGCGAATAGTTGCTCACAATCAATCGAGGAGTCAATATTTCATGAAAGTTAAATAGTTGAAATTAAAAATTTCAAGAAATTGATGGCTCTTCATGAGGAGACCATCAGTTTGCAAACACGCCTTCACTTCGAACGCTTGAATCTGACGGAGTGACCGGCAAACCAAATGCGTCATCAAGAAAAGTTTCTCGTCTTATCTCACCACTCACCTCTCACCACCGTTCAAGACGAGCTACTTGCCGATCCAAAGTAAGACAATGGCTTGCAATCAAAGATCAAAACTCTGCCTGTGACTCTTGGAAAGACAAGTTCATCTTTTAATGGGAATCTGCATTTGGTCCAACCAGAATCATTGTCATGGGTCAAACCGACAAACTCTGGACTGCGAACTAGATCAATAAAATCGGGGATTGTGATGTGTCGTTTTGCGATTTCCAAGGTATTGTCTTTGCTGCTCACCATGACAGCTTCACCTTTGGTTTGAAACGTAGCGCCTTGCCTGAACATGCTCACTTGAGCAAAAGAATGGGGAACACTCAGCAAAGCACTAACAATGAAAATAACAGTGTTGAAGTTTTTTTTCACAAAACCACCTCGACTCGTTCCAATTGATTGACCAATTTTGATCAACATCACAATTCATTAACAACTATTCATCTCTGAACTTTACACGATTATGCAGAATCGGATCAATCAAAAAAATCTTTAATGTCTAAACGTATCGGACAAACACCCAGCGCAAAAATGCAACTCAAACAGCCCTTTACTTGAGGTTGAACCCAAGCCATGACTTTCATTGCAATGGCTACAAATGCTCGCGAAGTAATTCAAAATAGGCATCTTCCAGCGTCACGTCTTTGATACTGACGGATGTGACTTCAATGCCCTCGAGTGCAGAGACAACGGCACGAAGATCCGATTGCTGAGACAGTAAAAAGGACAACTCACCTGAACCATTGAACGCAAGCCAGCCCAAGTTCATTGCCCTTTGCATGACCGCGGGTCTTTCATGTGACTCAATGTTGACGATGGCTTGCCCTTTCACCCTGGCGAGTAGTTCGGGCACAGTGCCTTGCGCGATGACTCGTCCGTTTTGCATCACCGCTATTCGGTTGCACAAATGCTGAGCCTCCGACAACTGGTGGGTGGTGAGCAAGATGGTGGTGCCACTCTCACGCAAACGCTCAATGAGGTGCCACAAATCAACCCTGGCACTCGCATCGATTGCTGCTGTGGGTTCATCAAGGATCAACACATCAGGACGATTGACCATGGATACCGCGAGGTGCAGTCGTTGCTGCCAGCCACCGGAGAGTCGTCCTACACGAGTCAAGGCGTGAGGCCACAGGCCAAAATCATCCATCAATTCGTTGATGCGAGCACGTCGAATTGCAGGCGCCATGCCATAAAGTCGGGCAAAAAAATCCAAGTTCTCCTCAGGAAGCAAGTCCCCGTAGAGGGCGCTGTTTTGTGAGCACAAGCCTAGGATCGAGCGAGCTTTTGCTCCAAATTGTCCAATGGGAGTCCCCAGCAACTGTATCCGTCCTGCATCGGCAGGCAGCAATTGACAAACGATATTGAGCACCGTGGATTTGCCACACCCGTTGGGGCCGAGCAAACCCACGATTTCGCCACGTTCAACATCAAGACTGAAATCATCCAACACTTGGTGGCTGCCAAAGCGTTTGCTCAGTCCATTGATTTCTAGCGCGAGCGTCATTCTTGCAACTCCATCACCAACAGGTGTTGATATGAACTGATGCCCAGGGCAATGGATAGACCACAAAACACCACGAGAAAGATCAACTCAAATTGCAAGTCTTCAACGCCCATTCCATAGGCCGCAACACCTTTGAACGCCTGATTCATGTGCAGCATGGGATCAAATTGGGCAATCGTTTGCATGACACTGGGCATGATCTCCAGTGGAAAAAAAGTACCCCCCAATACCAACAAGGGCACGCCAATCGCCGACAGCGCCACCACCACTTCTTCACTTCTTGAGGCAAACCGCACGCCCAAAAAGAAACCCATCCCCACATAGGAAAAAACGGACAACAGCACAATGAATCCGCCCAACCACAAGCTCCCATGGTAGCGAGCACCAATGAACCACGCGATGGCGTAAAGCACCACCACTTGAATGAGCGCCAACTGCAACTGGGCCAAGACCATACCAAGAAAATAGGCCGCTGGCTTTAAGGGCGATGCCAGCAAGCGGCGCAATGTTCCACGCTCTCGCTCTGCTGCAATCATGGCCACGGTGCCCCCTAGGCAACTGAAGAAAAGTGCAGCGCCCATCAAAATTCCCGCTGCCGCCGCATCAAGTCCTGCGCGCATGCTTGCATTGTGGGAATAAACCAAGCCAAAGAGCAGCATCATGAGAACTGGGAAAACAGCCCAAAATATCAAGCCCCTGATCTGGCGCCATTGCTGAAGAAGCAGTCGATGGGAAACCGCAAGGATTTGCTCGAGTAACAATGAAGGATTGCCATCAACCATTGAATAGTCGTTTTTGTGGTGTAAATGATTTCAACTGGACTCCAAAAATAGGAGCGCACAACGCCAAGGAAAGTCGCATTTTGAGGACAAAAAAGAGAGCTGCACCCAGGCCAATTCCTAAGAATTTCATGAACTATACTGGACAATGCAGGGTTTGGACTGCGGAAAATTCAAGATTGGCCTGTGCACGTCGGTTTTAAACTCATTACTTGAAGGGCTTTTGATTTTTCTCAAATGGGTGTCTTATAGGCAAGCACTGATTGATCACTCCAAAACACCCAATGCATCACCACCGTTCATCCCATGCCTGAAGTTCAAAGTCAACTGCTGAGCGCACTCAAGGTGCGCAATTTCAGGCTTTTTTGGACAGGGCTCATCACCCAGGTTCTGGGTCAGCACATGTACCAATTTACGCTCGGGTGGCTGGCCTTTGACATCACCGGCTCTCAGGCCGATTTGTCTCTCATTCAATTGTTCGCCTTTGTGCCTCAGTTTGCCATCACACTGTTGGGCGGAGCACTCGCCGATCGATTCGATCCCAAAAGACTGATTCAACTCGCACAGTCTCTCTCTGTGCTCGGGGTGGCGAGTATTGGACTGATTGCTTGGCAAGGACAGATTGAATTTTGGCACCTGGCCTGCGCCTCCTTTGTGTTTGGCCTGGTCAATGGCATCGATGAACCCAGCCGAGTGTCTTTCTTTCCAAGACTCTTGCCCAAGGCTCAACTGGCCTCTGGGATACCTCTGGTTTCCATGGCATTTGGGACCTCTCGGATTGTTGCTCCGTCCATCGCTGGATTCGTCATCGCGGCGGCTGGCGCTCCAACCGCTTTTTTATTCTCCGCCCTGGGGCTGAGTGCGATGATTTCTGTACTTTTTTGGGTCAAAGGCAGCGCAGCGAGCACACAAGCGAGTGGCAGCTTGCTCTCCAATATCCTTGAGAGCTTGAGACACATCCGTGGCCACGAGGTGTTTTCAAAAGTCATCATTGCTGCACTTTTGAATGCGACACTCGCCATGGGATACATCCACATTTTGCCGGTATTGGCCAAAGTGGTGCTCAAAGTCGATGCCATGGGATTGGGGCTGCTGGCGTCGGCCGTTGGAATTGGCGCCTTGTGCGGATTGTTCTCTTACCCCTGGTTTCAGTCCCGAACAACGCCCAGAAACGTGATGGTATACGCATTGAGTGGTTACTGTTGTGCACTCATCGCGGTGGCCTTGAGCCATTGGTTCTGGGGGACCTTCTTTTTGCTCATCTTGGTGGGGCTGGGTCAAGCCAATTTTCTAACGAGCTGTCAAGTCATCTTGCAAACCCATGTAGAGGACCAATACCGCGGACGAGTCATGGCCATGTTTTCCTTGGTTTGGAGCTTGGTGTTTTTGAGTGGTTTCCTGCTGAATTTCACAGGCTCATTGATCGGCCCACAAACTGCATTGTTGGTGAGTGCACTGATCGTTCTCGCCTACATTTGGGTCTTCATGGCGAGAAGCACGGCCTTGAAAAATTTAACGCTGGCACACAAGACCGTTTGACGTCACCCCCATGCACGGGGATCAAGGTTTGCATCGAACCAACGAGCGGCTCGCAAAAGATGTCGATTCAAATCCAGTTCTACTCTATTTTGGCACCCGACTCTCGCACCAATTGCCCCCACCGGAGCTCTTCGCTTTTCAAGAAAGTGGCAAACTCTGCCCGAGTGGTGATGATTGGTTCAAGGGATTGGGACTTGATGGCTTTTTCGACAAAGCTTGGATCGCTCAGCGCCTTGACGGTATCGCCGTGAATTTTATCGAGAATGGCCTCGGGCGTTCCTGCCGTGGTGGCCAAACCGAACCAAACATTGGCCGAATATCCGGGGACTGCGGCTTCAGAGATGGTGGCCAAGTCGGGACGCAATGAGAGCCGTTTTTCTGTGGCGGTGGCCAATATTTTGAGTTTCCCTGCTTTCTCCAACTGCTCAAATACGCTCAAGGTCACCATGAGCATGGACAACTGCCCGCCCATCATGTCGGTGACTGCGGCGGCGGAACCTTTATAAGGAATGTGCAAAATATCGACATTGGCCATTCTTTTGAATTGCTCTGAAATCACATGCGGGTAGGATCCACTGCCAAATGAAGCATAACTCAGCTTGCCAGGATTGGCGCGAGCGTAAGCAACGAACTCCTTGATGTTATTGGCCGGTACAGAGTTGCTGATGGCCAACACAGGCGCCAATTGCACCACCTCTGCAATGGGGGCCAAATCGATCAAGGGTCGATAAGGCATCTTGGCGTACAAATGCTGGTTGATCACAAAGGTGGCCGTGTCAGAAAACAAAAGCGTGTAGCCATCAGCCGCTGCCTTGGCCACCAAGTCTGCTCCGATGATGGTTGCAGCCCCCGGGTGGTTCTCCACCACCACAGGCACAGCCCAGGTCTTGGAGAGCTGCTGGGCCAAGCTTCTGGCCACCGAGTCGGTGCCTCCGCCAGCCGTGTACGGCACGATCATGCGAAGCGGCTTGTTTGGCCAAGTCTGGCCCAGCACCCAAGGGGCACCAACGATCCAAGAAAGACAAAACAACTTTTGCAGCAAGTTCATGGTGGCCTTTTCAGCGTTGGAATTCAAAATGCAATCGCAATCCGAGGACTGCGTTGGACTCAGGCGGGAAAAACAATAGCCCGGTGATCATTGGGTTTTCAAAAAATGGTCCATGCCATAAAAATGAAGCAAATCTTTGACACGTTGCCTTGAGGGCTGGGCTTGCGACCAGCCTCGACGACAAGGGCTCAATCCAGTCATGTTTTTGAGGTCCACCATCATCTCGGTCGTCTTCAACGTCACGGCCAAGGAATCCATGATGGGCGTCTCGTCAATGCGACTGATGCCTTCACTGGCCAAAATCAAACTCAAGGGAATTTCACCCAAAATGATGACATCAGCACCCAGGGCAATCATCTTTCGCGCAGCGGTCTTGAACTGATCGATGAGCGGCCCAGGACGACCAAACCCATTGAGCACGTCGGCGAAGCCAAATCCAACCGGTTGAACACCCACTGAAAACGCACCCAAGCCCATGGCGTCGATTTGTTGGCGATAGCGCTCCGCCATCAAATCGATGAAGAGGAGCATGCCAAACTTTTGTCCATAGCTGCCGGCCAGTTTGAAGCAACTCTCACCGCTGCCCACCACTGGAATCTCCAAAATCGAGCGGATATCTGTGAGCAAAGGATCTGGCATGGTGCACAAGGCAAAGGCATCAAATCCCGACTCTTCTGCATTGAGTGCATGGGCGAGCCACTGCATCGAGTGCAAATTGAACAAAGCACGGTGGCGAATATCACCCCCCGGGTAGTTCGCATCATAGCTGCCCGGCGCCATGCCGTGCAACACCACTTCGGTGTCGTTTCTCACCAACCTTTTGATGTGATCCGTCATCCTTTTTGAGTAGTCTGGCAAGTCCTCCAAAACGGTTAAACTTTGGTGATAAATTCTCATAAAACCTTTGCTAGGATCGCGGTTGTCAAAAGCAATTGATCTTCGTCAAAGTGTCCCTCAAAAGATCAAGGACCCAGTGCGTGAATCCAGTTGATATCATGCATTTTCTCTTGCAAAAGTCAATCGAGTTTTTCCCCTCAAGCGTCTTGTGAGTTTGAACTTTAAAATGGTCTAGGGTGTGCCAGTCTTTTGGACTTGCATCGCCTTTGCATTGAACACTTTACGATTGGACGCACTTGGAACATTCTGTTGTCAATCTTGACATCCAAGACGTGGTTCAAGCTTGGCTTGAGCGACTCAACAAAGCCTGTGAGCAGCATTCGATTGAGCCATGGCTGCAATTGTTTGACGAGGACTCGCATTGGCGCGAGGTCGTTGCGCTGACGTGGACCCTCTCCACCACCAGCGGGCGAGAAGCCCTTGCCAACAACTTGTCCGCAGGCGTGAAGCGCATGGGGGCCCATGACTTCCAAATTGACGACCAACGCCAACCGCCCAGAATCATCGAGCGTGCCGGTGAGCGTGTCATCGAAGCCATTTTGCGGTTTGATACCCGCATCGGTCAGGCTGCCGCTTTGGTGCGCTTGAAGTGCCCACAAGAGGGTGTGCGTCCTCAGTCAGCTTGGACATTTCACACCACCTTGGAGAGCATTCATGGTCACGAGGAAAGCACGATCAAAGCCCAAAGGGCCGATCCCGTGTTCGATCGCGATTTCCATGGCCCAAACTGGCTTGACAAAAGAACGCAATCCCAACGTTTTGAAGACCGCGAACCCACCGTGTTGATCGTGGGCGGGGGTCATGCGGGATTGTCGGTTGCAGCAAGACTGGGGGCCATTGGGGTGGATTGCTTGGTTGTGGACAAAGAAAAGCGCATTGGAGACAACTGGCGTTTGCGCTACCACGGCTTGATGCTGCACAACCAAGTGCACAGCAATCACTTGCCCTACATGAATTACCCCTCCACTTGGCAGCCTTATCTTCCCAAAGACCGCATTGCCAATTGGCTAGAGATGTACGTGGACTGCATGGACATTGCCTTTTGGACAGAAACGGCCTTTGAAGGTGCGCAATTCGACAGTGCAAGCCAAACGTGGAAGGCCACACTCAACACCAAGGATGGCTTCAAACGAGAGCTCCGCCCCAGGCACATCATCATGGCCACCAGCGTGAGTGGCACCCCCAACATCCCTCACATCCCCACCCTCGACCAATACCACGGTCAAGTTGTTCATTCCAGCCAATTCGGCGATGGTTCAAAGT
>CAIPFK010000010.1 GCA_903864315.1 uncultured Burkholderiales bacterium | reverse complement strand
GCGTCAATCCAAGGATTCTAGCGCCAGAGTGAGCCCTCTTGCATCACGGGTGTGCACAAAACCTCAACTGTTGATGTGAACTGCAAAAAATCAGCTCACCGTGGGCCCTGGAACGTCAATCCGATCAATGAGGCCATGACTGCCGACCCCAGCCCCAAACTCAGACCCAAACTCAGACCCAATCCCTGCCCCAGCAGCACCGCTAGTCCAAATCGGCTTCAAGCCTGGACTGCTTTTGCGCGTGCACCCAAGCCAACAACCTCCCTCGCAGCCGGTCCAAACCCATGCCCGTTTGCGCACTCACAAAAATGCGCTCAAACTCGCGCTGCTCCAACTCATAAAAGTCGCTTTGCACAAGTGGCTTCGAGCCCGGGGCAATGGCATCGATTTTGTTAAAGATGAGCCACTGCTCCACAGGATCTGCGCCGATGTCACGCAAGACTCGTTGAACTTGTTCAATTTGCTCCACAAAATCAGGGCTCGATGCATCCACCACATGCAGCAGTAAATCAGCTTGAGCCGCCTCTTGCAAAGTGGCCTCAAAGGCATCGACCAAGGTGTGGGGCAAATCTCGGATGAATCCCACCGTGTCGGACAAGGACACGCTTTGGCCTTGAATCAGCGCGTGTTGATGCTGCTGTTCATTCGGTGCCGCCTCGCCCAACAGCAAACCCTCGTCATGGGCTCCATCTTGAGGCCCATCATGGGACTCACGCCCGGGCCCCTCCCCAAGTTCAGCCCCGAGTTCATCGCGTTCGCCCAGCCATGTTGGAGGAGCATGATGGGGCGCGATGCTTTTGAGGTGCTCAGGCGCCAAAAACAATTGTCGGGTGGTGGTGTCCAGGGTCGCAAAGAGTTGATCGGCCGCGTACGTTTGGGCCTTGACCAAGGCGTTGAAGAGCGTGGATTTACCCGCATTGGTGTAGCCCACCAAGGAGACACCAAAGTGGTCCGAGCGCAGCCTTCGTTTTCTTTGGGTCAAGCGTTGTTTTTTAACGCGTTCGAGTTTTTCTTTGGTGCGTTTGATCGACTGCGAGATCATGCGCCGATCGAGTTCGATTTGTGTCTCCCCTGGGCCACCACGGTTGCCAATGCCACCGCGTTGGCGCTCCAAGTGCGACCATCGCCGCACGAGCCGGGTGCTCAAGTACTGCAGCCTTGCGAGCTCGACTTGCAGTTTGCCCTCGTGAGAGCGTGCGCGCTGGGCAAAGATCTCCAAAATCAACATGGTGCGGTCATTCACCGCCAAGCCCATGTGTCGCTCCAAATTGCGTTGCTGCGCCGGACTCAACGCCTGGTCAAACAAGATCTCTTGTGCGCCGACGCCTTGGGCAAAGGCTTTGATTTCATCGGCCTTGCCAGAACCCACAAACAAGGCGGCATCGGGCGCTTTTCTGCGGCACACAAAACGCTCGACGACCTCAAGGCCGGAGGTTTGTGCAAGGAGGCCCAACTCCCTGAGCTCGGCATCGAAATACCCAGTCCCCAGGTCCACGCCGACCAATAAAACGCGTGCTGTTGACGCTGGAGCGGTATCAAACAAGGGTGTACATCATGTCATGAAGGGAATTGAAAAAAACCAAGGCCTGAGCATATCGCCGTCAAGGAGGGTCGGGGATGACCCAGCGCAGACTCAATACAAAAATATCGCAAAATGCTGCAAAACCATTGAAAGGAAGGAGACCAAGGAAGACGGGTGCGACTTGCCAACGCTTTGCCCCCCCTCCCTGGGCTTGGTCGGTTCTGGACTCAGGACTCGGGGTTGCTTGCCAATTCGGCCAATTCGGTGCCCGAGAAATTCACCGCACGCGCTGGCACGATGGTGGAGATGGCGTGCTTGTAGACCATTTGGGTGACCGTGTTCCTCAGGAGCACCACATACTGGTCAAACGACTCAATTTGGCCTTGCAGCTTGATGCCATTGACCAAGTAAATGGACACCGGCACGTGCTCGCGTCTGAGCAAATTGAGGAAAGGGTCTTGTAGGAGTTGGCCTTTGTTGTTCACGATATTCTCCGTGTTTTCGAATTGATTTTGGAAGCCTTGAGGGTACCACAATTCGGGCAAACCCTAGAACCTCACGCCAATGCGATCAAAATAGCACAGCTCAATCGTCTTTGTATGGATTGTGGGAGGTTTTGAGCTCAATTCTCAAAGGAGTGCCTTCCAGACCAAACTCTTTCCGAAAGCGCCCTTCCAAAAAGCGCTTGTAGGCCTCGGTCACGTGGTCCAAGGAGTTGCCATGGACCACGATGATGGGGGGATTCATACCGCCTTGATGGGCGTAGCGCAATTTGGGGCGGAACATGCCCGCCCGTTTGGGCGACTGAAACTGCACCGCCTCCAACAGCAGTCGCGTGAGCACCGGGGTGCTCATTTTGCAAAACGCCGACTTGTAGGCCTTGCCAATGGAGTCCCACACGGGTGAGAGACCGGTTCTTTTTTTGGCACTGATCAAGTGCAACTTGGCAAATTTCAAAAAAGACAAGCGCGACTCAATCGAGCGCTGCACGAGTTCTCGCTGATAGGCATCGATGGCATCCCATTTGTTGATGGCCAGCACCACCGCGCGACCACTCTCCAAAATATAACCCGCGATGTGCGCGTCTTGGTCCGTCACCCCTTGGGTGGCATCCAACAGCAAGAGCACCACATTGGCCGACGCAATGGCTTGCAAGGTCTTCACCACCGAGAACTTCTCAATGGCCTCAAACACCTTGCCCTTGCGCCTGAGTCCGGCAGTGTCAATCAAATCGTAGCGTTGCCCCTTGAACTCGAGCGGCACATGGATGGCGTCTCGGGTGGTGCCGGGCAGGTCAAACGCCACCAATCTCTCCTCCCCCAGCCAGGTGTTGATGAGGGTGGATTTGCCCACGTTGGGGCGCCCTGCCACAGCCAAGCGGATGACACCATCTTCTTGGAGCTCATCTTCATCGGCTGCAAAGGCCTCATTGGCAGCCAACAAAGGATCCAAGGCCAACTCGACCATGCTGCGGATGCCTTGGCCGTGAGCGGCCGAGACCGCATGCACGGCCCCCAAACCGAGCTCAAAGAATTCAACGAGCTGATGCCCCTCTTGCATGCCCTCGGCTTTGTTGGCCACCAGCAAACAAGGTTTGCCCAGACGGCGCAAATAGTTGCCAATGTCATGGTCCTGGGCCGAGAGGCCTTGGCGTGCATCAAGGACAAAGATCACCACATCCGCTTCGGCCACCGCTTGACGGGTTTGCTTGGCCATCTCTTTGTAGATGCCAGACTCGGCATCGGGCTCAAAGCCGCCGGTGTCAATGACAATGAAGTCATACTTGCCCAAGTGCCCATCGCCGTAGTGACGATCTCGGGTCAACCCTGCAAAGTCGGCCACAATCGCATCGCGGCTCTTGGTCAAACGATTGAACAAGGTTGACTTGCCCACATTGGGGCGCCCCACAAGGGCGATGACGGGTTTCACAAATGGTTCAACTTCACAACAACTCAGGGCAGTCGGTAGGCTTGCACCGAACCCGACAAGGAAACCGTCACCAAACCAGTGGGGGTGCGCAGCACACCCACGAGCGGGCCTTGGCCATTGGCCTGGAGGCGATCGAGCAGTTTGCCGTCTTTCATGGAGAGCACATACACCACGCCCTCCAAATCGGACACCGCAAAACGCGTCTCATCCAGGGGCACCGCAGCACCCAAGTGGCGATAGCGCAATTGATCACTCTCCCAGGTTTTCTCACCTGAAGCGCGGTCATAGGCCAACACCATGCCGTTGCTCTCCACGGCCAAGACCGTGTTCTCGTCTCCACCCAAGCCCACATCGCCCTTGGCAGCTCGAGACCAAAACAGGGTTCCCTTGAGCGCATTCACGCAGCCAATCTGGGATTGGAAAGCACGCAAACACACCATCTCGCCTTGGCGGTAAGCAGGAGAAACCAAATCCACCAAGCGCTCCAAATCGTTCACCCCTCTGGGAATGGCAATCGGCGTGTCAAAGCGGGTGGCACCGGTGAGCGGGTTGAGTCCCAAAACGCGTCCAGAAAACCCCACCACCAAGGTGTCTTGTACGCCGAGCAAAATGCCCTTTTGATTCAAGATGAGCGGGTCTCCTGCCTTTTGCTGAGTCCACAAGAGTCTGGCATTTTGCGCATCAAGCCCCACCACCGAGCGGTCACTCATGAGGACAAACACCCGCCCACCGGCCACATAGGGCGTGGAGATGGCTTGCACATTGAGCCGATAGCGCCACTCCTCGCCTTTGGCGGTGAAATAGACCAACTCATTGTTTTGAGTGACCACGGCAAAGTGCTGCACTTGTCCTGCGCGAGGGGCCTCAGCCCCAATGCCGGAGAGCAAATTGGACTTCAAATCGATGGACCACACGCTGCGCCCTGTTTGCGCCTCCAATGCACTCACTTGTCCTGAGCCAGACGCCACCACAATGCCGTCAACCCCCACGACAGGGGACAACCACGGACCCGCAGGCGCCAATTTGGCACTCCAAAGCGTGCTCACCTTCAACCCACCCGAAGGGACGAGCACCTCTTTGGCCAAGGGCGATTTGAGCGCACTGCTCGAACAAGCCACCAGTCCCAAGAAGGCGAGCAAAGCGAGCATCAAGGCCATGCGCGAGCCCGTCAAGACAGACTGTAGGCGGCGTTTGCTTGGATGGAGAAGAGTCACGGCTTTTTCTCCTCTTGGCGAGGGTCCACGCCCAGGCTTGCCAATTTAACCTCGACCAATTGACGATAGGGCTCGCGGTCCTTCATGGCCCGCCAAGCCGCCAAATAGTGCGTGGACGCGTCGTCGGGTTTTTTCTCGAGCACATCGATGTCACCCAAACGGTCTTGCACCAATGCTTCAAAGGAAGTGGGGCATTTGCCGCCCAGCACCGAGCGCGCTCCAGCCCAATCGTTGGTGTCCATGGACACGGCCGCCAGTCTCAACTTGGCCACACACCCCAAGCCCTCATCGGGACTGTGGGCCAGCGTCCAAGTGAGGGCCTTTTGTGCATCCGCGGGAGCGTTGTGGTCCAAGAAAAAATGCGCCGCCAGCAAGCTCGCGTGCGCGGCATAGGTGGTGGCGCCAAATTTATCTTGCATATCGGACAAAGCTCGACTCAACAAGACCTGATCGCCCGTGCCCACCGCGCCCTCCAAGGTGGCGTACAGCACAGAAGCCTGCACGCCTTGTCGACGCTGCCAATACTGCCAGCCTGTCCAGGCGGAATAAGCCCCCAGCACGGCAATCAAGGCCCAGGTCAACATGGGGCCGTAACGGCGCCAAAAGTGTTTCAACTCTTCAATTTGTTCTTGCTCTTCAAGGTCGAGGTGCGAGGCCATAGATAACTTTAAGGAAAAAAATAAAAAAAACGAAGTCGCCCAAGTCTTGGGGCCCGAGACAACACACAGTTTGCCGCCGGGCTCGGGTGCGTGGGCACCCAAGCCTAGGCTTGCGTTTCACAGCACAAGCGCGCTCGGCCAGACTCAACGGCCAAGCGCCAAAGCACACCTGCACGCTCAGCCCCCCGTGGGACGCAACTCGCATTGTAGGGCCTTCGCCCAAGTTGCCACATCGCCCAAGGGCATCTTTCTTTGCTCACCCACACCGTCTCTCAAGGCTTTGAGCGTCACTTGACCCGCCAAGACCTCCTCGGCCCCAAAAATCAGGGCAAAAGGAGCAAGCGACGCATCGGCTTTTTTGATTTGCGACTTCATGCTCCCGAGCTGCATCCAGGCAGGCTCACTGGACTGGCCAACTGGGGTCGTCGCGGGAGTGGGGCCGCTGGAGGACTGGCCCCCCGGGCTGTGCATTTGCACATTGAGGCCCTGGGCACGCAAGGCGCCCAGCGTCTTCATGGCCAAGGGCAATTGCGCCATCTCTGGCACCACCGCATAGACATCGGGCGCTTGGGGGTGAGCGCCCAGGCCTTGCGATTTGATGAGTTCAAGCACCCGCTCCACACCAAAAGCCCAACCCACCGCGGGCGCGGGCTTGCCGCCGAGTTGTTCAATCAAATAGTCATAGCGCCCACCGCCACAAATGGTGCCTTGGGAGCCCAGTTGATCGGTGACGAACTCAAACACGGTGAGGTTGTAATAATCCATGCCCCTCACCAGGCGTGGGTTCAATCGATACGCCACCCCATTGGCGCTGAGCACGGCTTGAACCGCTTCGAAGTGCGCCATGGAGTCAGCCCCCAAGAAATCGATCAAGCGTGGAGCCGCATTGACCAAGTCTTGCATTTGGGGGTTTTTGGTGTCCAAAATCCTCAAAGGATTGGTGCGGAGTCGGCGCACGGAATCCTCATCAAGCCCCGCTTGGTGAAGCTCAAAGTACGCCACCAATGCTTGTCGGTGCTGCTGGCGCTCTTGGGGTTGTCCAAGGCTATTGAGCTCCAACGTCACCCCTTGCAAACCCAAGCTCTGCCACAAGCCGTGGGCCATCAAGATGAGTTCTGCGTCGAGTTGAGGCCCAGCAAACCCAAGGGCCTCGGCGCCCATTTGGTGAAACTGCCGATAGCGCCCGCGCTGGGGCCTCTCATGCCTGAACATGGGGCCAGTGTAGTAAAGCCGCTTGGGTCCATCGTAGAGCAAATTGTGTTGCACCACGGCTCTCACGACCCCAGCAGTCGCCTCGGGCCTCAAGGTCAACTGCTCACCATTCAATCGGTCTTCAAAGGAGTACATCTCTTTTTCGACAATGTCCGTGACCTCCCCCAGGCCACGCACAAAAAGAGCACTCGGCTCCACAATGGGGGTGCGCAAGTTTTGATAGGCGAAACTTTGCATCAAGTCGCGCACGCGCGCTTCAAGCCACTCCCACAAATAGGCGTCTTGCGGCAAGATGTCATTCATGCCTTTGACGGCGGTGATTTTTTCAGTCATATCCACTTTTCTCTTCAATTCTTCAATCCGCTGGAGATCCCCCGAGAGCCACGGCAGGCTCTTCAATGGCCAGCTCAAGCGCTGGCGTATTTTCTCTCAATGTAGTCTTGCACAATTTGGTGGAACTCTTGGGCGATGCCCTCCCCCCGAAGCGTGAGGGCTTTCTCACCATCGATAAAGACCGGGGCCGCGGGCGCCTCTCCAGAGCCTGGCAAACTGATGCCAATGTCGGCATGCTTGCTCTCACCTGGCCCATTGACGATGCAGCCCATCACCGCCACTTTCAAATTCTCCACCCCTGGGTACTGTGTTTTCCAAACCGGCATTTGAGCGCGAAGGAAGTCGTCGATCTCCTTGGCCAACTCTTGGAAGGTGGTGCTGGTGGTGCGCCCACAACCGGGACACGCGGTCACACTGGGGACGAATTTTCGCATCCCCAAGGCTTGAAGGATCTCGGCAGCAATCACCACCTCTTGGTTTCTCGATTCGCCGGGCTGGGGGGTGAGGGAGACTCGGATGGTGTCACCAATGCCCTCTTGCAACAAAATCGACAAGGCCACGCTCGAGGCCACGGTGCCCTTGGTCGCCATGCCGGCTTCGGTGAGCCCCAAGTGCAAGGCGTGGCGTGTTCTTTGGGCGAGCTCTCGGTAAACCGCGATCAAGTCTTGCACCCCAGAGACTTTGCAGCTGAGGATGATTTGCTCGGGCGCCAACCCAAGCTCCACGGCATGGGCAGCGGACTGGGTGGCCGACTGAATCAAGGCTTCGTACATCACCTGCCTGGCATCAAAGGGAGCACTTCGCTTGGAGTTGTGATCCATCAACTGTGCGAGCAACTCTTGGTCCAGACTTCCCCAGTTGACGCCGATGCGCACGGCTTTGTCCCAGCGAATGGCCGCTTCAATCATTTGCGCAAACTGTCGGTCGTGCTTGTCGCCTTTGCCCACATTGCCTGGATTGATGCGGTATTTGGAGAGGGCTTGTGCACAGTCGGGAAAGTCGCTGAGCAAGCGGTGGCCGTTGTAGTGAAAGTCGCCTATCAAAGGCACATCCACACCCATTTTATCGAGTTGCTCACGGATGTAAGGCACGGCTTGAGCGGCCTCGGGCGTGTTGACCGTGATGCGCACCATCTCTGAGCCTGCAATGGCCAACTCTTTGACCTGAATGGCCGTGGCGATGGCATCCACCGTGTCGGTGTTGGTCATGGACTGAATGCGCACCGGCGCATCGCCCCCGACCAAGACCTCGCGCGAGCCCCAACGCACCCGCGCTTGCAAGGAACGGCGGGAGATGGGGGCAGCAAAATCGATGGCTTTGTCAGTGGATGGGGTATTCATGTCAAAAAGCTCGCCTATAAAAAATTCAATCAAGACAAAAACAAGAAAAGCGCTCCTTTTTAGGCCAAGGTGCTGCGGCTGTAAATACAGATTTGCCCGCGGCCAAGAAGACTGGGTGGCGCTGAGCCGACAGTGACCAGACCTGTTGCGCCTCTCTCACACCTGGGCGCTAGACCCTTTTGCCCGTTGGCAAGTGGGCCTCGCCCCTCCAGGAGTCGTCGCCCTCAACTCGAGCGCGGACCCAACCCAACGGGCGCCAATCTGCGCGTGAGCACATGGGTGCGATCGACCACATCACCGGCCAACTGTCCACACGCAGCATCGATGTCATCCCCGCGGGTTTTGCGCACCGTGCAGACCAAGCCTGCGGCCAAGAGCAGTTGTGAAAAGCGTTTGATTTGCTCCGGTCTGGAGCGTTTCATCCCCGACTCTTTGAAGGGGTTGAAGGGAATCAAATTGATTTTGCAAGGAAACGGCTTGGCGTGGGGGGGAGCGAGTAATTCGATCAGGGCCAAGGCGTGCTCATCGCGGTCGTTCACGCCGTCGAGCAAGCAGTACTCCAAGGTGATGAAGTCCCGTGGGGCATGGTCCAAATAGCCGCGGCACGTGTCGAGCAACGCCTCGATAGGGTATTTGCGGTTGAGGGGCACCAAGGTGTCTCTGAGGGCATCGGTGGGCGCGTGCAACGACAGCGCCAAGGCCACGGGCACATCTTGCCCGAGTCGCTCAATCATGGGCACCACGCCCGAGGTCGACACCGTCACGCGTCTTCTCGACAGTCCGTAGCCGTGGTCGTCGAGCATGGCTCGAAGGGCGGGCACCAAGGCCGTGTAGTTTTGCAAGGGCTCGCCCATGCCCATCATCACCACATTGGAGATGATGCGCTCTTGTGCATTGTTCGTGTGTTTGGCGTTTGGGTGGTGAGCGTGAAGGATGGGGCGTTTGGGTGAGTTCTTGGAAAAGGCCGCATGGCGCTCGAGCCTCAAGGTGTGCTCCACAAACCACAACTGCGCCAAGATCTCTGCGGTCGTCAAGTTGCGGCTAAAGCCTTGGTAGCCCGTTGAACAAAAGGTGCAGCCCACAGCACAACCGGCTTGAGAAGAAATGCACAAAGTCGCTCGGTCCTCTTCGGGGATGAACACGGTTTCGATGGCATTGCCCGCTCCCACATCAAAGAGCCACTTGATGGTGCCGTCTTTGGAGTCATGTCGCTCTAGCACCGACAAGGGTGTGATGCTGGCACAAGCGAGGAGTTTCTCGCGAAGTGGCTTGGCCAAATCGGTCATGTCGTCAAAGTTTTTGGCACCCTTTTGGTGTATCCAACGAAAGAGTTGCGTCGCACGAAAAGCCTTCTCCCCGAGCCCTTCACAAAACCCGATCAACCCCTCTCGATCAAAACCCAACAAATTGGTCAACAGCAGTCCCTCTAGCCCCAAGGGCCCAAAAAAAAGGGGCCTGAGAACGCTCACAGGCCCAGACACTCAAGACGATGGCAATGCAAGAAAGCACAATAGGGGATGAATTTTGCACAACCCGAGGCTCTTCAAATCACCATCAACGCGACCTCCATGCATGGTTCATGCATCTCTTGATCGCGTCACTCCAACTCAGTGGCCAAAGACATTCATGCCGGCAAAGAAAAAGGCAATTTCTGCGGCTGCAGTTTCGGCCGCGTCAGAGCCGTGCACGGCGTTGGCGTCGATGCTATCGGCAAAATCGGCGCGAATGGTGCCTGCGGCCGCTTTCTTGGGGTCAGTTGCACCCATCAAATCACGGTTTTTGGCGATGGCGCCCTCACCTTGCAAGCACTGGATCATCACGGGTCCAGAGATCATGAAATCCACCAAATCTTTGAAAAAAGGACGCTCACGGTGAACTGCGTAAAACGCCTCGGCCTCTGTGCGAGAGAGATGAGCCATGCGAGCGGCCACCACTTTGAGGCCAGCCGCCTCAAAACGAGCATAAATTTGACCAATCACATTCTTGGCCACTGCGTCGGGCTTGATGATGGAGAGTGTGCGTTCGATTGTCATGATGAAAAATCCTTGATGAGTACAGTAAAAAAACCAGCCCTCCCCAAGACCCGAGCCGTCAGTGAAGTCAGTCGTTTCTGGGAAAACCCTAGATTTTACCCGATCATGTTTGCAAAAAGACTAGCGGCGTGTTTTTTTCACACCCATGCGGCTGCGCCCTGGGGCCGCAGAGCCCGCCATTCGCCCGCCTTTGCCTGACGTTTCCCGCAAGCGCGAGACGGCATCGGCGCCCACATAGTCTTTGGCACCTATGGCCTCGGGTTTCACCACATCGTGCCCCAATGGCGTGGTGGACTTGGGAAAGAGGCGACTCGATGGGGCCCGAGCCACCCGTTGTGCAGTGGGTGCTTTGGGGTAGGAGGCGCGTGGTCCGGCACCTTTCTTGCCCGGCTTGGCCCGGTTGACCGCTCGGGCGGGCTTGGCAAGGGCTGAGCGAACGCGCTCGGCGCTTGAGCCTTCTTGAACGCCCGCGGCATTCATCAATTGGCGCAACTGCACCTCGTCGAGTTCGACAAAGGCACCGCGCTTTAAACCCCTGGGGAGCACCATCACGCCGTATCGGATGCGAATCAAGCGACTCACCGCATGACCCACCGCCTCGAACATGCGCCGCACCTCGCGGTTTCTGCCCTCGCTGATGGTGACGCGGTACCAGCAGTTCGAACCTTCGCCACCACCCTCCTCGAGGCTGCCAAAATGCGCAGGACCGTCTTCTAGCTCCACGCCTTGGGTGAGTTTTAACTTTTCATCTTTGGACAAGGCCCCCAGCACGCGAACCGCATACTCGCGCTCAAGCCCAAAGGAGGGGTGCATGAGTTGATTGGCCAATTGACCCGAATTGGTGAGCAACAATAAACCTTCGGTGTTGAGATCCAATCGCCCCACCGACTGCCATTTGCCGGTTTGCAGGCGGGGCAACTTGCGAAACACGGTGGGTCTATTTTGCGGGTCATCGTGGGTCACCACCTCGCCGGCAGGCTTGTGGTAGGCGATCACGCGGGCCGTCTGGGGCAAAATTCGAACTTTCACCACCCGACCTTTGACCTTGATTTGGTCGCCATATTGGATGCGTTGGCCCACGTGGGCCACTTCATCATTGACGGTGATCAAGCCACTCTCAATCATGCGCTCCATCTCCAAGCGAGACCCCAGGCCCTCTTGGGCGAGCACTTTGTGCAGTTTGGGCGACTCCACTTGAGCGGCCAACACCCGTTTGAGCGATTCGGGTTCATCAGACCCTTCTTCCCCTTCTTCCCCTTCTTGCCCCTCATGCAAGTCATCCCCCGCCCCCATCTCACCGCCACCCTCCAAGCCCTCAAGATCGTCATAGTCTCCGCTCACCACATCCAAAAAGCGAACACTTGCAGGCGCTGGGTCGGTGTCTTTGATCAACGCCTGGGTCGAATCCGTTGGGGTGTCGTGGGGCAAGTCGTTGGTGTGAACGTCAATCTTGGGGGTCTGTGGCATGAAAGGCTCGCTGAGGGTTGACGAAAAAAATAGGGAAAGACTTGAATTCAGCTTTAGGCCAAACACCAGCCAGAAAAACAACGCCTGGGTGAGGTCAACTCATGCCCGGTGGCATCTCCAAAATGCCGGTTCTTGCGTTGTCATCCTCGCTCACGCTCCCTTGCTTGGCGAGTGTGCCGCTGATTGGCTCCCTGAGCTTGAATCACATCTGGTCAGGCATGGAGTTGGAGGGGACAACACCATGGGCTTGCGCCTGAGCAGGAGTCGCCTGAGCACTCGGGTGTTCCTCCTCGAATTGCTCGGGTGCAACATCACGGGACTCCAAGCCCAGCTCATCAGGAGCCACGCTCTCGTCGGGCAAGGCCTCCAATTCTCCGGTGAGGCCAGGGGTTTCCAATCCCGCCAAGTCATCCAACCCGTCAAAGTGATCCAAGGCCGTTTGAGCCATGTCGTCCAGGTTTTGTGAGGTGAGTTGCTCCACACTGGTGAGCCCCAGGTCATCCAAAAAATGCTTGGTGGTGGCAAAAAGCGCAGGACGACCCACCGTTTCTTTGTGGCCAATCACTTCGACCCAACCGCGGTCCTCCAACTGCTTGATCACCAAGGAGTTGATCGTCACGCCTCGGATCTCCTCCATCTCCCCACGGGTGACCGGCTGGCGATGCGCAATGATGGCCAAGGTCTCCAAGACAGCCCGACTGTACTTGGGGGGCTTTTCTGGGTGCAAACGGTCCAAATACGTGCGCATGCTGGGGCGACTCTGAAAACGCCAGCCTTGCGAGACTTGCACCAATTCGACGCCCTTGTTCGTCCACTCCAACTGCAACTGCTCGAGCAGCGTCTTGATCGTGTCAACCCCCAACTCCTCGGCAAAGAGCGAGCGCATGTCTTTCATCGACAAAGGCTGCACGGCGCAAATGAGCGCCGTTTCCAGGACCCGTTGGGCGTCCAAGGTATTCATGATGAAGCTCCGTTGCTATGCAACCCAAGCCCCAACAAACAATGCGACACGCGCATGCAAGGGGTTTGGGTTGGCGTGAGTCCAAAGAGGTGTCTCCTCAACCTAGGAGAGCATCGGGTCTTTGCGACTGGGTCAATAAAAAAAAAGGTTCGCGCATCGGCACGTCTGGCCGCGTCAATCAGGGATCAAGTCCTTGCGCGTTTGGTTTAAATTGTAACTGAGTCCTAGGCTTTCAGTGCACCGGGCCAAGTCCTCAGGCCAAGTGCAGGTCCAACTGAGGCGCTCACCACTGAAGGGGTGTTCAAAACCCAAACGAAAGGCATGCAAGGCTTGGCGAGAAAGGGCGTTTTGGGCGCGAGCACCGTACAAGGTGTCGGCCCAAATGGGAAAGCCTTCGTGGGCCAAGTGCACGCGAATTTGATGGGTTCGCCCCGTGTGGAGTTGACAATAGACCAAGGAAGCTTCCTTGGCACTTTTGACCGACACACAAGACGTGTGGGCCAACTTGCCCGAGTCCTTGGCCAAATCGACCACGCTCATTTTGGTGCGGCTTTTGGGGTCTCTGCCAATGGCATGGTGAATCTCCCGCCGAGCACCCTCGCTCCAGACGCCTTGCACCAAGGCCATGTATTCACGCTTGACGCTTCTTTGGGCGATCATGGCAACGAGCCGATCCATGCACTCGCGACTCCTGGCCACCACCATGAGGCCCGAGGTGTCCTTGTCCAACCGGTGCACAATCCCTGCGCGCGGAACAAACCTCGATTGTTCGTCCCAAGCGAGCAAGCCATTGAGCAAGGTGCCTTGCCAGTGGCCAGGGGCGGGGTGAACCACCAAGCCCGCGGGCTTGTCAATCACCCGCAAATGCTCATCTTCATAAACCACCTTGAGCGCCATGGGCTCGGGCACGAAGGCGAGACTTTGTTCGGTGGGCTTGAGCTCAATCCAAAACCGCGTTCCGGCACGGGCCTTGGCCGAGGCTTTGCTCGCCTGGGGGAGTTGGTCGAGAAAGCCCGCTTGGCTCACCCATGCGTCCAGGCTTTGCCCAGCCGTGGACAAGTCCATGGGGAGTTGGTAGACCTGGCCTTGGGCCAGCATGGTCTGCAAGTAACTTCTGGAAAACTCGGGCAACAACTCGCCAAGCGCCAAGTCCAGCCGCTTGCCATGCAAGTCTTCTCCCACGCTCACCTCTCGCCATTCGCTCTCCTCGCCCCCGGCCCCCAGGGCCACGGGGTCTGAAAAATCATCCTCTGCGGGTTCATTTAATTGCGCGATCTTGTCCATCATGGTCGATAATAGGCGGGAAATGTTTATTTTGAAAGGTGCCCTGTGACCCGTCTATCCCCATTATCACTTGCAAAAGCCCTGGGTGCCATGTCTGTCTTGGTGGGTTTGCTGCTGGGCTGCTCGAGCAACACCTTTGACGAGACCTTGGACTGGTCGGCTGAGAAAATCTATGCCGAGGGCGTGGAGAATTTAAACAACAAAATTTACGACAAAGCGATCGGGCTATTTGAAAAACTCGAGGGCCGCGCGGCCGGCAGCGTGTTGTCGCAACAAGCGCAATTGGAGAAAGCCTACGCACAGTACAAGAGCGGAGACCCGGCCTTGGCCGTTGCAACGCTCGAGCGCTTCATCAAAATCAATCCCGTGAGCCCAGCACTGGACTACGCCATTTATCTCAAAGGCGTGGCCAACTTCAACGACGACCTGGGCTTTTTATCCTCCATCACCCAACAAGACCTCTCCGAGCGGGATCAAAAAGCGGCCAAAGAATCGTTTGATGCATTCAAAGACCTCGTCCAACGTTTTCCCAACTCCAAATACGCTGAAGATGCGAAATTGAGAATGCGCTACACCGTCAATGTGCTGGCGCAGTCAGAGGTGAACGTGGCGAGGTATTATTTCAAAAAAGGCGCCTTCATCGCCGCCATCAACCGCGCGCAACAAGCCATCGATGAGTACCGCGGAGTGCCCGCCACCCACGAGGCGCTCATCATCTTGCGCGACTCCTATGCTCAACTCGGTCTCACGCAACTCAAAGAAGACACCCAACGCATCTTGGCGCAGTCTTTCCCCGATCAATGGGACAAGGACTTGGAGCAGTTCAAAGCTCCTCGGGCTTGGTGGCGCCTGTGGTGAGTCGCTTCAAGCCTTCGAGCAAGACGCTTTCTTGAGAGACCCGCGCCATGGGCGGTAAGGCTTGGATCAAGCGCTTGCCATAACCGGTTTCGACCAAGCGCTTGTCGCACACCACCAGCACCCCTTTGTCGCTTTCTCGCCGAATCAGTCGACCCGCGCCTTGCTTCAACGCAACACCTGCCTCGGGTAAAAAATAATAGTTAAAGGGACTCTTGCCGCTTTCTTCGAGCTTTTTGCTCCTGGCCACCACCATCGGATCGTTGGGTGGGGGAAAGGGCAATTTGTCGATCACCACCGCTTGCAGTGCGTCGCCTGGCACATCAAACCCTTCCCAAAACGTGGCCGTGGCCACCAACACAAAGGATCGCTTGACGGCCAAGTCTTCGGCCGAGCGAAAGCGCTGCATGAGCTCCTTTTTGCTGCCCTCGCCTTGGGTCAAGACCTCAATGTGGGGGTGCTCTTGAAGGTGAGTCTTGAGTCTATCGCTGATCTCCTTGAGGGCGCGCAGTGTGGTGGTGAGCACCAGGGTGCGTCCTTGCAAGGCGAGCACCACTTTGGCCGACAAATCACTCACCATCTCGGAGTGCTTGGGGTCGCTGGGCAAGACGATCTCTTTGGGCACAAACAGCACCGACTGTTTGGCGTAATTGAAGGGACTTTGCACTTGCAGCACACGTGCCAAGCTCAAACCACACGGCTGGGTAAACCAAGACAAGGTGGGCTCGTGGCCCAACGTGGCCGAGGTGAAGATCCAGCTCTTGGGATGACTTGAAGAGGGTTCACCGGCACCCTGGAATTCCTCTTGGGTTGAAGGCGATCGGGCCGTGTTGTTGGCATCAAGGGCCGGCGGCGTCTCGCTCGCATCCCCATCGTGGCCAACCAAAGGGGGGGTGCCCATGATGCACGGGCCCAACTGCTGGGCAATGTCAAGGGGCGCTTGCACCAACCGCACGCCAGCCCCAACATCCAACCAGCGAACAAAGCCACTGTCCAAGGGCTTTTGAAACACCACCATGATTTCTAGCAACTGCACCAATCGCTCTTGCAGTCTGAGCCACTCGGGAGCGGTTGGGGTCATGGGCTCGATGGCTTGCCCCATCTCTTCTAGCATCGCCTGGGTGCCTTGGAGCACGTCACGCCACAACTCTTCATTCACCCCGTCGGGTGCAGTTTGCGTCCAGGCCAATTTGGACAGGCGCTCCGATTTGGCGAAGAGCCCCCGCCAGTCCTTGGCACACAGCTCCAACTTGGAGGCCATCTCGCGCCACTCGCCCATGCCTTTGGCGGTGTTTTCTCCGGTGGCCAACACATCCTTGGCCAAATCCAGCAATTGAGACGTTCCCATTTGCTGGCCTAAAAAGTTCACCCCAATTTCATTCAATTGGTGCGCTTCGTCAAAAATCACCACCCGTGCATTGGGCAGCAACTCGGCCATGCCACTTTCTTTCATCGACATGTCCGCAAAAAACAAATGGTGGTTGATCACGACCACGTCGCTGGCCAAGGCCTCTTTGCGAGCCTGAGAGACGTAACATTTTTTAAAATCCGGACACTCCGAGCCCAAGCAATTCTCCCGAGTCGACGTGATCATGGGCAGCAGAGCACTTCTTTCATCGAGCCCGTCGAGCTCGCTCAAATCGCCCGTCATGGTCCGTTGAGACCATTTTTCGACCTTGGCCAAGAGGGTCACCACATAACGATCAGGGAACAACCCCTCTTGGCGTGCGAGTGCCATGCGGTATAGACACAAATAGTTGGCGCGCCCCTTCAACAGCGCCATGCGTGCGGGCAACTTCAAGGCGCGAATCACCGCCGGCAAATCCCGACCAAAGAGTTGGTCTTGCAAGGTTTTGGTGGCGGTCGAAATCACCACTCGCTCGCCACTCAACAAAGCCGGCACCAAATACGCAAAGGTTTTTCCCACGCCCGTGCCCGCCTCCACCACCAACGCACCCCCTTGCTCCACCGTTTGAGCCACCGCTTGGGCCATTTGGGTTTGGCCCTCGCGCACCCGAAAATGCGCATCCACCTGCGCCAATGGCCCATCGTGGGTAAAAATGCGCTCCACCGCTTGCAGCAATTCGCTCACGGCGCGCGCCCCACAGTCGAGGGCAGCGTCTTGGCGCCGGCATTGGAGAGCGGCTCGGGGCTCAGGGGTGGTAAATTGTTCAATTCTTCAAAGGGCGGCAAGGGCTTGGGGCGGGTGGCTTTCTCACGCAGATTTTTTTGCACCCGAGCTTGGTGTTCCTGTGCATTGGCAAGCTTTTTTTCGTAGGCTTGGAGGGCCTGAGACTGCTCTTTGGGTGTGGGCCTTTTCTGAGTTGGGCGCTCAGGCAGCTGTTGCAAGTTGGCATCTTGACGATCATGCTCGATCAAGACCTTCTCGTGCTGAGCCATGCGTTCATCATAGGCCTTTTGAGCTTGCAGCATGCGAGAACGTTCACGCGCAAGGGATTCCTCGCTTTGTTTTTCAGCCAAGGCCTCTCGGGCCTCTTGAGCCTTGATGGCCCGCTCGAGGTCATCCAATGAGACCATTTCCTCCTTCAACGGCCTCAAGTGTTGAATGCGATAGGTTTGTGCATCGAGCTGACAGCCCGTCACCGCAAAGCGTTGAGTGCACAACTGCAACTGCCTTGAAAACTCCGCCTGCACGGCATCCATTTGGGCCTTGATCAAGGACTGTTGATGGCCCACTTTCTCCAGCAGCAAAGCGCGCTGGGCGACGTCTTGAGCGCCTTCTTGACCCAAACCGGCTGAGAGCGATGCTTGGGGGCCCGCTGTCAAGATTTGCGCCGTGGCGACGCTTGGCATGCCAGCACCAATGAAGATTGCAAGACCCAGTGTTGGAGCGCACCAGAGCGTCGCGCGCCGCGCGCTTGGGCGACCAGATCCCTCAACCCAAGGGCGCGAGCACTCAAAAGTCATCACACGCATCATGCGGTCCTACAGTCTGGGTTGGTGGTGAGGGCGAGACCCTCTACCACGACGATATCAAAACGATATCACCTTGAGACGGCCATTTTAGACCTTGGCAGACCATGTCCGACACTGACAAAGTCCAAGACCGACAAGACCCGCAGCTCAGACCAAGGCGGTGTCGACGTCTCTTCTCTCAAGAGCCAGGAATTCATGGGACTGCATCTCGGTGAGCCTAGAGACGGTCCTTGGAAACTCGTGCGACAGTGGCCCGCTCAAGTAAAGTTGCTCGGGAGGCACTTGTGCACTCATCACCAACTTCACCCGACGATCATAGAGCACATCCACCAACCACGTAAAACGACGCGCTTGGCTGGCCATCCTCTCATTCATTTGTGGCACATCACTCAAGAAAACGGTCTGAAAGCGGTTGGCGATTTCCAAGTAATCGTGGTGAGAGCGTGGCCCCCCGCACAGGGTCTCAAAATCAAACCACACAACATCCTTGGACACCTTGCGAGCTTTGATCTCGCGCGACTCGATTGTGAGGCTTTCCTCCAAGAGGGCGTCGTGCGCGAGCAGTCTCTCAAACGTGGCGAGCATGGAGCGCTGTGCAACCTCATCGTTGGGACACAAATACAAATCCGCTTGCTCCAGAGTCAACTGGCGATAATCCGTGCCCGCATCCACTCGAATGACTTCCAACTTTTCATTCAACAGCGCCATCGCCGGCAACAAGCGATCGCGGTGCAAACCATCCGGGTACAAATCATTGGGATGAAAATTCGACGTGGTCACAAACCCCACTTGGTGATCAAAGAGTGACTGCAGCAGACGATGCAAAATCATCGCATCGGTGATGTCAGAAACATGAAACTCATCAAAGCAAATCAAATCGTAGCGCTCGGAGATCTTGCGACCCATCGCATCCAAGGGGTTGACGGTGCCTTGCAAGGCTTGCAACTCATGGTGAACTTCACGCATGAATTCATGGAAATGCAGTCGTGTTTTGCGGGTGGTTTGAACACTTTGGTAAAAGCAGTCCATCAAAAAGCTCTTGCCTCGGCCCACACCCCCATAGAGGTAAACCCCCTTGGGGGCTGCCTTTTTGTTGAACAGTGAGCTCAACCAAGAACCCTTGGCTTCAAACTGAGCCCACTCCACGGCACAACGATCGAGCGCATGAACCGCCTGCAGCTGCGCCTCATCGCTCTTGAACCCCTTCACCAAGAGTTGCTCTTGGTAAGCTTGCATCACACCGGTCATAGAAAAAAATACACTAAAAGTTAAGGGCTCGCTTGTCCACGGCCAAAGCGGCTTCTTTGAAGGCCTCACTCAAGGATGGATGGGCATGACAGATGCGGGCGATGTCTTCGCTGGATGCTTTGAACTCCATGGCCATCACCGCTTGAGCGACCAATTCACTGGCCGATGGTCCAATGATGTGCACACCCAAGACTTCGTCGCTGTCTTGGTGAGCCAACACTTTGACAAACCCCCGGGTGTCGCCCAAAGCACGGGCCCGCCCATTGGCCAAGAAGGGAAAGACGCCAACGCGGTAAGGAATGGCGGCTTTTTTGAGTTGCTGCTCGGTCTGCCCCACCCAAGCAATCTCGGGACTGGTGTAGATCACCCAGGGAATGGTGTTGAAATTGACATGGCCGTGTTGTCCGGCAATGCGTTCGGCCACAGCAACGCCTTCCTCTTCAGCCTTGTGCGCGAGCATGGGGCCTCGCACCACATCGCCCACGGCCCAGACGTTGGCAAGCGACGTGCGGCAATGCTCGTCCACGACAATGGCGCCTCTCTCATCCAAGGCCAGGCCCACTGCCTGGGCCCCCAGACCCTGGGTGTTGGGGATGCGACCAATGGAGACAATCAATCGCTCAGAGGTCAAGCTTTGCTCTTGTCCCTTGGCGTTGGTGTAGGACACCGTCACGGTTTTGGCAGTTTTGCTGACCGCCTTCACCTTCACACCGAGCTCAATGTTCAAGCCCTGCTGGGTCAAGATTTTGAAGGCCTCTTTGGCCACTTGCTCATCCACCGCCCCCAAGAACTCTGGCAAACCTTCCAGCACCGTGACCTCTGCACCCAAACGCCGCCACACCGAGCCCATCTCTAGGCCAATGACGCCCGAGCCGATGAGGGTGAGTTTTTTGGGCACTTGTGGGATTTGCAAAGCGCCATCATTGGAGAGTATGCGTTCCTCATCGAAAGGGGCCAAATCCAACTCGCGCGCACTAGAACCGGTGGCCACGATCACGTGCTTGGCCGTCAAGGTCTGTGGCTCGCCATTGGCGCTCTTTGGCGTGACTTGCACGCGATAAATCCCCGCTTCAGCGGCCCCAACAAACGCACCCGTGCCATGGAAAAAACTCACCTTGTTCTTTTTGAACAAGTACAAAATGCCTTGGTTGTTTTGCGCGACCACCTGATTTTTGCGCGAGAGCATGGCGGGCAAATTCAGTCCCACGCCTTTGACCTCCACACCGTGCTCACCCAAGTGATGCGTGGCATGCTCGAAGTGCTCGGACGACTGAAGAAGGGCCTTGGACGGAATGCATCCGACATTGGTGCAGGTGCCCCCTGGTGCGGGAGCGCCTTCTTTGTTGCTCCACGCATCGATGCAAGCGACCTTCAAGCCCAATTGTGCGCAGCGAATGGCGGCAATGTAGCCCCCAGGGCCGGCACCGATGACGATCACATCAAATGATTGACTCATGGTGGAATGATCCTTAAATATCGAACAGTAAGCGCGCTGGATCTTCCAGTGCATCCTTCATCGCCACCAAGCCCAAGACGGCCTCGCGACCATCGATGATTCGGTGGTCATAGCTCATGGCAAAGTAGTTCATGGGTCGCACCACGATTTGACCGTTTTCCACGACCGCACGGTCTTTGGTGGCGTGAACCCCCAAAATGGCCGATTGGGGTGGGTTGATGATGGGCGTCGAGAGCATGGAGCCAAACACGCCTCCATTGGAGATGGAAAAGGTGCCCCCGGTCATCTCTTCAATACCGAGTTTCCCGTCCCGTGCCTTGACACCGTATTCTGCAATCTTCTTCTCCACCTCGGCAAAGCTCATCTGATCGGCATTGCGCAAAATGGGCACCACCAGTCCTCGCGGAGAACCCACTGCAATGCCAATGTCAAAATAACCGTGGTAGACCACATCGGTGCCGTCCACGGAGGCGTTCAAAACGGGGTATTTTTTAAGTGCATGCACCGCGGCCTTGACGAAAAAACTCATGAAACCGAGCTTTACACCGTGCTCTTTTTCAAACTTATCTTGAAAGCGCTTTCTCATCTCCATGACCGGCGCCATGTTCACTTCGTTGAAGGTCGTCAAAATCGCATTGGTCGATTGGGACTGGAGCAGTCGCTCGGCCACCCGAGCTCTCAAGCGGCTCATGGGAACACGCTGCTCAGGTCGCTCGCCCGTCTCCTTGCTGGGCATGTTCACTTGGGGCAGCAGACTCGCAGCCGCAGAAGGGGCCTGCGTCACTTTGGACTGCGCCACCGCTTGCAATGCATCGGCCTTGGTCACCCGTGCATCCTTGCCCGTGCCGACCATCCCTGCTGGAGTGAGGGACGCTTCAGACAATATTTTTTGAGCAGCGGGCATGGCCACGCCGGCCATGGACTGCTGGGGGGCGCCAGGCGCGAAGGCATTGGAAGCTGGAGGAGTTGGCGCAGTTGGCGCAGTTGGCGCAATAGCCGGCGACGCCACAGCGGAACTCGCCGCAGCCGCCACCGCTTGGGTGTCAATGCGCGCGATCAGTTGCTCCGCCATCACCGTGGCACCGTCCGCCACCAAGAGCTCGGTGAGCACACCAGCCGATGGGGCAGGCACTTCCAAGACCACTTTATCGGTTTCGACCTCCACCAAGATTTCATCCACCGCGACCGCTTGGCCCACAGATTTTTTCCAGGTGAGGAGTGTGGCCTCGGCCACGGATTCGGACAATTGCGGGACTTTGACTTCAACAATAGACATGATGGACCTTCGAAGAATGATGTGGGGTGACGACAAACCGGTCACCCCAGGGTTTATTTGGTGAGCACAAAGCCCTTGAGTTTTCCAAAAGCACCTTCAACCAAGGCCTTTTGTTGCTCTTGGTGCAAATGCGAATAACCCGCTGCGGGAGAGGCCGAGGCCGTGCGACCGGAGTAACCCAATTTCTGGCCTTCGATCATGTTTTCATGGATGTAGTGCTGCAAAAAGAACCATGGCCCCTGGTTTTGTGGCTCGTCTTGGGTCCAGACGATCTCACTCAAGTTGGGATACTTTTTAAGTTCATTGGCAAAGGCTTTGTGCGGGAAGGGATAGAGTTGCTCGACTCGCACAATGGCCACATCGTCCAACCCTTTTTCTTCGCGTTTTTTCATCAAGTCATAGTAGACCTTGCCCGAGCACACCACCAAGCGTTTGACACGATCGGCTTTGAGCTCATGGCTCTCAGGGATCACCGTCTGGAAGCTGCCCTTGGTGAATTCTGACAAGGGAGAGGTGGCGTCCTTGTTTCTGAGCAAGGACTTGGGCGTGAAGATGATGAGGGGTTTGCGAAGGTTTCTCACCATTTGGCGCCTGAGCACATGAAAGATTTGACTCGCCGTCGTGGGCTGGACAATTTGCATGTTCGTGTCGGCTGCGAGTTGCATGAAGCGCTCAATGCGGGCTGAGCTGTGCTCTGGCCCTTGGCCCTCGTAGCCGTGGGGCAACATCAAGGTGATGCCATTGACACGGCCCCACTTGACCTCACCCGACGCAATGAATTGGTCAATCACCACTTGCGCTCCGTTGGCAAAGTCACCAAACTGTGCTTCCCAAATCACCAAGGTGCTGGGGTCATTGGAGGCGTAACCATACTCAAACCCGAGCACGGCCTCTTCTGACAAAATTGAATCGATCACAACAAAGGGGGCTTGAGAGTCGGAGACATTTTGCAGTGGCACGTAAATGCCCGTGTCCCACTTTTCACGGTTTTGATCATGGATCACCGCGTGGCGGTGGGTGAAGGTTCCGCGCCCACAGTCTTCCCCTGAGAGCCTCACTGGAAAGCCACCCGAGACCAAAGAGGCCAACGCCATGTGCTCGCCCATCCCCCAATCCACCGGGGTGTCGCCACGCCCCATGGCGGCACGGTCATCGTAGACTTTTTTGACCAACTGGTGAGGGGTCACGCCAGGAGGAATGGTGGTGATTTTCTGGGCCAAACGCTTCCATTCGCTCAAGGGAATGGAGGTGTCGCCTGCATCGGTCCACTTCTTGCCCAGATAAGGGCTCCAGTCGACGGTGAACTGGCTTTTGAAATTGGTCACAATGGGGTCGACGGTGTGGACTCCAGCGTCCAAAGCGGCGCGGTAGGTCTTCACCATCTCATCGCCCAAAGCATCACCCAATCCTTGGGAGGCCAATCGATCGGCGTAGAGTTTGCGTGTTCCCGGATGGGCCGCAATTTTTTTGTACATCAATGGCTGCGTGAGGCTTGGGGTATCTTGCTCGTTGTGACCCAGTTTGCGAAAGCAAATGATGTCCACCACGACATCTTTGGAAAAAGTCTGGCGAAATTCCAAGGCCAACTGGGTTGCCAACGCCACCGCCTCGGGGTCATCGCCATTGACGTGCAGCACAGGGGACTCGATCATTTTCACCACATCGGTGCAATAGAGCGTGGATCTCGAGTCGCGTGGATCGGAGGTGGTGAAACCGATTTGGTTATTGATCACGATGTGCAGCGTCCCGCCAGTGTAGTAGCCCCGGGTTTCTGCAAGTGCAAGTGTCTCCATCACGACACCTTGGCCTGCAAAGGCAGCGTCACCATGCACCAAGACGGGCAAGACTTGTTGACCCTTGGGGTCGTTTCGTCGGTCCATGCGAGCACGCACCGAGCCCTCCACCACGGGGTTCACGATCTCCAAGTGGGAAGGATTGAAGGCCAAGCTCAAATGAACGGGGCCGCCCGAGGTGCTCACATCAGAGCTGAAACCTTGGTGGTATTTCACATCTCCGCTGGGCAACTCTTCGGGTGCCGTGTGATCGAATTCAGCAAACAAGTCCGCGGGCAACTTGCCCATGGAGTTCACAATCACGTTCAAGCGTCCACGGTGGGCCATGCCAATCACCACCTCTTGAACGCCCATCACACCGGCTTGGTCAATGAGCTCGTCAATGCACACGATGAAACTCTCGCCACCCTCCAAGGAAAAGCGCTTTTGCCCCACATACTTGGTGTGCAAAAACCTCTCCAAGCCTTCGGCCGCAGTCAGTTTCTCCAAAATGCGTTTCTTTTTGTCGGCATTGAAATTGGGTTTGGAGCGAATGCCCTCCAATTTTTGTTGCCACCACCGTTTGTGGTCTTGGTTGGACATGTAGTTGAACTCGGCACCAATGGAGCCACAGTAGGTCTCTCTCAATGCGTTGAGCAGTTCTCTAAGAGGCATGCGGTCTCGACCAAAGAAGGTGTTGCTCGTGTCAAACACCGCCTCTTGGTCTGCATCGCTGAAGCCATAAAACGCCGGGCTGAGCTCAGGAATCTCGCGCCGCTCAGCACGTTTTAAAGGATCCAAATCGGCCCAGCCCACGCCCACGTTTCGATAGGCAGAGATCAGTTGCTGCACCGCGGTGCGTTTGCGCCCCATCTGCTCATCGGCAGAAGCCATCACCACGCGGGTGCCGCCTTCCTTGGCACGCTGGGCAAAGGCGTTGATCACGGGCAGGTGTGCAACATCCTTGGACTGGGAGCCATCAAGGGCTGGGACATGCTGCAAAGCATCAAAGTACTCGCGCCAAGTCTCTGGCACGCTTCCCGGATTGGAGAGATAGTTTTCGTAAAGCTCTTCAACATACGGGGCGTTGCCCCCGAAGAGATAGGTGTTGGCCGCATAGGCCTGATAAATAGGCGATGAACCGCTCATGGACGCTGACCTCCGATTCCCTTGAGGAAACATTAGTTGGTTGTAGAAAAACCCTCTGCGACACGGCTGTACCGGTTAGCAGATGCGAGCACACGCCTCATTGGGCATAGTCGTGAGGTATTGTGCCATTAAAAACCAAAATCATGCGTGTGTTGTGTGCCAAAGACCCCAAGAACGCATGCGCGGATGCACTTTTGTCTTGATTCGCCACAAAAAAATCACGGCCAGGGTGCTGGCCAACCCAGTGGGTCCAAGCCCGAAGAGCACGGGCAATCACACCACAGCGGTCCCCATAAAGCGCTAAAGTCGGCCTTGCTTTCGAGCAAGACTCGGATCTGTCCCAAAAATCGATGAAAATAGGGATCAATCTCTTCCATTACTCTTTCCAACAGCGACATGAATTACACCCCCATGATTTGGCGACCTCTTCTTTGCGCGGCCCTGACTGCCTTGGCTGCATTGAGCGCTTGCTCGAGCTTCAAATCCCCCCCCCAACTCCCGAGGCCGAGGGTGCCAAGAGCGCAGAGGTGCGAAGCATCCCGCCCAGGGCCAGCTTGGACTACATTGAGACCGAGCGCTTTGATCAGCACCTGAGTGCCGCCTTGGCCTCGGATTTACCCAACGTCCAAGTGCGGTTTGTCTACGCGGTCAAACCCGGCGATATGCCTGAGAAACTCCAGCACATCCTCGCCAGCATCAAACGCACAGGTGGCGTGGTCGACATGGCGGTGCCCGCCACAGCGCAGCGTGCGAGCGCCCCATGGACCTCATGGAGCTTCAAGTCCACCATGGATCGCCTCTATGACAAGACAGAGCGTTTTTTCAATGGCGTCACGAACACGACCACCGGCATGATTGAGCGCGCCTGGAAAAAACCGTTTGAATCCATTGAGACACGCAACGCCAATGTTGAATTTGGAAGCAACAAAAAGGGAGAAGTGATCATCACTGCAGTCAACTTCACCAAACGAGTTGCCCCAAAGTAAGCGAGACGGGTGAAGAGGTCTTTACAAAAGAATCCAACCCTGGTTTCAAAGGATCCGCGTGAGCCCCCAGTCTTTGGAGCAGTTGGTGAGTTTGGAGATGCCGTACGGCAAGTACAAGGGGCGCTTGCTGTGTGAACTGCCCTCACACTATTTGAGTTGGTTCGCCCGCGAAGGTTTCCCCAAGAACTCGCTGGGCCAGTTGCTCAGACTCATGCACGAGATCGACCACAATGACTTGCGTGGATTGCTGTCGCCCTTGCAAAAACGGCGACCTTGATGCCTTGATGCCTTGGGCTTTTGACCTTCAGACCCACTCGCCCAACGCAAGCCCAACGCAAGCCCAACGCAAAATCAAGGCAAATTCAACGCCTTGAGCCAACGCTCAATTTCTTCAAATCGTTCATGCTCTGCGCTTCTGAGCCATTCATAGACCACCATCTCGGTGGTCACAAGCTCTGCCCCTGCGGACGCGAGCCGATCGAGCGCCGCATCCTGATCGCTTTGACGCTTGGAGCGCGTGGCATCGACCACCACACACACATCGAACTCGTCATCGAGCAGATCAAGCGCCGTTTGCAGCACGCTCACATGCGCCTCAAGGCCCAAGAGCACAATTTGATTTTTTTCAGGAGCTGGCACCTCCTTTTTTTGCAAATGCTTGGGCAAGCTGCGCGCATTGCCCTGCACGGGAGCGTTTTTCACGGGCGGTCGCAAGATCTCAATCAAGCCCTCTTCACAGGCTGAGAACACCATTTTGGTGAGTGGTTTGGGGCACAGTGTTTGCAGGTCTTGGGGCATGTGCCCCAAGACCTGGGGATGCTGCTCGGTGCAGCTCAGTGGCACTCTTAAAACACCAGCCACACGGGCGAGCAACTGCGCACGCGCCACGAGCGCCATCGCATGGGAGACCCCGGCGAGATGCGCGTCTTGCACGTCCAAAAAAACCAGTTGGGATTCTTCGCTAGAAATCAGCATCATGACACCTTCACAACAACACGGCCTTTGATGTGGCCCAGCCTGAGCTCTTGCGCCACGTCGATCACGTCTTCCATGGCAATGACACGGGTCATGCGCTCGAGTTTGGCCAGGTCCAAATCGTTGGCCAATCGTCTCCACGCTTCAATCCTGAGTGGGAGTGGCGCCATGACCGAATCGATGCCCAGCAAACTCACCCCCCGCAAAATAAAAGGCATCACCGTGGACGTCAAATCAAAGCCCTGGGCCAAACCACACGCGCTCACCGCCCCCCCATAACGCGTTTGGGCCAAGGCGTTGACCAAGGTGTGAGAACCCACCGAATCCACGACAGCAGCCCAACGCTCTTTTTGCAAGGGTCGGGGGCTTTGGGCGCTCAACTCGGCGCGGTCGATCACCGACGACGCGCCCAAGGCTTTCAAGTAGTCGGCCTCGGTCAACTTGCCCGTGCTCGCCACCACTGAGTAGCCCAGACTGGACAACAAGGCCACGGCCACACTGCCCACCCCGCCACTCGCCCCCGTCACGAGCACCTCACCTGCACCCGGTTGGAGGCCGTGGCGCTCAAGCGCCATGACACTGAGCATGGCAGTGTAGCCCGCGGTGCCAATGGCCATGGCTTGCAGGGCAGTGAGGCCATGGGGCAAATGCACCAAACCCTTGGACTCCAGGCTTGCCCGCTCAGCCAGTAGGCCCCAGCGTGTCTCCCCCAAGCCCCAACCGTTGTGAACAAAGGCATCCCCCACTTGCCATTGTGGCGAGTCAGAACGCAGCACCACGCCCGCACCATCAATGCCTGCCACCATGGGCCATTGGCGCACCACCGGTGAGGTGTTGGTGATGGCCAAAGCGTCCTTGTAGTTGAGTGTGGAGTAGAGCACTTGAGCCAACACATCCCCCGCTGGGAGCGTGTCCTCGCTCAAACTCTCGAGTTGGGCACTGAAGGACTCTTCTTTTCTGAGCACCAAGGCTTTGAACATGTCTCTTTGCTTTCTAAATGCAGTGAATGACTTGCGGGCTGGACTTGAACCAAGGGAAACTGGGAAAAAACCCTGTATTGGCTTCAAGAACTGGATGAAAATTCAGCCCTGCTGTGGACAACAACACCATTTCAGCCGAGTTTAGGTGATTTTTCACTCCATGCCGGGGAGTTTGATGAAAACCCAAAAAGCACGCGCTCAAATACCCCCAAATGCCTACTAAAATCAAAGCCATGCGCATTTGGCTTGTCTTTACTTTATTGCTTGCGTGCAACCTCACGTGGGCGGCACCCAAGCGCCAACCAGCCCAGGACATTGAACAATTCCTGGTCGATGCGGGCGTGATCAATCAAATCGAGCAGTTGCGCCAAAACATGAGTGATACCGCCTCGGGTCTGGTGGTCAATGCCATGGGCTTGTTGGGCGTGCCCTACCGAGCCGGGGGCACGAGTGAGACCACCGGTTTTGATTGCAGTGGCTTTGTGCGAACCATCTTTGAGCGCTCCATTGGTCTTGTTCTTCCACGTCGGGCCAAAGACCAAGCCGAGGTCACGCAAAACGTGGATGTGAAAGATTTGAAACCTGGCGACTTGGTGTTTTATCACACCCTTCGACAAGCCTTCAGCCATGTGGGCATCTACATTGGAGACGGCAAGTTCATCCACTCACCTCGCCCAGGCCACCAAGTGCGCATCGAGGACATGAGAGATGCCTATTGGGCCAAACGGTTTGATGGGGCGAGGCGGGTCCAGGAATTGATCCCCAACGCGGTCACTGGCTTGAGCGAATTGCCCAAGCGCTTGCCCAACTTACCGAGCTTTCCCAATTTGCCAAGCAACGTGTTGAGCAACGGTTTGTCCTTCTCGAGCTTCGGAATGGGCAACGCCAACAGCAACTCAGCCTCATTGCAATCTCAACCTCAAGCACAACCATCAATGCTCACACCAGTGCCCCAGACCAACACGAGCTCTGGGGTCGCAGAGCCGAACTGAACAGCCTTATTTTTTCTTGACTGGGGGCAAATCAGTGCACGAGTCGTGTGCCACTTCAGCTGCCAAGCCGATGGTCTCGCCCAAAGTGGGATGGGGGTGAATGGTCTTGCCGATATCGACCGCATCCGCTCCCATCTCGATGGCCAACGCCACCTCGCCAATCATGTCTCCCGCATGGGTGCCCACCATGCCACCGCCCAAAATTTTGCCGTGGCCGTGCGCACTGGGTGAGTCGTCAAAGAGCAATTTCGTGAAGCCTTCATCGCGGCCATTGGCAATGGCACGACCAGAGGCGGCCCAAGGGAAGAGGCCCTTTTTGACGGCAATGCCACTGGCCTTGGCTTGGTCTTCGGTGAGCCCCACCCAAGCCACCTCGGGATCGGTGTAAGCAACACTGGGAATGACGCGAGCATTGAACGCGCTTTGGGCCAAGTTCGCGTCCCCCAAGAGAACACCCGCGGCGACCTCTGCAGCGACATGGCCCTCGTGCACCGCTTTGTGTGCCAGCATGGGCTGTCCCACCACATCGCCAATGGCAAAGATGTGGGGCACATTGGTTCGCATCTGAATATCAACACCAATGAAGCCGCGATCAGTGACCGCAACCCCAGCGGCCTCGGCTTTGATTTTCTTGCCGTTGGGACTGCGCCCCACCGCTTGAAGCACCAAGTCATAGGTTTGTGTGCTGAGCCCCTTGGCCCCTTCAAAACTCACCTCAATGCCCTTGCTAGAAGCAACAGCACCCACGGTTTTGGTGCCAAGCATGATCTGATCAAAACGCGGCGCATTCATTTTTTGCCAAACTTTGACCAAATCGCGGTCCGCGCCTTGCATGAGACCGTCCATCATCTCGACCACGTCCAAGCGAGCACCCAAGGTGCTGTAGACCGTGCCCATCTCGAGTCCAATGATGCCCCCGCCCAAGATGAGCATTTTCTTGGGGACTTGTTGAAGTTTCAACGCACCCGTGCTGTCCACAATCCGGGGGTCTTCTGGCATGAAAGGCAGTCGCACCGCCTGGGACCCCACCGCAATGATGGCGCTCTTGAACGTGAGCTGACGGGTTTGACCGGTTTTTTCTTGCGCACTGCCTTGGGTCTCCTCGACCCGCAGGGTATGGGGTCCTTCAAAAAATCCAAAACCTCTCACCACCTCGACTTTTCTCATTTTGGCCATGGCACCCAAACCGCCCGTGAGCTTGGTGATCACTTTGTCCTTGTGCGCTCTCAATTGATCCAAGTTGATGCTCGGTGGCGCGAAACTCACCCCCATGGCCGACAAGTGCGAGACCTCGTCCATGACACTGGCCACATGCAACAAGGCTTTGGAGGGAATACACCCCACGTTCAAACACACCCCCCCCAAAGCGCCATAGCGCTCGACCAACATCACCTTCAGCCCCAAGTCGGCTGCTCTGAAAGCGGCCGAATAGCCACCAGGCCCACCGCCAAGCACCAACACATCGCAGTCGGTTTGACTGGGCGCTGTCGATGAGGACTGGATGGCAGCGCTCGCTGGCGACACCACTGGGGGGGTCACTGGAGAGGAAGCTTGGGCTGCAGGCGTGGGCACGGATGCAACTGTTGCAACGGATGCACTATCAGACGCCTCCAAGGTCAAGAGCACACTGCCCTCTTTGACTTTGTCCGAGAGCTTGACCTTGAGCTCTTTGATCACACCAGCATGGGAGCAAGGAATTTCCATCGACGCTTTGTCAGACTCGACGGTGATCAAGCTTTGCTCGGCCTTGACGTGGTCGCCCACCTTCACCAAGATTTCAATCACCGCCACTTCACTGAAGTCACCAATATCAGGGACCTTGATGTCTAGGGTTGCCATGGATGGACTTTCTTAAAGTAGAACGCGACGGAAATCGGCCAAAATTTGTGCCAAATGGGCATTGAAACGCGCGGCTTGCGCGCCATCGATCACACGGTGATCCCAGCTCAACGAGAGCGGCAACATCAAACGAGGCTCAAACGCTTGACCGCTCCAAACGGGCTGAATGGAGCTTTTGCAAACGCCCAAAATCGCCACTTCCGGCGCATTGATGATGGGCGTGAAATACCGCCCACCAATTCCACCCAAGGAGGAGATGGTGAAACACGCACCCGTCATTTGCGCAGGACCGAGCTTACCGTCGCGGGCTTTCTTGGCCAAATCCGACATTTCCGCAGAAATCTCCAAGATCCCCTTTTTATCGGCATCCTTGATCACGGGCACCATCAAGCCACTGGGCGTGTCGGCGGCAAAACCAATGTGGTAATACTGTTTGTAGACCAACTCATCGCCATCCAGGGACGCATTGAAGTCGGGGAATTTCTTGAGTGCGCTCACACAAGCCTTGATCAAAAAGGCGAGCATGGTGATCTTGATGCCGCTTTTCTCATGCTCCTTGTTGGAAAGCACGCGAAACGACTCCAAGTCGGTGATGTCCGCATCGTCGTGATTGGTGACGTGTGGGATCATCACCCAATTGCGATGCAAATTGGCGCCTGAAATCTTTTTGATGCGCCCCAACTCTTTGCGCTCAATGGGGCCGAATTTCGCAAAATCCACCTTCGGCCAAGGCAAGAGACCCAAGGCATCACTTGCACCCGTTGCCGCATGGGGCCGGGTCGATGAAGACGCGGCTTGGGCGGCGGTTTGAGTCTCGCCACTCATGACGCTTCGAGAGAAGGCCTGAATGTCTTCCACGGCAATGCGACCTTTGGGCCCCGAGCCTTTGACCTCGTTCAATGGCACACCCAACTCACGCGCGAGTTTGCGAATGGAGGGTGAGGCATGGGGGACTTGCGTCAGGAGCGACGGCGTTTGCATGGGCTCATGGGCCGGGGACACCGCTGGCAGGGTTGGATGAACCACAGGAGCCACGACGGGGCTTGCCGCTGGCGCGGGTTGCGCCGACACCGCTTGGGGTGCCGTTGCCGGTGCCGGTGCTGGGGCGCTGACCGGTGCATCCGTCGCTGCCACACTCACCAAGGCGAGCACGCTGCCCTCTTTGACCTGGTCACCCAGTTTGACTTTGAGCTCTGTGATCACCCCCTTCAAGGCGGAGGGAATCTCCATGGAGGCCTTGTCCGACTCCACCGTGATCAACGACTGTTCGAGCTCAATGGCATCGCCCACTTTGACCATGATCTCGATGACTGACACGGAATCGAAATCCCCAATATCAGGCACTTTTAATTCGACTGTACTCATGCAGTGTCTCCTGAAATTAGGCGTTCAATGGATTGATTTTTTCGGTGTTGATCTGATACTTTTGAATGGCTTCCAAGACCTTGGAGCTTGGCACCGTGCCGTCTTCGCTGAGTGCTTTCAAGGCTGCCACGACAATGTAGTGGCGATTGATCTCAAAGTGCTCACGCAGCCTGGAGCGGAAATCGCTGCGACCAAAGCCGTCGGTCCCCAACACCTTGTAGCTGCGACCCTTGGGGATGAAGGCTCGGATTTGTTCGGCATATGACTTCATGTAGTCGGTCGAGGCCACCACGGCGCCTTCATGCGCGCCCAGTTGCGAGGCCACAAAGGAGGTTTGGGGTGCATGTTCGGGGTGCAGCAAATTCCAACGCTCCACCTCTTGGCCTTCACGCGCGAGTTGGTTAAAGCTTGGGCAACTCCAGACATTGGCCACCACACCGAAGTCCTTTTTCAAGAGCGCTTGGGCGGCGATGGATTCACGAAGAATGGTGCCCGAACCGAGCAAGTTCACCCGAGGCGCCTTTTTGGCGCCCTCACCTGCGCTCAAGAGGTACATGCCTTTGATGATTTCGGCTTCTGTGCCCACTTTTAAACCAGGCATGGGGTAGTTTTCATTGAGCAACGTGATGTAGTAAAACACGTTTTCTTGCTTCTCGACCATGCGCCTTAAGCCATCTTGCATGATCACCGCCACCTCGTGTGCAAAGGTCGGGTCATAGCTCAAACAGTTGGGGATGGTCCCCGCCAAAATGTGACTGTGACCATCTTCGTGCTGCAAGCCTTCGCCATTCAACGTCGTGCGCCCAGACGTCCCCCCGAGCAAAAAGCCACGCGCTTGCATGTCGCCCGCAGCCCAGGCCAAGTCGCCAATGCGCTGAAAGCCAAACATGGAGTAATAGACATAAAACGGAATCATGATGCGGTTGTTCGTCGAGTAGGACGTTGCCGCTGCAATCCAAGAGCTCATGCCCCCAGCTTCATTGATGCCTTCTTGCAAAATCTGACCGGCCTTGTCCTCTTTGTAGTACATGACCTGGTCTTTGTCGACTGGGGTGTACTGCTGGCCCGCGGGGTTGTAGATACCCACTTGTCTGAAGAGCCCCTCCATGCCAAAGGTTCTGGCCTCGTCCACCAAAATGGGGACCACCCTGGAGCCCAGCGCGGGGTCTCTCAAGAGTTGCGTTAAAAAGCGCACATACGCTTGGGTGGTGGAGATCTCTCGGCCCTCGACCGTGGGCTCCAAAATCGTCTTGAATGTCTCCAGTGGTGGGACTTGAAAGGCTTCTTCGCTTTTGACACGACGAGATGGCAAGTACCCCCCCAGAGCTTGGCGGCGCTGATGCAAGTACTGCATCTCCGGTGTGTCATCTGCAGGTTTATAAAACGGCAACTTGGACAATTCGCTATCGGGCACAGGGATATTGAAACGATCGCGAAAGATCTTGATGTCTTCGTCCGTGAGTTTTTTGGTTTGGTGGACGGTGTTTTTGCCCTCACCAATTTTACCCATGCCAAAGCCTTTGACGGTCTTGATGAGCAGCACACTGGGCTGGCCCTTGTGGT
Organism: uncultured Burkholderiales bacterium; assembly: GCA_903864315.1. Classification (GTDB taxonomy): domain Bacteria; phylum Pseudomonadota; class Gammaproteobacteria; order Burkholderiales; family Burkholderiaceae_C; genus Limnohabitans. Next base: position 26,243 of record CAIPFK010000010.1, on the reverse strand, counting down.
TGACGGCTTTTGCATAGGCGGCGTAGACTTTTTGAGGATCGTGTCCACCGCGGCGCAAATTCCAAATCTCATCGTCACTCATTTTGGCGACCATCTCCAAGGTCTTGGGGTCGCGACCAAAGAAATGCTGACGAACAAAGGCGCCGTCATTGGCCTTGAACGCTTGGTAGTCACCATCCAAGGTTTCCATCATGATGCGTCTCAAAGCGCCATCGTGGTCTTTGGCCAAGAGGCCATCCCAATTGCTGCCCCAGATGAGCTTGATCACATTCCAGCCCGATCCCCTGAACTCGCTCTCGAGCTCTTGGATGATTTTGCCGTTACCGCGCACGGGGCCATCCAAACGCTGCAAGTTGCAGTTGATCACAAAAATCAAATTATCAAGTTTTTCGCGCGCAGCCAGACCAATGGCGCCCAAAGACTCGACCTCGTCCATCTCGCCATCACCACAAAACACCCAGATTTTTCGGTTCTCGGTGTTGGCAATGCCCCTGGCGTGCAGGTACTTTAAAAACCGCGCTTGGTAAATGGCCATCAAGGGGCCCAGGCCCATCGAGACCGTGGGGAATTGCCAAAACTCGGGCATGAGCTTGGGGTGGGGGTAGCTTGACAAACCCTTGCCGTGGACTTCTTGCCTGAAGTTGAGCAACTGCTCCTCGCTCAAGCGTCCTTCCAGGTAGGCTCTTGCGTAGACGCCTGGTGAGACGTGGCCTTGAATATAGAGCAAGTCACCACCGTGGTTCTCATTTTCAGCATGCCAAAAATGATTGAAGCCCGCGCCAAACAAATGGGCCAACGAGGCAAAGGAGCCGATGTGACCGCCCAAATCGCCACCATCTTCGGGGTGATGGCGATTGGCCTTGACGACCATGGCCATGGCATTCCAGCGCATATAAGCGCGCAGCCGCTCTTCGATTTCAATGTTGCCAGGACAGACCTCTTCCTCTTCCGTGTCAATGGTGTTGACGTAGCCCGTGTTGGCAGAGAACGGCAAGTCAATGCGACTTTCTCTGGCGTGCTCGAGGAGTTGCTCAATCAAGAAATGAGCTCGCTCAGTGCCCTCGTTTTGAATGACTGCACTCAAAGCATCGAGCCACTCACGTGTTTCTTGACTGTCGGCATCGTTGAGCGCGAACGTGCGCTGTTCGTTGGGCAAAGCGGACATGGCTTGTCTCCTGTGGTCTTGAGGAAGGTCTATTTTTTCAGCATTATCACACGAAACAAGACTATTTCAAATTATGCCAGTAGTTTTTATATTATGAAATTTTTAAGACAATTCTATCCCGACTGTTCCAATCCTGTGCTCTGAACTCAATATCCTGCTGCCCATTCAAGTGACACTAAAATGCAGGGATGCTCAGTCTCATGCACACGATCCGCTCACCCTTGAAAGTCATTTTGAAGACTTGGACCAAGTGGTGGCGCAGCCAAAGTCCAAGTCGCCAAGACCGGTTTGCCCTCATGGCGCCGTTGACGGCCGTCATCTTTTTCTTTGCCGCCATCGCCACGGCGTTTGGCTACTTGCGCTACGAAGAGATTTTGCGTGAAGAAGAAACCGTGCGCCGTGACATCGAATACGCCCAGCAACGACTGAGAATTCGACTCTTGGAGCGCCAAGAGCAGGTGCTTCGCTTGTCTCGCGATATTGCCACTGGTGAGGTCGCCGACTTGGACTTTCTCAAACAAGCGAGTTCCATCGTCTCCCACTACCCCGAAGTGTCGGCGGTGAGTTGGCTTGATGCGAAGATGCGCGTGAAATATTCCTATGCCGGCTCGGGTGTTCAAAACCCACAAATCCATCTCTTGGGCGATACGCTCAAAACCCCCAGCTTGATCCGAACATTTGAGTGGGTCAAGCACCGCCAGCAACTCGCGTATGCCCCCCCCAGCAGCAGCGACGCCTTGGGCAGCGATTCCCCAGAGCCTCAACTCCAACTCTTGGTGCCGTTTGTCGACAAGGGCAACTTCAATGGCGTTTTTTTAGTCGAATACAAAATCGACGGCCTCTTGCGCTTTGTCATCCCACCCGAAGTCATCGACCGCGTCGCCATCTCGATTTGGGATGCCAATCAGCACTTGCTCAGTGGCCAAGTGATCAAGCCCAGCGTTCGCGCCGCCTATTTGGCGCCATGGATCAAACCCCCCTATCACTATGAGGTTCCGATTGTGCCTGTGGGCAACGGCTTGGTTCTCAAAGCCCAGGCGTTTCGCACCTCTCAGGGGGTGATTGGCAATGGACTCTTTTGGATGATCACCTTGCTCAGCTTGCTCACAGCTTGGATGCTCATTGGCACGTGGCGCCATACACGCCGGCGCCTTCAAGCCCAGCAAGCCCTGGTGGCCGAGACCAATTTCAGAAGAGCCATGGAGAACTCGGTGCTGACTGGCATGCGAGCCATGGACATGAATGGGTGCATCACCTACGTGAATGCGGCCTTTTGTCAAATGACGGGCTGGGCCGAAGAGGACTTGGTGGGTCAATATCCGCCCTTTCCCTATTGGCCCGATGCAGACCGAGAAGTCTTGGCGGCCAAGTTGGCCGAAGAGCTCAGTGGCAACCACACCCAAACAGGCCTACAAGTGAGAGTCAAGCGCCGCGACGGCACCCTCTTTGATGCGCGACTCTACGTCTCGCCTTTGGTTGACGCCAAGGGCTCGCAATCGGGCTGGATGACGTCCATGACCGACATCACCGAGCCCAATCGAATTCGCCAACAGCTCTCGGCCTCTTATGAGCGCTTCACCACCGTCCTTGAAGCCTTGGATGCATCGGTCTCGGTCACCCCCATTGGGTCGAGCGAGATGCTTTTTACCAACAAGTTGTATCGCCAGTGGTTTGGCGCCAAAAGCGAAGGCCATCTGCAACTGATCGATGAAGCCTTCGAGTCCATTCAGATGATGAACAATCTGGCCCAAGACGCTGACGACTTGGCTGGACTGCCGTCGCAGAACCTGGAGCGCACTTTATCGGAAAATGCCGAAATTTTCATCCCCAGCTTGGCCAAATGGCTGGAGGTGCGCTCGCGTTATCTGAATTGGGTGGATGGGCGTTTGGCACAAATGATCATCGCCACTGACATCACCCCGCGTCGCCAAGCCGAGGAGCAGCAAGCCCTTCAAACCGAACGCGCCCAGTCCTTGAGTCGCTTGGTGACCATGGGGGAGATGGCCTCAAGCGTGGCGCATGAGCTCAACCAACCGCTCACGGCCATCAGCAACTACTGCACAGGCATCGTCTCGCGCATCAAAAGCGGTCAATTGCGCGAGGAGGACCTTCTTTTGGCGCTGGAGAAAACCTCACACCAAGCCCAGCGCGCGGGTCAAATCATTCAGCGCATTCGAAGTTTTGTCAAAAGAAGCGAGCCCAATCGCAGCCTGGCCAACATTGGCATGATCGTGATGGAAGCGGTCGAGCTCACCGAGATTGAATTCAAACGCCGCCAAGTCAAGCTCACCCACTACATCTCAGCGAGCTTGCCACCTGTCATGGTCGAGCCCATCTTGATTGAACAAGTGCTGGTCAATTTGCTTCGCAACTCGGCCGAGTCCATTGACAACGCCAAACGCGACAGCTCCCATCGCCATGTGGAGATGAAAGTCACCCCGCAAACGATCGACTCGCAACAAGTGATCGAATTCTCTGTGACCGACTCAGGCTTGGGCTTGGCTCCAGAAGCGCTCGAGCGCCTCTTTGAGGCCTTCTTTTCCACCAAAACTGAAGGCATGGGCATTGGGCTCAATTTGTGCCGCAGCATTGTCGAATCCCACCAGGGTCGCATGCAAGCGCAAAACCTCTACAATGGCGAAGAGGTCATTGGGTGCTGCTTTTCCTTTTGGCTGCCTGCTCACGAAGAGTTGGTGGCCCATTAAGCGATACACTTAGAGGTCTTGTATTTCAAAATTACTGGTGATTGGGGGACAGATGATGAGCTTGATTCCAAAAAAAGGCACGGTTTATGTGGTCGACGATGACGAGGCCGTTCGCGACTCGTTGCAGTGGCTCTTGGAGGGCAAGGATTACCGAGTTCGCTGTTTTGACTCAGCCGAGACCTTTCTCAATCGTTACGACCCCAGAGAAGTCGCGTGCTTGATTGTGGACATCCGCATGGGTGGCATGAGTGGCTTGGAGCTTCAAGAAAAACTCACCGAAAAAAACTCCCCCCTCCCCGTGGTTTTCATCACTGGGCACGGTGATGTGCCCATGGCCGTTGACACCATGAAAAAAGGCGCGATGGATTTCATCCAAAAGCCCTTCAAAGAAGAGGATCTTGTGCCTTTGGTGGAGCAAATGCTTGAAAAAGCCAAAGAATCGTTTGCCGGACACCAACAAGCCGCCTCTCGCGATGCGTTGATGTCCAAGCTCACCAGCCGCGAATCCCAAGTCCTCGAGCGCATCGTCGCGGGGCGTTTGAACAAACAAATTGCTGACGATTTGGGCATCAGCATCAAAACCGTTGAAGCTCACCGCGCCAATATCATGGAAAAACTCAACGCCAACACGGTGGCCGACTTGCTCAAAATCGCTTTGGGCTCGACCACCCCTAAAGCAACGGCGTAAATTTTTTCCGCCCCCCTCTCCCCAAGCCTCGAGCTCCAGACCCTGTGTCTGGCCTGGAGGCTTTCCTTTTGGGGCTGACCTGGCCCCATCACGACAACCCAGTGACTTGACGATTCACTCCAACACATCGCTTCACAAGAGCAACACACCAGCCATGAGCGCACACATCATTGACGGACGACAACTCTCGCACAGCTTCAGACTTGATTACGGCCAACGCGTCAAACAATTGGTCGAGAATGGCATCACACCAGGCTTGGCCGTGATCTTGGTGGGCGACAATCCTGCCAGTCAGGTCTATGTCAAAAATAAAGTCCTCGCCTGCAAAGACATCGGCATGCATTCGCTCATGCTGCAGTTTGATGCCGGCATGACGCAAGCGCAGTTGCTGGGCGAAATTGAGCGACTCAATACCGACCCCAGCATCCATGGCATTTTGGTGCAACTGCCGCTGCCCAAACAAATTGATCCCCAAGCGGTGATCCAAGCGATCTCGGCTCAAAAGGATGTGGATGGTTTTCACTTGGAGAGTGCGGGTGCCTTGATGTGTGGCGCCAAGGGCTATTGGCCTTGCACGCCTCACGGCTGCTTGAAAATGCTCGACTCCATTGGCTATGATTTGACTGGCAAACATGCGGTGGTGGTGGGACGATCGAACATTGTGGGCAAACCGATGGCCTTGATGCTTTTGCAACGCAATGCAACGGTTTCGATTTGCCACAGTCAAACTGCCAACCTCAAGGCCCTCACCTTGCAAGCCGATGTGCTCGTGGCTGCCGTGGGCATTCGGCACTTGATCACCGCGGACATGGTCAAACCTGGGGCCGTGGTGATCGATGTGGGCATGAACCGAGACGACCAAGGCAAGTTGTGCGGGGACGTGGACTTTGAAGGGGTCAAACAAGTGGCCTCTTTCATCACCCCCGTTCCCGGTGGCGTGGGGCCCATGACCATCACCATGCTCTTGGCCAATACCTTGGACGCAGCCCAATCCATCCTTGATTCCCAACACTGAAGGCTTGATTTCACCGTGAACGCCAACACCACCACTCCAGCCCAAGCGCCACTGCAGTCCAATCCTTTGCTAGACTTTGTGTCACCGGCGCGTTTTGATGAAGTCAAAGCCGAACACATTGAACCCGCCATGGACGGCCTCATTCAAGCCGCCCAAGCAGCCCTTGGACATGTCTTGACGCCAGACTTCAAGGCCGATTGGGACTCCATCGAGTTGCACTTGGATGTCCCCGTTGAGCGCTTGAGCCGAGCTTGGGGAATGATCAATCACTTGAACGCCGTCATGGACTCTGCAGCGTTTCGACTGGCTTACAACCAAGTTCTCCCAAAGGTCACTGAGTTTTGGACACAATTGGGTTCGAACGAAGAGTTGTTCAAAAAATACGCCTGCGTCTCAACCGACGCCTTGCACCCGCATGCACATCAAGCGCTGAAATTGGCCTTGCGCAACTTCATCTTGGGTGGCGCTCAACTCAAGGGCGAGGACCAAGTGCAGTACGCCCAAGTGCAAGAGCAACTCGCGCAATTGACGCAAAAATTCAGCGAAAACGTGCTCGATGCGACCGACGCATGGTTTTATCTGGCAACGCGCTCAGAACTTGATGGCTTGCCTGAGGACGTGATCCAAGCCGCCCATGAGTCCGCCTTGGCCCAGGGTCAAGACGGGTATCGCATGAGCTTGAAAATGCCTTGCTATTTGCCAGTGATGCAATACGCTCAAAATCCTCAACTGCGCCACAAACTCTACCAAGCTTATCAAACCCGGGCCTCGGACCAAGCCGAGACCAGCGCCTTGGTGTTTGACAACACCACGGTGATGCAAGAGATTTTGCGCTTGCGTCACCAAGAATCTCAGTTGCTGGGCTTTGAGCACTTTGCAGCCCTCTCGCTTGAGCCCAAGATGGCCCAATCGGCAAGCGAGGTGATCGACTTCTTGCAAACGCTGGCTCGCCGTGCCAAGCCCCATGCGCTGCAAGATTTAGCCGACCTCAAAACATATGCCAAAGAGATGGGTATCCATGAGCCGCAAGCCTGGGACTGGACCTTCATTGGCGAAAAACTCAAAGAAGCGCGTTACGCATTCAGTGAGCAAGAGGTGAAGGCCTACTTCCCATTTGAGAGCGTCTTGACGGGACTCTTCGGACTCATTCAAAAACTCTTTGGCGTGAGCATCTCTCAAACCCAGACCCACGTTTGGCATGAAGACGTTCGGTTTTACAACATCACCCAAGGCGCAGAGTTGGTCGCACAGTTTTACCTCGACCCCTTCGCCAGGCAAAGCAAGCGTGGCGGTGCATGGATGGACGACGCGCAATGCCGTTGGCTCAGACCTGACGTGGGCACGTTGCAAAAACCCATCGCCCACTTGGTGTGCAACTTCGCCAACGCCACGAGTACAACAGCCGCCACCCTCACCCATGACGACGTCATCACCTTGTTCCATGAATTCGGTCATGGACTGCACCACATGCTCTCTAAAGTGAACGTGCGCGATGTCTCTGGCATCAACGGTGTGGAGTGGGATGCGGTGGAGTTGCCCAGCCAATGGATGGAGAATTTTTGTTGGGAGTGGTCGGTGGTGGAGCCCATGACCGAGCACGCTCTGACAGGCGAGCGCATGCCCAAGGCACTCTTTGATCGAATGCTCAAAGCAAGAAATTATCAAAGTGGGCTTCAAACCTTAAGACAAGTGGAGTTTGCCCTCTTTGACATGCAGTTGCACAGCCAAGCCACTCCCGTGCAAGATGTCCAAGCGCTGCTCTCTGGCATTAAAGCACAGGTGAGCGTCATCCCCTCCCCGGCCTGGGTGAGGAGTGCTCACAGCTTTAGCCACATTTTCAGCGGCGGCTACGCTGCTGGGTACTACAGCTACAAATGGGCCGAAGTCTTGAGTGCCGATGCCTATGGCGCCTTTGAAGACTCGATGACAGACAGGGGTGACTTTGATCCGCAAACGGGCCAGCGTTTCTTGCAAGAAATTTTGCAAGTGGGCGGCTCTCGGCCCGCACTGGAGTCCTTCATCGCCTTTCGAGGCCGCGCGCCCGAAATGGACGCTCTGCTCAGACACCAAGGCATGAGTGAGACGGTACCAACGTCTTGAACGCATGGTGGTTGCAAAGCATGGCAAAGAGCGCGCGAGATGGCGTGGCTCAAACCTCAAGGGATTGTTGAAAGTCACCGTCCATTTGCAACGTTGGCCAAGGGCAATGGGGGGGTTGCTGGTGCCGGTGCTGCAAATGGGTTCAATCCAACTGCGCCAGGACCCGATGGGCCAACGGGGGGTGGGGCTTGGGGTGAAGGGGCATCCGACAACGTTCTGAGGAAGGCCACCACATCGCCCACTTCGCTTGCATTGAGCGCTGGGCCATCGGCGGCTTTTTTATTAAAGGGTGCTCGGTCACTCACAATGTTCGTCAAATATGCTATGGGCAAATCATTGGGCACGCCCGCTGGGCCATACCAACGCTTGGGGTTGGAGTTGCGGGTGGCATAAAAACTGACCACTTCGGTCAAGTTGGTGAATACGCCGTTGTGCATGAAGAACTCCCGCTGCGCAACGTTTCTCAAAGACGGCATGCGAAAAGCACCACAAAACTGCTCAACCGTGACCCCCGCAGGGACATTGGCGCTCAGCGCAGGTTTGCTGCGATTGGGGCCACAAAGCCCCAAGTCAAAATAGGAGGGATTGGCATTGGCAGGAATTTTGGAATTTCTGGGGATTCCTGTTGCGTACATTGCAAAATCCGTGAATAAATTGTCGCTCGGTTTTTGGGATTGGGGGTTCATCAAATGGCAAGAGGCGCAATTGCCCTTGTTGGGATCCATGAACAATTTCATCCCACTTTGCTCGGACGCACTCAGTGTGACTTGTCCTTTTATAAACTGATCGTATTTGGAATTGAACGCGTTAAGCGCAGGGCTTTTCTCAAATGCCGCAATGGCTTGGGCAATGGCTTGAAACGCTGAGTCGGCGTTATTGAATACATTCGCACCAAAGAGCACGTTCATGTCTTTGGCGTAATTGGAGGCTTTTACTTTGGCAACCACTTGGGCTGCATTGGCATTGTTCATCTCTGCACTGGCTAATAAAGGTGCCATGGCTTGGGTCGCCAATGTATCAGCACGTCCATCCCAAAAGAGTCCACCCATGGGGTCTGTATCGGCGCCCAAAACGCGGAAAGAAAAACTGGGCACGAAAGAGCTGTAGGCGTTTTGCATGGCATTGCGAATACCAAACGAATTGGGCGTGCTACCAATTGGAACACCGATTTTTGAGCCATTGAGACTGGAAAAACCAGTCGCGGGGTTGTGGCAGTTCGCACAAGCGGTGCCTGCGGGTTGAGAGAGATTTCGGTCATTGAAAATCTTCTCTCCCAAACTCTGGAGTGTGACTGCCGTTGCAGTCGGTGCAGGTGTGGGGGCCACAGGCTGTGCAGGTGGTGCTCCTCGTCCTGGTGTTGGTGCGTTCGTGTTTTGAGACTGCGCAGACGTTGACCAAGCCATGAGGCCCGACATTGTGACCATCAAGAGCCAATGCTGGCCTTTGACAAAATAAGAGCTGGGGTTGAAATCATGCTTCATGTGTGTTTCCTAAAAAAAGTGGACTGTTGTTGAATACAAATCATCCAGTTGCTTGGGGTTTCACAGGGGTTGGGTTGGAGACGTTCAGTTCAGTGCAATGCAGTGCTTTGCATCCATCACTTCAATTGGGCGGTGGGGGCTGAAAGTCTCGAATCTGGTTGACCGAATTGATCACTTGGTATTGAATGGTCAAGGGTGTTTTGTTCTTCACCAAGTTTGGCAAATCATTGGGTGGCGGGGGCAGCACGGTGCCAGCCATCAACGCCATGGAAACAGGACTGCCCGCAATTGAGAATGTGAGCGTGGACAAATCTTTTGTGTAGCTCAGTAAATAGCCCGACTGCTGAATCACCGATTGAGTCGGTGGTGTCAAGGTGCACGTCACCGATTGGGCCACCAAAGGTGAACCTGGGGGGCCCAAATTGGCGATGATGTCGACTTGCACGGGATTGGAGACATTTTGGGCGGGACAAGTTTGATTGATGACGCCTGGGGCATTGGTTCCCACGACCAAGGTGCCGCGCATGTTGATGGTGGGCGGATTGGCAATCCAGGGGATGGCGCCTTTGATTTGCACTTGCCCACCGACTTGGGCTTGCAATGCAGGGGTGTTGCTCGGTGTGTTGACTTTCATGACGGTGAGTACGCCATTGGTGTTGATCACACTCAGTTGCACCAGGGATGAACTTTGCGGCATTTGGGCTGCCAAGGCCGGGGGTATTTGAAGGTTCAAACCTTGGGTTTGAAGTTGTCCGTTTTGGACATTGCTGGCCTGAGCAGGAACACTGATCAATAAAGTCTGACCATTGGAAGTCGCGGGAGTGGCATCGACCACGCGAGTGGCCTGAAAAACGTTGCCACTGGTGTTGCCAAGCGTTGCGGCTTGGACCCAGGCTCTCACCAGTGTGCCCAGGGCAATGCTCTGGGGCAATGCGTTGAGTGGGTGAATTTGTGGGGCAATGGAGGGCTGATTGATTTGTAAATCATTGTTGCTGCGACCCAGCACCAAGCCACTCACAAGATAGTAAGTGGGTGGGGTGCTGAGCAATTCAATCCTAGACGCCTGCAAGACATACGCATTTTTATTGGCATCAAAAACCCATATGCCATACACCTGCACCATTGCACTGGACTGCAGTGCGTTCAAATTGGCCAATCCATCGAGCACCGTGGCGTTTCCACTCGCCGTGCTTTGAGGCAGCACTTGCACCCATTGATGCATGACTTGGAAATAGTTGCCTTGCAGCGATGCATTGATGGGGCCTCGCAACAATGGAACAACATTGATGACATTGGCCACACCGGCAAGTGATTGGGTGAGCGTCACGCGTTGTCCCAATTTGGTTTGCGTGGGCGAGTACTTCCCCTCTTCATCCTCGGTTTGACTCACGGCAGCACTGTCGTCATACTCAACGCCATCAACAATGACACTGCCAAAACCTGCGATCAACCCCTCAACAATTCCTGTGCCACCACTGCCCACACCACCCGGAGCGGTGAGAGAGGCAACCAGACCGCCCCCTCCTCCACAAGAGAGCAAAGTCACCACCAACATCACCAAGACTGGTCGTGAGGCGCGTATTGTGAATTCAAGGACGGCTTGGATACAAGCAGTCCTCCAATCATGAATGACTGAAACAGCTGAGAGCAACCCTGTTTTCTTCATGGCTTGGGGTCCGATGATGAGTTCGAGAGCGCGGGCTGGCCTTCTTGATCCGCGGCAAACGTGAACAACCCTAGGCGAAAGCGATGGGGCTGTGCGCACCCAGCGTCTTCTTGCACCATTTGCGTTGCAGCTTGAACAATTTGTTTGAGGGCCTGGGCCCAAAGCTCGCGCGCCATGGCGTTCAAACGCTCAATTGACTGTGCACTCAAGCCATCGGCAAAGACGCTTTGCTCGAGAAACTTGCTGGCGTCTGGACTCAATAAATTATGGATGCCAGCCGACAAATGGTCGGCAACGCTCACCGCCAACATTTGACTCGCCTCTTTATTTTTGGCGTCGGGACTAAAACTCGCTTTGAGCAATCGCACGTGTTGACCCAAATCTTGTGCCACACCAAGACGCACCATCTCCATCAACACGGAGCGGGGATGAAAATCTTTTGACACCGATTGCGCCAATGACTCAAACGACGTCTGTGCGCCGGAATAGGCTATTTCTTCCCCAAGCCCCAGACTCAACCACCGAGTCACCACTTGACTCGCGGCGCTGGGTTTACCCCAGTGCTCGCGCTTTTGTTGAACTTGAAGCGCGTCCATGTTCAACTCCTCGCGATAGGTCCTGACTTCTTTTCTGTGCAAACCCGACAATAAACTCACCGCAGAATCCGACGGTTTGCGCTCCAATCGCTCGAGCTCCATCATGGCCATTTTCCAAAACAAGGGCTTCAAAGCCGTAGCAAACTCTGTGTAACCTATCCCTGTGCGGCTCATCCACATCACCAAGGGCTGAACAATGGCCAACATCTCATCCATTGAGGACTGATCCTTGGGCGCGGTGTTGGGGTCAAAATTCGTCATCAGCTCATTATATGGGATTTTTACCCATTTAATACATTATTTAAAATCTCATGGAAAAGAGGATTTCTCAGCGCAAATTCGAGATCAATATGTTGTTATTTCGACAAAAATAGCTTCTTTTGCCGTTTTATGAATACATAAGAATTCATCAACCCCAGCAATAACAAGGGAATATTTCCCATCTTATTTATTATATGGGAAATATTCCCATATAATAAACTTCATCACTTTAGAAAGTCCTGTTGATACTTTCACGGGGGTTTAAGCCGTCAGCAGGACTTCCAAGTGATCCACCCATCGAGACCGACTGCAAAATGGTCAAAACGACCAGTCGCAGGGTAGACCGCGTGCGGGACGCCAAGGCTGCATCACGGCCCCGACCACCCGCAGGGGTGAATCGAGTTCACGGCCACAAGAAATTGTGTGTGAGTTCGAGCTTGTCCTCAGTGCCTGTGCATTGCAGGCCCTCAAGTTTGACATCCTCCCAGTCTCTTCAGGGCCGGGAGGATGTCAAAAATAGAGGGTTCTCACCCCTTGAGGAGTTCCCAAGAGACAGACATTGGCTTTTTGATGAGCAAACACCCCCACCGTGACCACCCCTGGCCACTGACTGACCATGGATTCAAAGGCCAAGGGGTCGTGGATCTCCAGTCCCTTCACGTCCAAGATGTGTTGCGCGTTGTCAGTCACCAATGGCTGCCCATCTTTTAAGCGCAGACTCGCCTGCACCTGGGAGCCCAAAGCCTCAAAACACTGGATGAGCCTGGCTGCGGCCATGGGAATCACTTCAACAGGCAAAGGAAACGCACCCAAGGTCTGCACCCATTTGGATTCATCGGCAATGCAAATGAATTGCTTGGATTGTGCGGCCACGATCTTTTCACGGGTGAGTGCGGCCCCTCCCCCTTTGATCATGTAGCCATGAGGCTCAATCTCATCGGCACCGTCGACATACACATCGAGGAGAGCCACCTCGTGGCTCGAAAACACGGGAATCCCCAACTTGGAGAGTCGAGCGCTCGAGGCCTCAGAGCTGGAGACGGTCCCTGCAAGTGACAGACCCGATGCGGCCAAGGCGTCGATGAAGAAGTTCACCGTCGAGCCCGTCCCCACCCCAACCCATGCGCCAGGCGCAATCAGGGACAATGCAGCCTTGGCAACCTGCGCCTTGAGCGCGTCTTGGGGTGACATGGAACTCACGTGATATTCTCCTAACCTCGCAAACAATTTGACCACGAAGGAAAGAAATTCACGAGCGTCATTGTTTCACCCGTGTTCGCCGATTCTTTCTCTCAACTCACAAGAAGTTTACCCCCATGCTGGTGCCTTATTCCCTGATCAAACCACTATTTTTTGCGTTGGACCCCGAAGAGGTCCATGACCACATGGTGTCATTTCTTGAAAAGACCCAACGCACACCCTTGGCTCACTTGTACCGGCAAACTCGAGTCGAAGATCCCATGCGTTTGTGTGGCTTGCAATTGCCCAACCGTGTGGGACTGGCCGCAGGTTTGGACAAAAACGCCCGGTGCATCGATGCTTGGTCGAGCATGGGCTTTGGCTTTGTCGAAGTGGGAACCGTCACCCCCAAGCCCCAAGCAGGCAACCCAAAACCGAGAATTTTTCGACTCCCCAAAGAAAACGCCATCATCAACCGCCTGGGCTTTAACAATGAGGGTGCGGAGAGCTTTGTGAAACACATTGGCCAAAGTTTTCATTTGCGCAGACCTTGTGCCTCCCCGGTCTTGCTGGGACTCAATATCGGCAAGAACGCCACCACGCCCATCGAGCTTGCACAAACGGATTACTTGCTGGCTTTGGAAGCCGTCTACCCGTACGCCGATTACGTGACCATCAATATCTCAAGCCCCAACACGAAAAACTTGCGCTCCTTGCAGACCGATGAGGCCTTGTTTGCCTTGCTCTATGCACTGGAGTGCAAACGCAGTGAGTTGATGCAACAAAGCGCGCGTCGCGTGCCCATGATGATCAAAATTGCACCCGACATGAGCGAAGAAGAGTTGAGTCTCTTTGCCTTGACGCTCAAACGATTGTGCCCAGTCGATGAAAGCGCCAAGCAAGGACTGTGGGGCGTCATCGCCACCAACACCACGCTCAACAAAGAGCGTGTGGCGCATCTCCCCCATGGCAACGAAGCAGGCGGGCTCTCAGGCAGCCCACTCACTGAGAAAAGCAACGACACCATTCGACAATTGAGGAGACACTTGGGCCCTCACTTCCCACTCATTGGCGTGGGGGGCATCATGGATGGCCAGGATGCCGTTGCAAAAATCAAGGCCGGCGCTGATTGTGTGCAACTCTACAGTGGCTTGATTTATCAAGGGCCGGGTTTGATCCAAGAGGTCGCACAAGCCTTGAAAGCGGACCGCACGAGTGCAAAGTGACTGGCGTAAAAAAGGCAGGAGAGTGATCCCTCCTGCCCAATCATTCATACTCAGCGAATCGCAAGACCCTTGTTGAGCCCATGCCATGGGCTCGGGATCACTTGCAACCCAATCAGCGTTTTTTACTGGCGGGCTTGGCCGCACTCATGGCTTGTTGGGCCATGGTTTTGACATTGGCTTGGGTCATGTCCGTGGCTTGTTTGACGGCTTTTTGCACCGACTCCAGGGCCGTGTTGCCAGCAGAGACTGCGGTTTTGAAAGCGGTCACCGCAGACTCAGAACCAGCGGGCGCATTTTTAGCCATGTTGTCGAACATGTCTTGAAACAATTTTTGACCTTTGGCCATCTCAGCCTCAATCACATGGGTGAATTCACCGCCTGTTGCACTGGCAATGTCATACAAATGGCGGTTGTAAGTCGCAGCCTTTTCAGCCAAGGGCTGGAACATGCTGGACTGAAGTGCCAACAATTCTTGAGCATCCTTCACGCTCATTGCAGCGTGCGTGCCGTCCTTGGTGTCGCTCATCGCGGACTTGGCTGCGGCCAAGTTGAGCTCAATGAGTTGCTCCACACCGGCGAATGCTTTGGCGGTCAATCCGACCAGAGTCTCCAAATTGGACTTATTGGCGGCCATGATTTGTTCAGGGGTAAGGGTCATGAGGTTCTCCAAGTTTTCAAGATTCACAGGATAATAAAGCTTCTTGCCAACACACTTGATGCATCGCAATGTAAAACTAGTATAGGTCTGAACCTTTTGAATTCAAGCCAATCGAGTCAAGCAACGCGCTCTTTAGAGAGCATTTACTAAAAAACCCTGTCACCTCAAATTGACTGGGATATTGTCAATCATGCTGATCATTTTGAAGATTTGACTTTTTACACCATGTCCTCTTGAATCGCCCCCATGTCTGAACCCTTGCACCACGTGATTGAGCCCTCGACTCGCAGAGCCATCTTTCACTTGTCTTTTGCCACTTTTGCCAGCATGACGATTCAACGCCTGTGTGACCCGATGCTGCCGCAACTCGCCCAGGAGTTTCAAGTCGAACGAACGCAAGCCGCCCATGTGATTTCATTTTTTGCGATCACCTATGGACTCATGCAAGTCTTCTTTGGCCCCTTGGGAGACCGCTATGGCAAATACCGGGTACTCTCCTTGGCCACCTTGGGCTGCAGCCTGGGGTGCTTGGGCAGCGCGTTGGCCTGGAGTTTGCCCTTTTTGGTCTTTTGCCGCGTCTTGACCGCCACATGCACGGCGGCCATCATCCCTTTGGGTCTGGCCTGGGTGGGAGACTCGGTCGACTATCAAATTCGACAAGAAACTCTGGCCAAGGTCGGGCTGGGCTCCACCATGGGGATCGTTGCCGGACAACTGGTGGGGGGACTGCTCACAGACACCCTGGGTTGGAGATGGGCATTTGGGGCTGTGAGTGCCGTCTTTTTTGTGGTGGGCTGGGTGCTCTGGTCCAACCCCAATGCCAGATCCGAAAACCAAGGCCTGCCCAATCCACAAGAAGGTGAGGTCTCGCTGTCTTTTGTGATCAATGCTAAGGCGGTCCTCGCCAAGCCCAGGGCCAGGCGATTGATGAGCTTCATCTTCTTGGAGGGTTGCATTGCCTTTGGCGCACTGGCCATCTCAGCGACTCACTTGCATGACCAGCAAGGCTTGCGTGTTTCATTGGCCGGCACCATCGTGGCACTGTTTGGACTCGGCGGGGTGATATACATGATATGGGCCAGGTGGTTGATTCGCCGTCTGGGCGAGACCCAACTCATTCGTGTCGGGACCATCGCTTTTGGAGTGGCCTATGCATCCATTGGGTTTGCACCCGACTGGGTGGTCGATTTGGTGGCCTTCACATTGGCTGGATTTGGTTTCTTTATGTTTCACAACACCATGCAAGCCTTGGCCACCCAACTCGACCCCAACCGAAGAGGCACCTGCATGGCCTTGTTCGCTTGCATTTTGTTTGGTGGTCAGTCCCTGGGGGTGGTGATTTGTACAGAGCTCATTCCCTATTGGGGCTCTGGAGTGGTGCTCGTGTGTGCCGGCCTGATGCTCACGCTCATTGGGGTGACCCTGCCCATGGTTGTTGAGGTCGGTCAACACAAGGGAGCGTTGGCTTGAATGGTAGGGCCAAAAGAGCGCTTTTACACCGCTATCGTCTTGGCATTGGCCCAATTTGCCGCGCAAGCCCATGACTTCAGCCACGGGGAGAGTTCAGCTTGTACACTCGGCAAAAGAGACAAGTTTCCCAACACACTTGCCCTTGCATGAACATTGCGCGATCACGGCCCATCCACCTTTGCACAGGACAACACTGCGCGCCCATCTCAAAGTGCCACCCTTTTTCTTTAAAGCCTAGATATGACCCAACACTGCAACGACATCTCCAGCCAAGACTGGCCAGCACTGGTGAGCGCCCTTGAGGCCAATCCAGACTACAAGGTCTTGCGCCGCTTGAACCCCAGCACCTGGCTCACCCTCAGTGACGCCATGAAGCCCAGAGCGGGCACCTTGAAAGGCGTGGTGTTGGACACCGAAACCACTGGAATGAACAGTTTGAGTGACAAGGTGATCGAGCTCGGGATGATCGTCTTTGAATACGATCCCCAGAGCGCACAAGTGATCCGTGTCTCTCGCGTTTTCAATGAATTGGAAGATCCCGGGTTTCCCATACCCCCAGAGAGCACCGAAATTCATCACATCACCAATGAAATGGTCAAAGGCAAAACGATCAACGACCAAGAAGTGCATGAGTTGCTAGAGGGGGTGAGTTTGGTGATTGCACACAACGCAAGGTTTGACCGACCTTTTGTGGAAAACAGGTGGCCCATTTTTGCAACCCTCCCCTGGGGCTGCAGCATTCACGATGTGAACTGGAGAGCCAATGGGGTGGGATCGGCAAAATTAGAATACTTGGCCATGCTCCAAGGTTTTTTCTATGATGCGCACCGCGCAGTCACGGACTGCTGGGCCTTGCTTGAAATCTTGAACATGCCTTTGACTCTTGAACAACAAACTGTGGCTCAAACGATGTTTGACTCCATTGAGAAAATGGAGCATCAGGTGTACGCCATTGGCTCACCCTTTGAGAGCAAGGATCTCCTCAAAAGCCGGGCCTACCGTTGGAATGCAGAGATCAAAAGTTGGAGTCGGGTGTTGGGCACTCCTCAGGCCTTGAGAGAAGAGCTCGCCTGGCTCAAAGTCAATGTCTACGGCCACAAAAAAGACGCCAAGGTTGAGATCGAAACCTTCTCTCGTCTTGAAAAATACTCAGACCGACCCGGCGACAAAAAGCTTCAAAGCTTGGCCAATTTCTAGCAGGTTAGCTGACCAGAGTAAGAGCACAACTGGGTGTAAAAACGCACAGAAAACGCAACGCTCGATGGGTTTAATGATGACAACATCTGGTCAGCTGCGTGCTCTCTTGGAGAAAAGACCCAAAGAAACTCTAGTGTGAGGCCTTGATCACTGCACGGGCTGCCAAGGCACGGGGCAAGAGGCAACCTGGGGGTAGTACTGCTGATAGCTTGGGCAGTAATACGCCACAGGCGTGACAGTAGCCCCTTGGTACACCGGTGCTGGGTTCACGACCAAGGGGGGGTTGACATAGACAGGGCTGTAAGCAGGATAGGTGGCCGCATAGGCGGCACTGCCCACCAAAGCCCCAGCCACGAAAGGCACGCCCCATCCACCGCCATAGTAACCGCCCCGCGCATGCCCATGTCCACCTCCACCATGGGCAAAGCCATGGGCTTGACTGGAAACACTCGCGCCAAGGGTGAGCAATGTGAACATCAAAAGTGTTAATTTTTTCATGTCGCCTCCTTCAATTGGGCTGATTTTTTGAATCACGCTGACCTACAGGTCATCTTCGGCCTTTTGGCCCAGCAGGTCAATGGGATTTAACCTGTTGTCAATACAACGCACCACAGCGTCCAATGGATGACAACCCAAGCGAGCTCAAACTGTAAAGTACCTTGAAGACTTAGAATGAAAATCAAACCACGAATAAAGGCCTAGACCATGAGATCATTGTCTTGTTTGAATAGCCCATCCATCAAAGGCCTCAAAAGGCCTACAAGCCTCAAAACCCTTGCGCAACTCATGGTCTGTCTGGCGCTTTTGGATGGGTTTACCCTCGCCCAGGGCGCTGGCTCGACCATCAGAAGTCGAGATCTACCCAGCGCTTTGTACGATTACTGGGCCAAACAAAGACCCGACATGGGCAGCACGGGGCATTGTGCGGTGGCCTTTGACAGCAGCACCGATGAGCGAAAGATGGCCTATGGCTGCTCGGTGTTCATCAAGATGTCGGCCCAGGGTGAGAGAAAAGCCTTGCAGTATTGCGAGACGATGCGCGAGACCAATCAGATCAAAGCGCCATGCCAATTGGTGGTGGAGTGAACTTGCAACTGTGTTGAGCGAGCATCAAATCGACAAGGCCATGAGGCTCACCACGCAAACATAAGCCACGGTCCAACAAATGGTGCGCAGCGTGGGTCGATCGGTGACATAGAAAAACACATACAGCCAGCGCGCCACAATAAACACCACGCTCAATTGGTCGATGCGCACGCTATCAATAGCGCTCAAGGATGCAAGGACCACGGCAACAGCAAAAAAAGGAAAGGCCTCAAAACTGTTGTGCTGAGCGGCATTGGCTCGGGCCCGAAAGCCAGTTTGACGAGCCATCCAGTCCCGCGGATTGTGGTTGTCAAAATCTTTGAATTGCCACTTGGCAATGGTGGTGCAGATCACCGGTGTGATCCCTGCCAATAAGACACATAAGTAAGCAACGTTCATTGTTTTCCCATCCCGTTTGAATTGAACTTGGGCCAAAGTCTATCAAGAACAGTCTGCCTTTGACCCATCGAACAGGCAAAGAATACCACTGCGACAAAATTTTCAGCAAAAACTAGGGAAAGGTCTGAGCGTCTCTGGGCCCAACCGTGGTCGTTTGGAACCTACAATGCTTGGTCATGTCCAAACTCGAAGAACTGCTCCACCCCTCCCACATTGTGCCCCTCATCGTGGCCAGTGCCTTTTTCATGGAAAACCTCGACGGCTCCGTCATCAACACGGCCTTACCGGAGATGGCCTTGTCAATGGGCGTGAGCGCGGTGGACATGAGCATTGGCATCACCTCCTATTTGATCACCTTGGCAGCCTTCATTCCGGTGAGCGGTTGGTTTGCCGATCGTTTTGGCGCCCAGCGGGTCTTTGGTAGCGCCGTGGCCGTGTTCACCTTGGCCTCAATCGGCTGCGCGCTCAGCGAATCCGTGCACGCCTTCACCATGGCCCGTATCCTTCAAGGCATGGGGGGCGCCATGATGGTGCCGGTGGGGCGACTCATTGTGCTCAGAATCACGCCCAAGGACCAACTGGTCAAGGTGGTGGCCCTCATCACTTGGCCTGGTCTCATGGCGCCGATTGTGGGACCGCCCTTGGGAGGTTTCATCACCACTTACTTTTCTTGGCACTACATTTTTTACTTGAATGTGCCGCTCGGGCTGATGGGACTGTGGCTCATTAAAAAATACATCACCAACCAAAGTGAGCAAAGTAAAAGACCACTCGATTTCATCGGTTTTGTGCTCATTGGCTTGGGACTGGCCACCTTTGTGATGGGCGTGGAGTCCCTGGGCAATGAGGGCTTGTCTGAACGTTGTGGCTTGCAATTTTTGGCCTGTGCTTTGTTGGGTCTTTTGGCTTGGTTTCACACCAAGCGGCACCCAGCACCGCTACTGAACTTTTCAGTCTTGCGGGTGCACACCTTTGGCATTATCTTTTTTTGGGGCTCGCTGACTCGGGTGTGCATTGGAGCCACGCCATTCTTGGCGCCTCTCATGTTTCAAGTCGCTTTTGGCTACAACGCCTTTGCCTCAGGACTGCTGTTGCTCTCGGCCATGCTGGGCAACTTGGGACTCAAGCCATTCACGCCAAGATTGCTAAGGCGCTTTGGATTTCGCTCTATTTTGCTAGGCAACGGTGGCTTGGCCGCTTGCTCGGCCTTTGCCATCGGACTACTGAGCCCCACCTCGCCTGTGGCGCTCATCGCCATGGTCATGTTGGTCTATGGCATCACCCGATCCATGCAATTCACGTGCATTCAAACCATGGCCTTTGCCGACGTTGCGCCTGAGCTAATGAGTGGCGCCAACACCCTATTCAGCACCATGGCCCAGCTCACCCAAGGTGTGGGGGTGGCCTTGGGCGCCACCATCATCCATGCCAGTGTTTACTTGCGCCAAGGTGACATCAATCACCCACAGTCCAATGACTTTGCACTGGCTTTTGCCTTGGTGGGCGCCATGATCCTTGTCTCTTTGATAGGCTTTCGATCCCTTCGCTTGGATGCTGGGGCCTCGGTGAGCAAGCATGAAAAATTTCAAGGCAGCACACCCACCCCATGAAGCAACTCATCGTGTTTGATGCTTACGGCACACTCTTTGATGTCTACAGCATTGCTCAAGCGGCAGAACAACTCTTTCCCAGTCACGGCGTGGCATTGGCCAACTTGTGGCGTGACAAACAAATTGAATACACACGCTTGATTTCTTTGAGTGACCCAGGCAACCCCAACGGCTCCAAATACTTTGAGCCTTTTTGGGACTTGACGCAAAAGGCACTGGACTACAGTTGTGCACGCTTACAACTCCCCCTCACACCCTCAGCTCGCGCGCAACTCATGACGGCCTACGATCACTTGAGCCCCTTTGAGGAAAACGCCAATGTGCTCATGCAAATCAAAGCGTTGGGCCGGCAAACGGCAGTGCTCTCCAACGCCAATGCAAGCATGCTCAATCGCGTCATTGATCATGCCCAGTTGACCTTGTATTTCGATCGCATCATCTCGATTGAAAGTGCACGGCAATTCAAAACCCATCCGCTGAGCTACGGATTGGTGCACGAGCATTTTTCCACCCCCCCTCAAAACGTCTTGTTCGTCTCGAGCAACGCATGGGACGTCTTGGGCGCCACATGGTATGGGTGGGACACGTTTTGGCTCAACCGCCAAGGCCTGCCTTTTGAGACCATCGGGCCGCGACCCGCTTACACGGGCAGCAGCTTGGTGGACTTGTTGTTGTGCATGGATTGAGCACAGTCAGCGCTCTCGAAATTCCTCGCAATTTCTCGTCAATGTCTCACTGAATGCAAACACGATTCAATCGCCAATGCGATACCCAGCACATGGGCATCTTGGCCAGCCCCCTGTGACAGCATGAGGCCCATGGGCAACTCATCGTGGGTATGGCATGGCAAGCTGATCGAGCAGCCATCCAAGAAGTTGAACAATGAGGTGTTTCTAAGCATCAAGCGATTGGCTTTGGCGAAGGCATCATCGTCATGGCGCAAAGATTCAATGCAAGGGGCCACCATCGGCACCGTGGGACACACGACCGCATCAAAGCCCGCCAGCGCTTGATGGACCTTCGCTATCCAAAGCGCACGCGCCTTGAGCACATCCCAATAGTGTGCGGCACTCACCCCCTCGCCTTGCTTTAAGCGCACCACCACACGCGGATCAATTCGCGCTTCATGGGCCTTCACCAAGGCATGGTGTTCAGCCCAGGCCTCAATGGGCGATAGACCAGCGGGTGTGTTGATCACGGCCATCTCGTTCAAAGCAGCAAGCTCTACTTTCACAATCTGCGCACCTGCTTGGGACAGTGCCGACAAAGTGCGATCAAAGGCGTTGGCGACTCCATCCTCCAAGTCGTCCATGACCACGCTCGTGGGCAGCAAAAACCTCAACCCCTTGAGTTCGCGTTGTTCAATGGGCAAGACTTGCCCAGACAGGATGCTGTCAAGCTCAATGGCATCCTTCACGTTGTTGGTGATGGCGCACACCGTGTCCATGGCCGGCGACAGTGGCACCGTGCCCTTGATACTCACACGGCTTTGTGTGTTTTTAAAGCCAACCAAGCCACACAAGGCGGCAGGAATGCGGATCGAGCCCCCCGTGTCTGAACCCAGTGCCGCATGGCAAACCCCCAACGCCACCGAGACAGCGGCCCCACTGCTGGAGCCGCCTGGGATTCTTGGGGTTTGAGGGTCACACGGATTGACGGGCGTGCCGTGGTGGGGATTGATGCCGATGCCAGAGAAGGCGAATTCGGTCATGTTGGTTCGACCCAAAACGATCGCACCACTGGCCCTCAAGGCCGCAACAGCTGGGGCATCTTGACTGGCTGCAAAGGAGCCTTGCAACACAACGGAGCCAGCAGCAGTGCATTCACCCTTTTCATCAAAGAGATCTTTGATGCTCACTGGCAAGCCACGAAGAGGCTCAGAGGATGAAGACTTTGAAGTTGCCTCGGATTGCTCATCAAAGGCTTTGGCCTGCGCCAAGGATTCGTTGGAATACAGTTTTAAAAAAACAGAGGTCGCTTTGGCAGAGGCTGCCAAGTCCAACGATTGATGGATCAAATCTTCGTGACCGATGCCCTGGGCAAGTTGGAGCTTCATAGAGGCCATGTCAAGCAATCCTAAGGTTGAAGTATTGAGGCCGTAAAACTGTTCCAGATTTGATCAATCGCCAACGCCAAGATTTGGTCCCTGCGAGTCAGAGCACCCGCCTCATGGGTACTGAGCACAACCTCCACCTTGGAGTAGACATTGGTCCAATGGGGGTGGTGGTCTTGCTGCTGGGCCAGTCTTGCCACTTCGGTCATGAAACCAAAGGCTTGGTCAAAATCCTTGAACTGAAAAACTCGGCGCATGGACAAGCCCCGCTCATCAACGCGCCACTCAGGCGCCAAACGACACAGGGCTTGCAACTCATCGGCGGTCAATGGCAATGGTTTTGGCATGTGAGCCTCAAAAGGATGTTGGCAAGTGGTGATCAAACCTCACCATCAGCATGACCCTCAACCTCTGTCTACAAGGTGCGTTGCACTATTCTGCTTCAATGCCCCTGAGTTTGATCACTCGCCCCCAACGGGGGTAATCTTTGGCCACAATTTGGGTCAACTCCTCCGGTGTTGAACTCTCTGCATCCAATCCTGCTTTGCTGAGCAAGTCGCGGATTTCAGGCAATTTCAGCACAAACGCGGTCTCTTTGCTGAGCTTGTCAACCATCTCCTTGGGGGTTTTGGCGGGATAAAACAAAGCATACCAAAGGTCCACATCAATGCCTTTGAAGCCCAACTCACCAAAGGTGGCCACCGTGGGCGCAATGGGGTGACGCTTGGGGCTGCCCACCGCCAAGGGGATCAACTTGCCCGATGCAACAAAGCCCTGGGCCACATGCACCGGCAAAAAGCCCACCATCAACTCTCCAGAGAGCAAATCATTGGTGTATCCCGCCGTGCCTTTATAAGGAACATGCAAGAGGTCAATTTTGGTCTCAAGCTTGAAGAGCTCCATCGCCATGTGGTGTGGCGTACCGACTCCTGGTGAGCCAAAATTGATGGCGCCTGGTTTGGCCTGTGCCGTGTGGATCAAATCCTGGACGGCTTTGATACCAGTCTTTGAGTTGGTCACGAGCATCAGACTGCCCCAAGCGGTCATGGAGACTGGGGCAAAATCTTTGGTGGGATTGAACGGCACATTTTTGTACAACTGCTGGGCAATGAGCATGGTGTTGGCGCCCATCAAAATGGTGGAGCCATCGGCAGGCGCTTTGGCCACCATATCAGCACCAATGTTGCCACTGGCACCAGGTGAGTTCTGCACGACGATGGCCACGCCCAAACGCTCGCCGAGCTTGGGAGAAATGGCGCGAGCAATGGTGTCCATGCCAGTGCCTGGGGTAAAGGGCACGATCATTTTGACCGCTTGGATGGGGGCTTGAGCCTGTGCCAGTGAGCCCAAAAGGGCCGCCAACAACCCCACCGCCAAATTACACAACAACCGTTTATTCACAAACTGTATTGAATTCATCAAGATTTCCCAAAAATAGAGTTGGCGTTAAGTTCAACCGAATCAAAAACAATTTTCTATTTTATCTCCTTCGAATGATTTTGTTGCCTCGACAAGGCTTCATCCCTTCAGATGTAGGGGTGAAAGACAAGGCGAACATCACACCTCGGCAGTTGCGTCTTCAAACGATGCGCACAGCCAGCTTCACAAAACCACCCCCACCCATCTAGGATAAACCCTAGGATCGTCGATAAAACGAGTAAAACATCCCTTGCTTTGTAGCCTGCGTGTTAAGCTTATTTCCAACATCAGCTCTTCAGGCTCCATGCAATCCCCGACCATTCTCGAAACACACGATCTACAAAAAGACTTCAAGGGCTTTGTTGCTGTGAATCGTGTTTCTTTGAAGGTTGAGCGCGGCCACATTCACGCCATCATTGGACCCAATGGCGCAGGTAAAACCACATTTTTCAATCTACTCACCAAGTTCTTGACTCCCAGTGCGGGACGAATTCTTTTCAACGGACAAGACATCACCGCCGACCAACCAGCCCAGGTGGCAAGGCGTGGGATCATTCGGTCGTTTCAAATTTCCGCAATTTTTCCTCACCTGACGGTGCTTGAGAACGTGCGAGTGGCGCTCCAGCGCCAAAGCCACCAAAGCCTGCAGTTTTGGCGCCCCGAAAGCAGCCTTCATCATTTGCATGACCGTGTGATGGAACTGCTCACCGAAGTTGGCATTGAATCCTACGCACACCACAAAAGCGCTGAACTTCCCTATGGGCTCAAACGCGCGCTTGAAATTGCCACCACCTTGGCGATGGAGCCCGAGCTCATGCTTCTTGACGAGCCCACCCAAGGCATGGGCTTGGAAGATGTGCAACGGGTGAGTGAACTCATCAAGAAAGTGAGCGCCCATAAAACCATCATCATGGTGGAGCACAACATGAAGGTGGTGGCCAGCATTGCCGACCGCATCAGCGTGATGCAACGCGGCCAAGTCATCGCCGAGGGGCCCTATGCCGAGGTGTCTTCCAACCCCCAGGTGCTGGAAGCTTACATGGGTCAGGAGCAGACACCCACTGCTCTTGAGAGTGCATCCCTTGCACACTAAAGACAGCACCCCCCAAGCGGTCTTGAGTGTCCAAGACCTGCATGCCCACTATGGTGAGTCGCATGTGCTGCACGGCATAGGCTTTGAAGTGCAGGCGGGCGAAGTGGTCACACTCCTGGGCAGAAATGGTGCGGGCAGAACCACCACCTTGAAATCCATCATGGGACTGGTTCCCAAGCGCCATGGCTCTATCCACATTGAAGGTGTGGAGGCCATCCACCTCGAACCCCACCAGATTGCCCAATTGGGAATTGGCTTTTGCCCAGAAGAGAGGGGTATTTTTTCTTCTCTCACGTGCGAAGAGAATTTACTGCTCCCACCCCTACTCAAACCTGGCGGCATGACGCTTGAGTCGCTTTATGAATTGTTCCCCAACCTGTTGGAGCGCAAAGACTCCCCTGGCACCAAACTCTCTGGGGGTGAGCAACAAATGCTGGCCTTGGCCCGCATCCTTCGCACTGGCGCCAAATTGTTGCTGCTCGATGAAATCTCTGAAGGTCTCGCTCCCGTGATCGTTCAAAGCTTGGCCCGCTTGATCATCAAACTCAAAGCGGCTGGTTTTACCATCGTGATGGTGGAGCAAAATTTTCGATTTGCAGCGCCCTTGGCCGATCGCTTTTATGTGATGGATCGAGGGCAAATTGTGCAAACGTTTGAGCAGTCTGAGCTCGAACGTGTGGGCCCCAATCTCAAGGAGTTTCTTGGCGTATAAGAAGCACCAAGCCTTTGACAACAAGGGTGAGCAAGAGTTGAGCGAGTGTAAGAGTGGATTGATCATCATAACAAGGAGACATGCATGAAGTTGAGTAGCAAGAAAACAGTATTGGCCCTCGCCTTGAGCGTTGGGCTGGGCGCAGCCTTCACAGCCAACGCAGGCAATGAAGTGGTCATTGGAGACATCGATGACATGTCCGGGCTCTACGCCGACGTGATCGGTCAAGGCGGAATTGAGGCCGTCAAAATGGCGATCAGCGACTTCGGTCCAACGGTCCTTGGCAAGAAAATTGTCTTCATCAGCGCAGACCATCAAAACAAACCCGATGTAGGATCCGCCAAGTTCAGGGAGTGGGCCGACAAAAATGAACTCAATATGCTGCTCGGGGGCTCCAACACGGGAGTGAGTTTGGCCATGGCCAAAGTGGCGGGCGAGAAAAAAGTCCCCTTCATCGCCATCGG
>CAIPFK010000009.1 GCA_903864315.1 uncultured Burkholderiales bacterium | reverse complement strand
GTTCCGGATTGACCACATAGCGCTCACCACCCGCGGTGGCGACAGGGCGCTGGTCACTCGACCAAATGATGATCTCGTCAACACCCAGCTGCTCGCGCAGCCGCTCCAAGCTGGCCCCTGAAAAGCGCTTCAAGACCCCCTTGGCCATGGCATCGTGGGGCTGCATGGTGCTCAAACCCCGATCCCGTTGCAAGCCTTGTTGAAGTCGAGGCACACCCAGGCCAGAAGAGGACGACATCAAGGGGGCTTTCAAGCCCCCACTCTCAAAACCTTCCGATTTTTGACCCTCCGCCTTGCCCGACTCTCCCTCAGAAAGACCCAACGGTGCGCCAGAAACTCCAGCTGAGTGAGGCACGGGGACAGCGACGGGGTTGGAGTTGGAGTTGGAGTTGGAGTTGACCTGGTCTGGCGTGGCCAAGCCGCGCTGGGTGGTCTGCGCCATGTCTTGGTTGCTCAAGAGCGGGCCCTCGAGCAATGACTCCAAGCTCACGTTCTCGGAGAGATGCAGCGCCGCCGCGCGTGCCTTGTTGCCCAAATCAAGCGCCAAGGTGTCCAAGGTGGCACGGCCCAAATTGAGTCCGGCGTTCAAGGCGCCTTCGACCTTCACGTCAAACCAGGCCTCAATGGAGCGAGAGACGAACTGGTAAGACACGGCGTAGATCAAGAGCCCAGGAATGAAGCCCACGACCATGAAAATCGACGCGAGCTTTAACAGCAGTCGACTGCCAAATTTGCCCGAACGCCATCTCCGGATGAGGCGCAACACGATCCAGATGATGATGCTCAGTAAAAAACCCGCCACCACCGTGTTGAGCACAAAAAGCGTGGTGTAGTACTGCTCGTAGAGATCCCAGCGTTGGGTGGCCTGGGTGAGCAAAAATAGCAGCACGAGCCCCAGCCCGAGCATGATGAACACCCCCACCCCAAAGGCCCAACTCAAGGCCTGGGTTGAGAAGCCTTCGTTGGGTTTGGTGCTCATTTGGGCGGCTCTACACTCAAACGTTGGCTCTTGGTGGCGCTCAAATTCCATTCGTTGTCGCCCAAGGTGCCGATCTGAAGCGGTCGTGGAAACTGGGTCAAATCCAGTTTGAAGCGAAAGTCCACGTGGTACTTGGCGCCGCTCTCGATGTCGGAGGCATTGGCGATGCGCCAATTGCTCAACCGTTTGACCGCAAAGAGCGCCGACTGCAAGTCGTCGTAGGCAACCCCCAGGGTCACCCCAAGGCCAGAGTTGGGGATGGGTTTGGGAGATGACAAGAGCCTCCACTGCCGTGACAAGGGGTGGTAAGAGAGTCGGTAATGGCGCTCTTGCAAGGCAACAGACTTTTCATACCAATACCAACGCTCTTTGAAGGTCTCGGCTTGGGACAAGAAGTAAAGCGCGACTCCTTTGCCCAATGCGTCTTCCACGGGGGCGGGCAGCTCAAACCCGAGGGTGGTGGACAAATAGTAGGCGTCGTCTTGGCGCTCCACGCTCAAGTCCCCGACTTGGACACTGGGAGCCTGTGAAAACTGAGCAAGGGCCGCCTCGGGGCTGCCCAACAGCAAGAGCGCGATGGCCACGACCCACTGCGCACCAAGCCCGCCTAGTCTTGAAAAAAGCGCGCCCATCGACCTGCAACCCTCAAATCGGTGCATTTTTTTGGAGTATCGCGTAATAAAAGCCATCTTGATCACACGACCGATTGTCCAAGAGAGTCGGCTCCAAATGCGCTTTGGTCGC
>CAIPFK010000008.1 GCA_903864315.1 uncultured Burkholderiales bacterium | reverse complement strand
TCTGCCGTCATGTGCCGATGCTCCCCGCGCTGGAACAACTCTAAAATCTTCAGGCGTGGCAAGGTGGCTTTGAGGCCTGTGGTTTTGAGGTCAAGCATGGGCGTCATGGCGTTGCCTTTGAAGGTTGGGTTGAAAAAAGGCCTCGGCGTGGCCCCGGGTCTTCGCTACAATGCCCCCATCATAGCTTTATCCCAACGTTGGATTGACATGGACTCATACTCAAGCCCCCGCAAATTTGGCCTGCACCCCTTCAAAGGGCCAGTTGCGGTGTTGCTCTGCGCGCTCGTGCTGGTCCTGAGTGCTTGCAGCTATATCGATGACCCCTTGAGTAAACTGGTCGCCAACGTCAATCCCTACCGCATTGAGCTCATCCAGGGCAATGTGGTGACCCAAGAGCAACTCCAAGTGATCCGGCCAGGCATGAACAAAAATCAAATCAAAGAGGTGCTCGGCACCCCCTTGATCGTGAGCTTGTTCCACGGGGATCGCTGGGACTACGCCTTTACCATTCGTCGCCACGGCCAACCCATTCAGCAGCGACGCCTTTCGGTGTTTTTTGAAAATGACGCCATGACGCGTTACGACGCCGATCCCTTGCCCTCGGAGGCTGAGTTTGCCGCTCGCATCGATATTCGCAGGCCCTCGACCGCCAAAATCCCGCCGCTTCAAGCCAGCCCCGAGCAGTTGGCCCCCTTCAAGCCTGCCGCACAAAACCCCAGTGGATCCAGTGGCGCCAAGGGCGTGTTGAGTGGCAGTGCGGTGAGTGCGCAGTTCCCGCCGCTGGAGTCGCCTTGAGAGCGCTCAAGCCGTCTTGAGCCGTGTCAAGTCCTCTGCGGTTGGCTCTCTAGGCGCTCACCTCTTCCAAGCGACTGAAGGGGACGCGGGCCACCCACACAGATCGTGTGTTGGGCTCCAAGAGGCGGCCCCGTGAGCTCGTCTGAGCCCAGGCCCCAAGCGCACGGATCCACTGGATTGAGCCACCAACAGTCTTCTCACCATTCAAGGAGTTCTTCCCCATGACCCACCCCCAACGCATTGCCGTCGTCGGCGCCAGTGGCCGCATGGGCCAAATGCTCATTCAAGCCGTGTGTGCAAGCCCCGATCTGAGGCTCACCACGGCCTTGGATTTGCCCAGCAGCAGCATGATCGGCACAGATGCGGGCCATTTGATCGGTGTGAGTACAGGCGTCTTGGTGAGTGCCCACGAGGAGCAGGGTTTGGCCGGGGTGGATTGTCTGATCGATTTCACCCGCCCTCAAGGCACCCTCAAACACCTTGAAATCTGCCGACGATTGGGCGTCAAGATGGTCATTGGCACCACCGGGTTCTCCGAGACAGAACTCCAACACATCCAATCGGCAAGTCAAGAGATTGCCATCATGATGGCGCCCAATATGAGTGTCGGGGTGAATGTGACCTTGAAGCTCTTGGCGCTGGCGGCCAAGGCGCTCGATCACGACTACGACGTGGAGATCATTGAGGCCCACCACCGCCACAAAGTCGATGCTCCTTCTGGGACGGCACTCAAGATGGGGGAGGTGGTGGCCCGAGCGAGTCAACGCGATTTGAGCACCCATGGGGTGTTCACCCGCCATGGCCATACCGGCGAGCGCGTGGACAGGAGCATCGGGTTTTCAACAATCCGGGGTGGCGACATTGTGGGCGACCACACGGTGCTCTTTGCCGGCGAGGGTGAGCGCATTGAAATCACCCACAAATCGTCTTCTCGCAGCACCTATGCCCAAGGCAGTTTGCGTGCAGCGCGGTTTTTGGCGGGCAAACCGAATGGACTGTTTGACATGTTTGATGTGCTGGGTTTACAAGAAACGTGAGCACCATCTCGTGCACCAACTCGTTAAAATAAACGACTTCCACGGTTTTTAACCTGGTCTTGGCGCGCTTGGCCTTTGCGTGCTGTCTTGGCCTGCAGTGTGGGGCCGTTAACTTCTACTTTTGTGTTCATGCAAGAAAAATACAACCCCAGCGACATTGAGCCTGCCATCCAAGCGTCATGGAGCGAGTCACAAGCGTTCAAAGTCACCCAAGACCCGAGCCGACAAAAGTACTACGCCTGCTCCATGCTGCCTTATCCCAGTGGCAAGTTGCACATGGGGCATGTGAGAAATTACACCATCAACGACATGCTCAGCCGTCACTTGCGCATGAAAGGCTACAACGTCTTGATGCCCATGGGCTGGGATGCCTTTGGGCTGCCGGCTGAGAACGCTGCACTCAAGAACAAGGTGTCTCCAGCGGCGTGGACCTACGACAACATTGCTTACATGAAAAAGCAAATGCTCGGCATGGGTTTGGCCATCGATTGGAGCCGAGAAATCGCAACTTGTGACCCCAGTTATTACCGCTGGAACCAGTGGCTCTTTTTGAAAATGCTCGACAAAGGCCTGGCCTATCGCAAGACCCAAGTGGTGAACTGGGACCCGATGGACATGACCGTGTTGGCCAATGAGCAAGTGATCGACGGCAAGGGCTGGAGAACTGGGGCCGTGGTGGAGAAGCGGGAAATTCCTGGTTACTATTTGAACATCACGCAGTATGCCGAGGAGTTGCTGTCCTTTGTGAGCGACGAGCGCATGCCCGGATGGCCCCAACGCGTCAAACTCATGCAGGAAAACTGGATCGGTAAAAGTGTGGGTGTGCGCTTTGCCTTTCCCCATGAGGTGAGGGATGAGCGCGGAGATTTGATTGGCCAAGGTCTCATGCATGTCTTTACCACCCGCGCCGACACCATCATGGGGGTGAGTTTTTGTGCGGTGGCGCCTGAGCATCCCTTGGCCACCCACGCGGCCAAGACCCAGCCCCAACTGGCGGCCTTCATCGAGTCGTGCCAAAAGGGCGGCACCACCGAAGCGGAATTGGCCCTCAAAGACAAAGAGGGCATGAACACGGGACTCTTTGTCACCCACCCCTTGAGTGGCGAGCGGGTGCCCGTTTGGGTGGGCAACTATGTGCTCATGAGCTATGGGGACGGGGCGGTGATGGGGGTGCCCGCCCATGATGAGCGGGATTTTGCGTTTGCGCTCAAATACAACTTGGCCATCAAACAAGTGGTGAATGTGCCAGGCACAGCGTGTTCAGTGCAGGCCTTTGATGTCACCCAGTGGCACGACGCCTATGCTGAAAAAGGCGCGGGTGTGACGGTGAACTCGGGCGAGTTCGATGGATTGGTCTTCAACGATTGCGTGGCAAAAGTCATCGAGCGGTTGAAAGAAAAGAAGCTTGGAGAGGCCAAAACCACGTGGCGCTTGAGAGACTGGGGCATCTCACGCCAACGGTATTGGGGTACACCCATACCGATCATCCATTGTCCTGAGCACGGGGCTGTGCCCGTTCCAGAACAAGACCTCCCGGTGGTGTTGCCCTTGGATTGCATCCCCGACGGCAGTGGCAACCCCTTGGTGCACCACGAAGGATTTCACCATGGCGTGGTGTGTCCTCTTTGTGGGGTGAGCGCTCGGCGTGAGACCGACACCATGGACACGTTTGTGGACTCGTCGTGGTATTTCATGCGCTACTGTGATCCACACGACACCGAGCACATGGTGGCCCAAGGGGCAGACTATTGGATGCCGATGGACCAGTACATTGGTGGCATTGAGCATGCGATTTTGCACTTGCTGTATGCGCGCTTTTGGACCAAAGTGATGAGGGACTTGGATTTGGTGAAGGTCGATGAGCCCTTCACGCAGTTGCTCACCCAGGGCATGGTGCTCAACCACATTTATTCACAAAAAACACCCCAAGGCGGGGTGGAGTATTTCTGGCCCGAGGACGTGCAAGATGTCCTGGGGGAGAACGGTCAAGTCACCCATGCAACCTTGATGAAGCCCTTTGCCGGACACCCTGTCGGCTATGTTGTCAATTACGACGGCGTGGGCACCATGAGCAAGAGCAAAAACAATGGCGTTGACCCCCAAGCCTTGATTGAAAAATACGGCGCCGACACGGCTCGCTTGTACACCATGTTCACCGCCCCCCCTGAGGCCACACTGGAGTGGAATGACCAAGCCGTGGAGGGCAGTTTCAGGTTCTTAAAGCGTGTGTGGCAATGCGCTTTCCAACACCAAGGGCTCTTCACGCCAGCGTCCTTGACCATGGCCTTTGCGCCTGAAGGGTTGGGCGCTGCACTCAAAACCTCGGGCGCCAGTGCCCACATCAAAACCCTCAGGCGTGAGGTTCACTTGGTGCTCAAACAAGCCAATTTTGACTATGAGCGCATGCAGTACAACACGGTGGTCTCGGCCCTCATGAAAATGCTCAATGCCTTGGAGCAATCCAAGCCCGTGGCGGAGAACCCACTGCAAGCGGCCGTGTTCGTCGAGTGTTTTGGGGTGTTGCTCAGGGTGTTGTCACCAGTTTGCCCCCACATCTCGCAGCACTTGTGGAGAACGCTTGGCTTTGAGTCCGCAGCAGGCCCATTGCTCGACACCGCTTGGCCCCAGGTGCACGACGATGCGTTGGAGCGCGATGTCTTGGAGTTGGTGCTTCAAATCAATGGCAAACTCAAAGGCCAGTTGGTGGTGAGTGTCTCGGCCACGAAAGAAGAGATTGAGGCCGCGGCCTTGAGCCACGAGGTGACTTTAAAGTACACACAAGGTGCTGCGCCCAAAAAGGTCGTGGTGGTGCCCAACCGTTTGGTCAACGTGGTGGTCTAGAGACGTCCCCATCACCGACACCCCCATGACCAACACACCGATGAGCGACACCCCCATGATTGAGCGCCGCCAACTTCTGCAACGCATGGCTTTGCTCCCTGTGGGCGTGTCTCTTGCTGGGCTTGGGGCATGCGGCTTTGAACTGCGCAAGCCCCCACGTTTTGTGTTTGAGAGCCTCTTCATTGCCGGCCAAGCCAATGCGCCGTTTGGGGTCGAGTTGCAACGCTCCTTGCGCCAAGTCGCGGGTCTTGCCGTGATCACCGATCCGCGCGAATTGAGCGCTGCCCAGTTGATTTTGGACTTGAATGTGGCGGCCCGGGAAAAGGTGATTTTGGGGCGCACCTCCACGGGTGCGATTCGTGAGTTTCAACTGCGTTATCGAGTGCTCTTTCAAGTTCGAAACCAAGAGGGATTTGAGAAAATCTCGGACGCCGAGATGGTGCAAAAAAGAGACATCAGCTTTGATGAAACGGCGGTGTTGGCCAAGGAAACAGAAGAGGAACTCCTCTACCAAAACATGCAAACCGATTTGGTGTACCAACTCATTCGCCGCTTGGGCGCGATTCAATCGGTGCATTGATCAGCCCAACACCATCGTTCATGGCCATCCCCCACACCGCCCACACCGCCCCCACGGCCCCCACGGCCCTCACCGCGTCCTTGGCCAAAGGCCTTCGAGCCCTGTATGTCATCCAAGGCGATGAACCCTTGCTGCAGCAAGAGCTTTTGGACGAGTTGAGGCACGCCGCGCTCCAACAAGGTTTTGCCCAGCGAGCCGTGTTTCGCGTGGCCGGGGCTCGATTTGACTGGAGCGAGGTGTGGTCTCAAACCCAATCGAGAGGCCTCTTTGCCGAGCAACAGATGGTGGAGATTCACATCCCCAGCGGCAAACCTGGCAAAGAAGGGGGGCAAGTGCTCACTCAAATTGCCGAGCTCGCGCACACCTTGCAAGAAGAGGTCTCGGGGGGTGCTGCGCACGAGTTGCTGCTCGCCGTGGTACTTCCAAGCCTAGATAAAACCCAGCGCCAAAGCACCTGGTTCCAAGCCCTTGAACGGGTGGGCGTGGTGAGTCAAGTGCAAAAAATCGAGCCCAGTGCCTTGCCTGGGTGGATCGCTCAGCGCTTGGCCTTGCAAGGTCACCAAGTCAAGGCCGGTGCACAAGGCGCGCAGACTTTGCAGTTCTTTGCGGACCGGGTTGAGGGCAATACCTTGGCGGCACACCAAGAAATACAAAAGTTGGCACTCCTCTACCCTCCCGGTGAGTTGAGCTTTGAAGAGGTGAGTGCGGCCGTACTCAATGTGGCACGGTTCGATGTGTTCAAGCTCTCTCTCGCCGTGCTCTCGGGTCAATTTGAGCGTGTTGAGCGCATGCTCGCTGGCCTCCAAGCCGAAGGCGAGGCGGCGGTGTTGGTGCACTACACCTTGGCCGAGGAGGTTCGGGTGCTGTGCCGCATCAAAGCGTCCATGTTGAAGGGGCAAGCCTTGCCGATGGCGCTCAGAGAGCAACGGGTTTGGGGGGTGAGAGAAAAGCTCATTGAGCGCGTAATCGTCAAATTGGGACTGCCCACCCTTGAGCGTCACTTGCTCGCCGCCCACCAACTCGACGGGGTGGTCAAAGGCTTGCGGTCCACGCGCTGGCCCCAGGACGCTTGGGCCGCTTTGCACCAGTGGGCGTTTTTGCTCACCAAGACCTGCAGTCTGGCAAAATGACGTTGATGAACACCCCAACACTTCAAGAACACCTGCGCGACTTGGGCTTGGCCGCGCGATCTGCCAGCGCGCTCATGGCGCGAGCCAGTGCCCAGCAAAAGTCACTCGCCTTGCGACATTTGGCCCATTTGTTGATGGCCAAAGAAAAGGACTTGATCGAGGCCAATCAAAAGGATCTGAAAAACGCCAAAGACAAGGGGCTCACAGGACCCATGTTCGATCGCTTGGTCTTGGATCATCAAACCTTGCAAACTTGCGCGACGGGTTGTGAGCAATTGGCTTTGGCCCCCGATGTGATTGGCGAGATCAGTGGTCTCACCCAACAACCCAGTGGCATTCGGGTGGGTCAAATGCGCGTGCCCCTGGGCGTCTTTGCCATGATTTTTGAGAGTCGCCCCAACGTCACGATTGAGGCGGCGAGTTTGTCCATCAAAAGCGGCAATGCTTGCATTTTGCGTGGAGGTTCTGAGGCGTTTGAGTCCAACAAGGCCTTGACAGCGTTGGTGCAAGAGGCCTTGGTGGCCGCGGGCTTGCCACCCCTGGCGGTGCAACGCGTGAACACCACCGATCGGCAAGCCGTGAGTGACCTCATTGCCAGCCCACAGTGGATTGACTTGGTGATTCCCCGTGGCGGCAAGGGCCTCATTGAGCGCATCTCCAAAGAGGCCAAAGTGCCTGTGATCAAACATTTGGATGGCAACTGCCACACCTATGTCGATGAGACGTGTGATGTGCCCATGGCGTTGAAGGTCGTGGACAACGCCAAAACGCAGAAATACAGTCCTTGCAACGCGACCGAGAGTTTGCTGGTCCACCAAGGCGTGATGGCGGTATTTTTGCCGGAGATGGCCAAAAGACTGCTCGGCAAAGGGGTGGAGTTGCGCTGTTGTTCGCAAACGCTTGAAGCACTCCAAGCCAGCTTGCCAACCTTGGGCGTGTCCCTTGAGCGCGTGCGAGGCTTGAAGTTGGCCACCGAGCAAGACTGGTATGAAGAGTATTTGGCGCCCATTTTGAGCATCAAAGCCGTGGCGAATTTGGATGAGGCGATCGACCACATCAACCACTACTCGAGCCATCACACCGACGCGATCTTGAGTGACAACCACAGCCATGTCCAGCGATTTTTAAGGGAAGTGGATTCTGCCAGCGTCATGGTCAACACCAGCACCCGCTTTGCCGACGGCTTTGAGTACGGCTTGGGCGCAGAAATTGGCATCTCCACCGACAAATTTCATGCGCGTGGCCCTGTTGGGGTCATTGGACTCACCAGCCTGAAATATGTGGTGTTGGGCCAAGGCGAAGTGAGGGGCTAGCTCGCGTCCAAGAGCGCGAGCACCGTTTGGGCTCATGGGGCCCAACGCCTCGCTCGGTGATGGGGGTCGGACCCACCCCAAGTCGCAAGCCTCCGGGACTCAGCAGCTTTGCCCTTGAACCTCTACAATGGTGGTCTTTCCTCACTCAAAGTCCACTACCCCATGGTTCCTCACCTCATCACCGCGCTCACGGGCCCCATCAATGAGTTAGAACAAAGAATTTTGGACTCCATGCCCGCCATTGAGCGCTGGTTTCGCATGGAGTGGATGGAGCACACCCCCCCTTTTTACTCGTCGGTGGACATTCGCAACGCGGGCTTCAAGTTGGCGCCCGTGGACACCAATTTGTATCCAGGTGGGTGGAACAACTTGACGCCCGAGATGCTGCCCTTGGCAGTCCAAGCGGCGATGGCCGCGATTGAGAAGATTTGTCCTGAGGCGCGCAATTTGCTCGTCATTCCAGAAAACCACACCCGCAACTCGTTTTACCTCTCCAATGTGGCGCAACTCAAGCGCATTTTTTACATGGCGGGCTTGAATGTGAGGATTGGCTCCATCAATCCCGAGATCAAAGAGGTGACGGTCATTGATTTGCCAGGCGGCGAGCAAGTCACGCTCGAGCCCGTGATTCGCGGGCGCCACCGTTTGGGACTCAAGGATTTTGATCCTTGCACGATTTTGCTCAACAACGACTTGAGTGCGGGCGTGCCCGGCATTTTGGAGGACTTGCACGAGCAGTACTTGTTGCCTCCCCTGCATGCGGGCTGGAGTGTGAGGAGAAAGAGCCAACACTTCGCCAGCTATGAAGAGGTCAGCAAGCGCTTTGGCAAACTCTTGGGGATCGATCCGTGGCTCATCAACCCCATGTTTGGTCAATCCCGCGAAGTCAATTTCGCACAGGGAGAAGGCATTGAGGACTTGAAGACCCAAGTTGACGCATTGCTGCTCAAGATCAAGCGCAAATACAAAGAGTACGGTATTCATGAAAAACCCTTTGTGGTGGTCAAGGCGGACAACGGCACCTATGGCATGGGCATCATGACCGTGCGCGATGTGAAAGATCTGGAGAGCTTGAACCGAAAGACCAAAAACAAGATGAGTGTCACCAAAGACGGTCAGTCGCTCTCAGAAGTCATCATTCAAGAAGGTGTCCTCACCAATGAGCGCATCAACGATGCAGTGGCCGAGCCTGTGGTGTACATGATGGACCGTTATGTGGTGGGGGGCTTTTACCGTGTCCACGCCGAGCGTGGGGTGGATGAGAATTTGAACGCCCCAGGGGCCTCGTTTGTGCCCTTGGCGTTTGAGCAAAGCTCACACACACCGCAGCCCGGTTTGAAAGCGGGAGCGAGCGTGCCCAATCGCTTTTACATGTACGGTGTGATTGCGCGATTGGCCATGCTGGCCGCCAGCTATGAGCTTGAGGCCACCGACCCCGAGGCCGAGGTCTACGACTGAAAAAATGGCTCACGGTGAAGTTGCGGGCCCTGGGGTCTTCCAAGTGTTGTTGAATGGATGTGTCGAATGAAAATTCTCTTTGTTGCCGATCCCCTTGAGAGCTTCAACATCAAAAAAGACACGACCTATGTGATGATGCGGCAAGCCCAAAGGCGTGGTCACGAGGTCTATGCGTGCGAGGTGGGGCAGTTGTCGCGGACCTCGGGCTCGCAGGTGAGTGCCCATGTTCG
>CAIPFK010000007.1 GCA_903864315.1 uncultured Burkholderiales bacterium | reverse complement strand
TTACTTGATCGTCGCCAAGGGCACAAACGCGCCTTTGTCCACGGTCAACAGATACACTGGCTTTTTAACCCGGTGGTCTGCACTGACTTCCAGCATGCCCGTCATGGGCAAATCAAAGGTTTTGATGGCGAGCAGTGCTTTTCTCAAATTCTCACCAGTGGCGGGCAATTTGTTTTTGGCAATCCACTTGTAGAGCTCGGCCACGATGTAGGGACTGTCATAGAGGTACTGGGTGTAGGGCAGACCGTTGGGGATGCGATTCTCCGTGGTTTTCCAGCGGTTGATGAAACCCGCCACGTTGGGGTTGTCATTCACACTGGGCGCCAAAGAGGTGACGATCAAGCCCTCGGCAGCCGCGCCCAGTTGCTCGATCACTTTGGGGTTGTAGCCCGCGGAGTAGCTCGAGACCCGCGTGGTGATGCCCAATTGGCGCATTTGCGCAATGACTTGGGGCAAGTCCGTGATCAAGCCCTGAATATGAATGATCTCGGGGTTGGCCGCTTTGACCTTCAAGAGTGCACCGGTGAAATCGGTGGCTTTGGCGTCATAAGCCTCAAAGGCCACAATCTTGCCGCCAGCTTTCTCGAACATCGTTTTGTAGATGTTGGCACCCTCAACGCCAGAGTCGTTGTTGATGTACATGACGGCGGCGTTTTGCTTGCCCAAAGTGGCGTGGCTGTATTGCGCCAAAGCGGCCACATCGACATCGGCCAGCGGGAAGGTGGTGTAGACATAGTCACCCAGAGTCGCGATCTCTGGCGAGTTGGCCCCCACGCTCAACTCCAATACTTTTTCTCGGTTGGCAATCGGGGCCACAGCCTTGACCACAGCACTCCAGGAGGTCAAAAAGATGGGGAGCTTGTCCACACTCACAAAACGCTTGGCTGCATTGATGCCCAGTTGTGGGTCGGCCTGGGTGTCGATCAAAATCATCTCCAAGGGCTTGCCGTTCACACCGCCCTTGGCGTTGATGTCAGCAACTCCCATTTGAGCCGCTTTGACTTGATCAGCACCAAAGAGTGCCTGTGTGCCAGACAACGGCATGGACATGCCAAACTTGATCGTGTCCGTGGCTTGCGCCATAGACATGGGGGACCAAGACAGTGCACTGAGGGTCAAGGCGGCTGAGGCCAGCACGAGAAAGGGGCGTCGTTTTTGATGAATCACAAGCTCTCCTTGAGGGGGGTAAAAATTAAAAAAATAAAATATCTCGAACGGACCGTCAACTCTAACCGATTTAGGCCCGGGCTTCTATAGGTTCAAGTGCGATGAGGAGCTCATCCGTGCTGGCCACATCGGCGTACTTCTCGGCCATGTCAAAGAGGTTCACCGCATGCGAGGTGGCCGATCGGTCATACACCGCATCGTGGGGGACAGCGACTTTGAAATTCAAGGAGAAAGCGTCCACGACACTCGAGCGCACGCAGCCACTCGTGCTGCAACCCGTCACCACCAAGGTGTCGGCTTGCAAATCGATCAAATGGCTGGCCAAGGCGGTGGCAAAAAACGCGCTGGGATGCTTTTTGGGCAACAGCACATCCCCCGCCCGAGGGTGAATGGTGTCTACAAAGTCATACCCATGGGCCGCAATGTTCATGATGGCGGGAACTTTTTCCGCCAACCGCCCGCCCTCGTGCTGGACCTTGGGGGCCACATGGGGATAGAGGACAGGCCAGTTTTTTTTCCGAAACAGCGCCAACAGCCTCTCGATGTGAGGCAATGCCGCCCACGCGACATCGCCACAACTGGTGGAAAACTCTTTGATCGCTTCGAAATACGGCTGGGGCCGCGTCCCAACCGTTCGGTATTGAACATCGATGATGAGAAGGGCGGGGCGAATCCCCAGCCCCGACGGGCGACCAAAGCCTGCGGCACGGTAGGCGCGGATTTCTTCTTCGCTGATGACGTTGTCCCAAGGTTTCAAAGTATTCTCCAAAAAATTTCATCTTCACCACGGCATGGATGGTCAACGCTGATCGTCCATGACCCAGGGGTGTTTTTCAATCGGTGGTTCTGAACAAATACTGCCCGCCCCCGGCTTGTCCTTTGATTTGGCCGCGCTCCATGACCGTGTGCCCGCGCAAAATGGTCCTCACCGGCCAGCCTTTGAAGCGCACACCATCGTACAAGCTGTAGTCCGAGTAGGAGCCGAGCTCAGCGGCGACGACCTCACGCTCCAAGTTCAAGTCCACCAAGGTGATGTCGGCGTCTTTGCCGATATCGAGTGAGCCTTTTTTCTCATGGATATTGAAGATCTCGGCCGGTGACTGGGTGAGCAACTGGGCAATGCGCTGCAGTGACAGTCGGCCCTTGTGGTATCCCTCGGACAACAAAACGGGCAAAATGGTGGCCGTTCCAGGAAAGCCTTGAGAGGCCAGCCAGAATGGTTTTTCTTTGGTGGCTTTTTTGCGTGGCACATGGTCAGACGCCACCACATGGATCGAGCCGTCTTGCAACCCCTCCCACATCGCAGCGACATCGTCCGCACTTCGAAAGGGTGGATTGGCCTTGCCCAGGGAGCCCAAGGTGGACTCCTCGGTGTGGGTCAAGTAGTGGGGGCAGGTCTCTACAAACACCCGGTCGTAGCGAGATCGCCATTTCCTCACCTCATCGAGTGCGAGCCGTGTGCTGATATGGGGGATGTAGATTTGAGCGCCCAAGTGCTCCGCAAAGTACATGGCCCGAATACAACTCTCGGCTTCGGTGAACGGTGGCTTGGCGCGCGCCCAGTCTTTGAGGGTGGGTGACTCAATCAATTGAATCTTGGCGCGAAGGCGGTTCACGATCTCGATGTTCTCGGTGTGGCACACAATGGTGACGCCTTTGAGCTGGGCGGCATTGGCCAGCAAATCGTACAAGAACCCATCGTCTGTGCCGTCGAGCCCCAAGTAACGCCCCTCTTCGCCTTTGAAATTCATGAAATATTTAAAGGACGTGACGCCATAGGTTTTGACGTACTGGGCCAACTGGGCAATGTGCAACTCGTTGGCGGCGCTGAAATGAAAGCCATAGTCGACATAGCAACGGCTCTGAGCATAGGCTTGCTCGCGCGCGTAGACATCGGTGTAGTCTTCGTTGTTGAGGAAATATCCGAGCACCGTGGTGAATCCGCCTTGGGCGGCATAAATGGTTTCGGACTCATACTCGGTGATTTTTTCAGCAAAGCCGAAATGCACGTGCGCGTCAATGAGCCCTGGAAAGGCCGTGAGCCCGTGTGCATCTAGGATGGGAAGGCTCGGGTCGACTGGGGTGCCTGGGCTCATGCGGCCCGAAATCTTGCCATCGATCACCAACACGTCTTGCGCGGTTGGAGGCGTGAATGCGTCCACCAAAGTGGCACCACGCATGATAAAACTGCGAAGGTTTGAATTCAAAGGTGTCTTTCTTTAATCCAACAGTTGAGAGAGTTCTGCGAGAGTCTTGGGTTTTGCGTAGCTTGCCTCCAAACTCAAGGCGCGAAGACTGGCGTCCAAGAAGTCGGAGTCTAAACCAATTCCAATGCACACCAATCTGCCGCGGGTGTCGCTGTCGGGCCAAACCTCGATCGGGCTTGGCGTGTGAAAGTGGTTGGCGACACCGTGGATCATCACGTGGCTGGGCGGCGCCACGATCGAGATCATCCCCTTGGTTCTCAGCAAACGAGCACCGTACTCGGTTTTGACAATCTCCCACCATGCCGCCAAGCCCACCCATGTGGGCTTGACATCGATGAAACGCGACCACGAGGTGGTGTTGAGACTGTGCTGAGCAACTTTTGAATACGCTCGGGGTGTTGTCAACGCCGTGGCCTTGGGACTCTGCACCACACCGGGCTCCAAGCGCCAGGCTTTCAGAAACTGAAAACTCGCATTCTGCGTTTGATTGAAGATGCTCGCAATGCCCACCTCATCTTGAGCATCCATGACCTGGGCGCTTGGATTGAGGCCCTTCAGCCGTTGCTGAAGTTCATCCACTGCACGAGTGTCCACGAGGTCGGTTTTGGTGATCCACAAATGATCGGCCACCAACACTTGTCTGAGCGACTCGGGATAAAGGGTCAACTGTTGTTGGGCATGCATGGCATCCACGGTCGTCACCACCGAGCCCAACTGAAAATGCGGCTTGAGCACGGCATCTCCCAAGAGCGCATGCAAGGTGGGCAATGGGTCGGCAAGTCCCGACGATTCGATCACGACCTTTTTCAAGTCGTCTCGTGCTTGGTTGCGAGTCACGTGATGGATCTCCATCAAGGTCTCCCGCAAGGAGTGCGTGATGGTGCAACAAAGGCAGCCCGAGTCAAGCAGATAAACGTTGTTGGAGATCTGGCTAAAAACCCACTGATCCAACCCCACTTCGCCAAACT
This sequence comes from uncultured Burkholderiales bacterium, assembly GCA_903864315.1. Lineage (GTDB taxonomy): Bacteria > Pseudomonadota > Gammaproteobacteria > Burkholderiales > Burkholderiaceae_C > Limnohabitans. The sequence goes on along the minus strand of CAIPFK010000007.1, from coordinate 828 downwards.
CATTGACCACGACGGCAAACCGCCCACGGCTTGATGATTTCAAGAGACGGTTGAGCAAGGTGGTCTTGCCACTGCCCAAAAATCCAGTTAAAAAATCACAATAAATCATACCCACATCAAACCTGACTCTAAAACTTTCCATTTAACTCATCCAAACCCAACGGTCATGGCCTATAGCATAATGCCTTATGAACATCGATACCAATGAATCCTTGAGAGAGATGCGCCCGCACGTGAGGCGTTTTGTGATGGAGCGCATGGAGCCCATCGCCCGCGCCATGGACGCCGGGCAGGCATTGCCAAAGCTGGCCTTTGAGGCCCTCAGAGACCAAGGCTACCTTGGCATGCGCTTGCCCACGGCCGACGGTGGCGGTGGATTTGATTTATCAACCTATTGTTTGGTGATGGAAGAACTCAGTCGCTCTCACCGCATTTTCACCCTCATGCTCGATGCTTCGAGTGGCTTGACACCCATTGCGATCTCTAAGTTTGGCACTGAAACACAAAAAAACACCTACTTGCCCAAGCTCTCACGCGGTGAATGGGTGGCCTCCTTTGCCATGACCGAGCCTGAAGCGGGCTCAGACGCCGCTGCCATCAAAACCCGGGCGCTCCACGATGAGCGAGGATGGGTCTTGAACGGTGTCAAACACTACATCAGTTGGGCCCACCGCGCCCAAGTCATCATGGTGATCGCGCTCACAGATCCCAAAAAAAAGCCAAGGGTGGGATCAGCGCTTTTTTGGTGGACAAAGACACACCGGGCATGAGCATCGCTCGGGTCGACAAAACCATCGGATCTGATGCCATTGAGTTGTCTGAAATTCA
>CAIPFK010000006.1 GCA_903864315.1 uncultured Burkholderiales bacterium | reverse complement strand
AGGCACCCAAGAGCTCCGCGCCCAACCGGTGTTTGCGCTCATGAGCGTGACCGTGCTCGAGAGTTTGCAAAGCTTCATGGCCCAAGGCGGCAGAAAAATCGACACCTGGAGCCAAACACGCCATCACGCCTGGGTGGACTTTGACCAACCCCATGATGACCCGCACGCCTTTAGCAACATCAACACCTTGAAGGACCTGGCCCACTGGGATGCGTTGTCTGAACCCTCACCGCACTCCACCAGCATGGCGGCCACCTGAGCCGTTGCAGTCAAACACCCCTCATCCATGAGCCGCCCATGTCCTCCCCGCCCCACACGCCCCAAGCCCTGAACGACATCGCCCAGCAACTGCTGGGCTACGACCCCAAGTCGCTGAGCATCGACATGGCGCGTGAGTTCATCGCCACCCTTTGCGAGAGCATGGCCAGCGAATTTTTCAATCGAGTGGACGCCCAAGAAATGGTCGCGATGGAGAACGCCTTGGGCCGCACCTTGAGCCAAGACGTGTATTCCCCCATGAATGTGCCCGCCCACACCAATTCGGCCATGGACGGTTATGCCTTTCGCTGGCAGGATGTGGGCAGCACCCAGCATCGCGCGCCAAGCGAATTCAAAGTGGTCCACACCGTTTTGGCCGGCCAAGCCTGGGACGCAGCGTTGGCAAAAGACGAGTGCGTGAAGATCATGACCGGAGGGGTGATGCCCATCGGCTCAGACACGGTGGCGCCCATGGAATTGGTGCACGAGATCACCAACGACCGCGCGCCATTCCAATGCGTACGCATCGACAGTCAACTCTTTCAAGCCGGTGACAACCGCAGGCTCATTGGCGAAGACTTGCGTGAAGGGGCGTTGGCGCTCGCGAAAGGCACTCGCTTGCATTCCGCCTCTATGGGCCTCTTGGCGAGTTTGGGCCTGAGCCACGTGCGTGTATGGCGTTGCCCCAAGGTTGCCATCTTCTCCACGGGCAGCGAGGTGTTGGCACTGGGAGAACCATTCAAGCACGGACACGTGTACGACGCCAATCGGCTCAGTCTCACAGGACTCCTCCAAGGCCTGGGGGTCGAGATCGTGGACTTGGGCGTGGTGAGAGACGACCCCCAAGCGCTCAAGGATGCCTTTTTAACTGCCAAGGAAACAGCCGACATCATCATCACGTCGGGTGGCGTGAGTGTTGGGGAGGCGGATTACACCAAAGCCATCATGAAAGAGTTGGGCGACGTGGCGTTTTGGCGCATCGCCATGCGCCCAGGACGGCCCTTTGCGCTCGGGCGTCTGGGTTCATGCCTGCTCTTTGGTTTACCCGGCAACCCCGTGGCGGTGATGGTGACTTTTTTGGCACTGGTGAGACCCGTGGTGCTTCGCTTGTCAGGCCAAACGCCCCAGGAGCCCGATGCGATGTGGGCCAAAAGCGTCATGGACATCCGCAAAAAACCCGGTCGCACCGAATACCAACGAGGACTCACGCACCTGAGCGAGCTCGGTCAGTTGTGCGTGGGACTCACTGGCAACCAAGGCTCAGGAATTTTGAGCTCCATGGTGCAAGGTGACTGTCTGATCGTGCTCGAGCACGATCAAGGCGATGTGAAGGCGGGGGACCTGATCAAGATCTGGCCCTTGAAGTCGTTGATCTGAAGCGTCAATCTCTGGTCTGACTCTAAAAACCGGGTCCCCGCTCAAGAGCCCAAGGCTTGCTCCACACCTTGGTTGGCCAGCGAGTCAGCGCGCTCATTGCCTTCATCGCCTGAATGACCCTTGACCCAATGCCAATGCACGTGGTGCTCGCTCCTATGCACCAACTCATCCAATTCACGCCACAAGTCTTCGTTTTTAACGGGCTGCTTGGAGGCTGTTTTCCAGCCCTTGAGTTTCCACGAATGGATCCACGTCGTGATGCCTTGACGCACGTACTGGCTGTCGAGAAAAAGTTGGACCTCGCACGGGCTCTTCAAGGCCTTGAGCGCTTGGATCACCGCCATCAACTCCATGCGGTTGTTGGTGGTGAGCTTCTCGCCCCCAAAGAGTTCCTTTTGTTGGCCACCAAAGCGCAGCAAGGCACCCCACCCGCCTGGCCCAGGGTTTCCTTTGCAAGCACCATCGGTGTAGATCACCACGATCTTCATCGCTTGCATGCTCGCTGTTTGATCCTGCACCATGGCAACCCACCTTTGTCTTATAAATGTTCAAAAAACGGAGAAAAGCTCAACGCAAAATTCAATCCCCCCTTGACCCAACAATCCCCAACAATCCCCAACAATCCCCAACAATCCCCAACAAACCCCAACAAGCCCCATGCTATTGGCCGCGAGGGTGGGCTGGGCGGGCTTGGTGAGTGTGTTGGGACACGGCTGTGGGCCTCGCGCTCAAGGCAGCTGGTGCGTTTATTTTCTTCCACTTCGCCCCAAGCACTCGCATGCCCTTGACCCGTTTGACCGCCACCACATAGTAGGCAGAACCGAAAATAGGCCACCAACGGTCGCCTGCAAACTCAAGCCAAGTCAACTTGTCCAACCACGACTGCGAGTTCAAGGCCGGCTTGTAAAGCCCAAAACCACCTTGCTCAATCTCAAAGCCCAGCAACCTCAACCAGTCCTTCAAGCGCCCGAGTCCAATCATCTCGCCCGCCAAGGGGACAAACTCGGTGTTCGCACCCAAGCGCCGGTAAAACGCCTCACGGCCTTGCTTGAAGCCCCACAAGGACATGGGGTTAAAGCCCGTGATCACCACGCGACCCTCGGGCACCAAGACGCGCTCAACTTCTCTGAGCGTTTCATGCGGGTGCAAGTGCATCTCCAAGGTGTGCGGCAAGAGCACCAAATCTAAACTTTGCTCTGCAAACGGCAGTGCTCTAAAATCCGTGACAAAATCCACCCCGAGTGCCCGAGCGTGATCCATGCCCAGCCAGCGGTGGGGCATGCGATTGGTTTTGAGGCCCTGCAAATCGTCCAGACCGAGTTGCAGGGCGTGAAATCCAAACAAATCTGACACCACCCGGTCCATTTGAGACTGTTCCCAGCCCAACACATATTGCCCCAATGGGCCAGCCAACCACTCACGCATGCCCGCGGGCTCTAACCTTGTACTGTTCATGAAATTACTCGCATTGCCAGCATTGTCGGACAATTACTTTTGGCTTTGGCACAATGACCAAGCGGCCGTGGTGATCGACCCAGGTGAGGCGGCTCCTGTGTTGGAGGCCTTGAACCGTCTGGGCCTTGAACTCCAGCACATTGTAGTGACTCATCACCACAAAGATCACGTGGGTGGCATTGCCGAACTGGTGCAACACACCGGTGCCTTGGTGCATGGCCCAGAGCACGAGAGCGTGCCCAAGCCCTGCCAGGTCTTGCAAGGCGGGGACGCGCTCGAGGTGCTGGGGCACACGCTCGAGGTCTTGGCCGTTCCTGGCCACACCGCCACACACCTGGCCTACTTTGCCGCGAGCTCACCCGACCAAAGCACACCCCTCTTATTTTGTGGGGACACCTTGTTCTCGGGCGGGTGTGGCCGGCTTTTTGAAGGCAGCCCCCAAGAGATGCTGGCCTCTTTGAAAGTTTTGGGCCACTTGCCCGCGAACACCCAGGTGTGTTGCGCCCATGAGTACACCTTGTCGAACTTGAAATTTGCCACCCACGTGGAGCCCAATAACCCCGCCACAGTTGCTCACCAAGCCCACTGTGAGGCCTTGCGCCTAAGGGGGGAGCCCACCGTGCCCAGCAGCATTGGCCTTGAGCTACAAATCAATCCTTTTTTAAGAACGCAAACACCTGGGGTGATTGCGTCGGTACTGGCACATCAACCGGGCCTGGACCCTCACAACGAGGTGGATGTGTTTGCTGCCCTTCGCGAATGGAAGAACACATTTTGACTGCCGCTACTTTGGACTCCCTTGCAACCACCGCCTGCGCGCGCGCTGAGCGACTGAGTTTGCCTCTCAAGCACCCACTCCAGCAGCGCCTGGGCAGTGTGGGGTGTGCGTTTTTTGTCCTCGCCTTGAGTGCTTGCAGCAGTGTGCCACTTGGCTACGACACCTTCAGTGCAGGTGACAGCAACAAATCCGCAGCCAGTGCGCAAGGCAACCAAGCCACCAAGGACCTGTCTAGCCCCACGGGCAACAAAAAAAACACCTCCAACGCATTGAACTCTTCGCTCTCACCGCTCAGTCAAACCGACTTGGTGAGCCCCCAAGTGACCCACTTGAGCTTGCCTGCTGACTTGTGGGAGCGCATTCGCCGTGGCTTTGCCATGCCGGCCTTGGAGTCCGAGTTGGTGACTGATCGCCAACAGTGGTTCGCCGCCAGGCCCGAGTATTTCAGCCGAGCCACCCAGCGCTCCAACAAATACCTGTACTTCATCGTGGAAGAACTCGAGCGGCGCAAGATGCCCACCGAACTCGCCTTGTTGCCCTTTGTGGAGAGCGCCTTCAACCCCCAAGCGGTGTCTTCAGCAAGGGCCTCTGGCATGTGGCAATTCATGCCCAAAACAGGCAAAAATTTCGCGCTGCAACAAAACGCCTTCCGAGACGATCGCCGCGACGTGATGGCCTCGACCCAGGCCGCGCTGGATTATTTGCAAAAACTCTACAACCAGTTTGGTGACTGGCATTTGGCCTTGGCCGCTTACAACTGGGGCGAGGGCAATGTCGCGCGCTCGATT
>CAIPFK010000005.1 GCA_903864315.1 uncultured Burkholderiales bacterium | reverse complement strand
GGCTTTGGGCCAAGCCAGGCCACGCTCAAAGGGCCAGACTTGGGCGCTGGGCAGGGCCAACACGTCGTGTTCTTGCAGTAGGCCCAGCATGCGCTGGTACAACTGGGTGCGGGTGGAGCTCGCACGCATCAAGTCCTCGGCACTCAAGCCATGGGACTGCTCCAACTCCCAAAGCGCTTCGGGTTTCATGTGCTCTTTGGCGTGGGGCACTTGGGCCAAGACACCCAAGCGGTGAGCCACCAATGCACCTCGCCAAGTGAGCCACGCTTGCCAAATGTGGTCTGGGTCACAGCCAAGTCTCACCTCTTGCACACGGGCCCCGAGGGCCTCAAAGCGCGCAAGGCCCAGTAGGCACTGCTCACTCACCCCCACCTCGTACGCCAAATGGCCCTCCAAGTCGCCAAGCCACCCAACCGTGTAGGGGCGGTCCTGCCCAAAACACGATCCCAGTGTTTCTGGGTCTCCAGCGAGAACGGCTTCAATCTCTGCGACAAATTCGGCGTTGGATTGCGACAAGGACAAGGGGGCTTCAGGGGTGGGTCCGGCTTGAATGCAAAGCAGTCTGGCAAGGTCCTCGACACTCCTGGCCATCGGCCCTTCGGTGCCGAGTTGTGAGATGAATTGGTCAGATGAGGGCAAACTCGGAATGCGACCCTGGGAGGGACGAAGTCCAAAGATGTTGTTCCAGCCGGCTGGGTTTCTGAGGCTGCCCATGAAGTCCGAGCCGTCGGCCAGGGGCAGCATGTGAAGTGCCAAAGCGACTGCTGCGCCGCCAGAACTCCCGCCCGCACTCAACTGGGGGTGGTAGGCGTTGAGCGTGGTGCCAAAGACCGGGTTGTAGGTGTGGGAGCCCAGGCCAAACTCGGGGGTGTTGGTCTTGCCAATGAAGAGTGCGCCCGCATGGCGCATGCGTTGCACCACCAACGCGTCGTCTTTGGGGGTGTTGTGGCGCAGCAAAGGCGACCCCATGGTGGTCACGCAGTCTTTGGTGTTGGCGAGATCCTTGGGGGCCATGGGCATGCCGTGCAAAAAACCCCTCGAGTGACCGGCTTTCAAGTCCTCATCGAGGGTTTGGGCCAGACTCAAGAGCCCTGGGTGATGGTCGGTGGCCTCCAGACTGTGCAGGCTCACGATGGCATTGAATCTGGGGTTGTGGGTTTTGATCTGTTCCCAGTAGGCCATGAGCACCTCGACACAAGAGACCTCACGGGCGTGGATGGCGTTGTGCAGGGCTTGGGCGCTGAGCGCAGTGATGTCCGTGATGTTCATGGCAATGAAGACGCGTTCAGGGGGTGGAGATTTAGAAGTTGCAATGAAACGAATCCAAGCCAGGCCAGTGCACAGCGGGAAGTCCAGTGCCTATTGGAACGACCATGAAACGACAATGAAACGACATGGAGCGGACACTGAACGCCAACGTGTTGGTCAACGAATTCAATGCGAAGGCGCTTCAAGCCAAGCCCGCACCAAGTTCACCCACATGGAGCCCCCGAGAGGAATCAACTCGTCATTGAAGTCATAGGTCGGGTTGTGCAGCATGCAAGGGCCCTCGGCGTGACCGATTTCACGGTGCACACCGTCGCCGTTGCCAATGAAGATGTAGGCACCTGGGACCTTTTCCAGCATGTAGGAGAAGTCCTCGGCCCCCATGGTGGGCTCTTGGTGAACGACGTTGGCTTCGCCCACCATCTTTTGCAGAACCAGTTTGGCAAACGCCGTCTCTTGGGGGTGGTTGATGGTGGGGGGGTAATTGCGGTAGAAGTGAAACTCGGCACTGGCATCAAATGAGAGGCACAAATGCTCGCTCAAGTGGCGCATGCGCCGCTCAATCAAATCGAGCACCTCGCTGGAGAAGGTGCGCACAGTGCCTTTCAAGTTGCAATGGTCGGCGATCACGTTGGTGGCTTCACCGGCTTGGATCATGGTGACGGAGATCACCGCCGCGTCCACGGGTTTTTTGTTGCGGGTGATGATGGTTTGAAAGGCTTGCACGAGTTGGCAGGCGATTGGCACGGGGTCCACGCCGTTGTGCGGGAGCGCGGCGTGGGAGCCTTTGCCGCGAATGGTGATGCGAAACTCGTTGGAAGATGCCATCACGGGGCCCGGGCTCAAGGCGAATTGGCCCGCGGCCAGTCCTGGCCAGTTGTGCACCGCATAGACCGCTTGCATGGGAAAGCGCTCAAAAAGGCCGTCTTTGATCATCTCGCGAGCGCCGCCACCGCCTTCTTCGGCGGGCTGAAAAATCAAATACACCGTTCCATCAAAATCGGGATGCTTGGCCAAGTGCTGGGCCGCTGCCAAGAGCATGGTGGTGTGTCCGTCGTGGCCGCACGCGTGCATGCGCCCGGGGTGGACGCTCGCGTGGGGAAAGCGGTTTTTCTCGCTCATGGGGAGGGCGTCCATGTCGGCCCTGAGTCCGATGGCACGTGTGCTGTGTCCAAGGCGGCCTTTGATCACGCCCACCACCCCAGTTTTGCCCAAACCCGTGTGAAAGGGGATGCCCCAGCGTTTGAGCAAATTGGCCACCATTTCACTGGTGCGTTCTTCCTTGAAGCACAACTCG
>CAIPFK010000004.1 GCA_903864315.1 uncultured Burkholderiales bacterium | reverse complement strand
TGGTTGCGATCAATGGATATTGGGGCCCAAGCACCTTTCGGGTCATCACCAGCCACCTCGCAGTCAGTGGCAAAGCCCAAGAACCGCCAATGGCTGCAGAGGTGCCCAAAAAGGGACGACCCGTTTGAACGTCAGGCACGAAACCCATGAATCGACCCATCATGATGACACTGTCAGCGCCTGCTGTTTGTGCGGCCTGAGCCAGGGAGACCACATCTTCGCTTTGCCCTGTGAGCTTGATCCATAGCGGCAATTGAATGGCTTTCCTGATGCGGCTCACAATTTCAAATACTTTATCGGCTTGGCGCTCTAGGACAATCGCCCCTTTGGCGGCCTCAGCAGCGTGGGGTGCGCCAATGTTGACCTCTAACACACGAAACCCTTTGCGCTCAATGGCAGCCGCTTGCTCAACGCAGGCATCGAGATCGGCCAATATTAAACTTGGTATCACATAGGCGTCTAGCGCTTTGGCCTCCTCGTCAAGCTCAATCAACTCATCAAGCCAAGGACCAAATTCACGCTGAACAAGGCCGGAGCGACAAAATAAACTCGCATCAGGGGGTGGCTTTTCGTGCCAATCCAATGGATTCCACAGGGCATCAAAGAGCACGTAATCGGTCTTGTCAAGCTGCTCTTTGGCCGCTCTAGACTCATTGATGGACTTGGCCACCACGGCGCACGCACCGGCCTTCAAAGCCAGACGAATGCCTTGCGCTTCAATGGTGTGTTCTCCAGAGCCACAAATCACGGGATTCTTAAGTTTGAGCCGGCCAATTTGAACAGCAAGGGGATTCATTCAATACTCTCAGTTATTTTGAAAAAAATGGGGCTTTGCTCAATCCAATTCATCACCAATTTCTTTTGCGATGAACCCACAAACCATCAATCAGCCGTCGCACCCGACGATTTGATGATGGCAGACCACCTTGGCAACTCTAATTTGAGTCGTTGCGTAACGCGATCAGACGATCCACCTTCGGGTTCTGCTCCAATGCTGGTCAAGCGCAGACGAACTTCAGGTGTTTTCAATGCCGCATCCAATGCATCGTGCAACTTGTGAACAATCGCATCAGGGGTTGTCGAAGGTGCCATGAGGGAGATCCAAGAGCTGACATCAAAATCTTTGTAACCCAATTCAATCAAGGTCGGGGTCTGAGGTAAGAGAGAGGAGCGAGACGGGGTAGTGACAGCAAGCGCACGAATTTTTCCCGTTGAAATCAAAGGGACCGCCGTTGGAACAATGTCCATCATGACTTGCAATCGTCCGGACATGAGTTCAGTCAATGCTGGAGCGCTTCCCTTGAAGGGTATGTGCGTCCAAGTGACCCCGGTTTGTTTTTGAAAGAACTCGCCCATCAAGTGATTGATGCTGCCCGACCCCGCTGAGGCCATGTCAAGTTTTGTGAGACTCGCATTGGACTCGGCAATGAGGGACTGCACACTATCGGCCTTGACACCTGGCCCCACAATCAGCACCCCAGGTGTACTGGCATACCAAATGACGGGTTTGAGTTTTGTCAAGGGATCAAACTTTCGACTGGACGCATAAAGGGATGGGCTCATGGTCAACGGCCCTGCTGAACCAATGGCCAAGGTGTAGCCATCGGGCGCGGCATTCGCGACCCAATCCAATGCAATCAAACCACCTGCACCTGGACGATTTTCAACAACAGTGGCTTGCTTTAATGTTTCAGTGATCGACAACGCAATTTGCCGACCAATGATATCGACAGCACCGCCAGCGGCGAAAGGCACAACCAACTTGATGGGCCTTGAAGGGTATTTTTCCTCTTGCGCAAAAGCGGTATTGAAGAGCGTCGCAAAAGCAATGATGTTTAGGAGGCGCGCAAGCCCCATTTGTGCATTCACCATGTTGTCTCCTTCAGGGATATTTTTGTTTCACAAAGATTACTACAAGCATCGCACTCTGAGTGAACGCCATCACCCTTTTTTGTACAAAACGGGATGGACTAGCGCAAACCCTTATCTTTTTAATTGTTCTGTTGGATGATACTCTATTCCGCTGAATGAAACAACAAACGGAGAACATGACATGAAAAACTTACTCAACAAAGCCTTGACAATCGCGATGATTGCCGCCGGACTTGTGTGCGCAAACCATGCACTTGCACAAGCCTACCCAAGCAAACCGGTCAAGTTGATCGTGCCCTATCCTGCAGGCGCACCCGTTGACAACTTTGCACGCGGTTTAACAGAGGGCCTGACCAAACTATGGGGCCAACAAGTCATCATTGAAAGCAAACCTGGCGCCAATGAAATCATTGCAGCAAGTTCGGTGACCCAAGCTGCGCCGGACGGTTACACGCTTCTTTTAGGCAGTGATGCCGCCTTCACTCAAAATGCTTTCCTTTACTCAAAGATGCCCTACAACGCTGAGAAGGATTTGGCCCCTATTACACGTGCGGTTCAATTCAATATGGTGTTGATTACAAGAACAGAGCTGAAAACACCAACACTCAAAGATTTTGTCGCAGTGATGAAAAAAGAAGGAGCAAAGCACAATTACGCATCTGCTG
>CAIPFK010000003.1 GCA_903864315.1 uncultured Burkholderiales bacterium | reverse complement strand
TTTCATTCCATGAAAATCGGTCCTTATTCTTTGCCCAACCGCGTTTTTGTGGCTCCCATGGCCGGGGTCACCGATCGGCCGTTTCGCGCTTTGTGCAGACAATTGGGGGCCGGTTATGCCGTGAGTGAGATGGTGACGTCGAGGCGAGATCTCTGGAAGTCCTTGAAGACCTCTAGGCGGACCGATCACGCTGGAGAGGAGGGGCCCATTGCCGTTCAAATTGCCGGGACTGACGCATTGGAGATGGCGCAAGCGGCGATTTACAACATCGAGCGTGGCGCACAAATCATCGATATCAACATGGGTTGTCCTGCCAAAAAGGTGTGTGACAAATGGGCTGGCTCTGCCCTCATGCGAGACGAGCCCACAGCGCGCGCCATCATGACCGAGGTGGTTCGGGTGTGTGAGCCCTTGGGCGTGCCGGTGACGTTGAAGATGCGCACGGGTTGGTGTGCACAATCACAAAATGCAGCGACCTTGGCGAAGATTGCGCAAGACGCGGGCATACAAATGCTCACTGTGCATGGCCGCACTCGCGAGCAACGCTTTATGGGCCAAGCCCACTACGACATCATCCAAGCGGTGAAGGCGCAAGTGTCCATTCCGGTGGTGGCCAATGGCGACATCGATTCTCCTGAAAAAGCCTTGCAAGTGCTCTCGCTCACGGGGGCTGATGCCATCATGGTCGGACGAGCAGCGCAAGGCAGGCCCTGGATTTTTCGTGAAATTGATCACTATTTGACCCATGGAGTGGCGCTCGCGCCCCCCTCGATCGCTGAAGTCAAGGATTGGCTCATGGCGCACTTGCAGTCGCACTACCAACTCTATGGCGACGAGATGGGCGTGAGGTCCGCGCGCAAACACGTGGGCTGGTATGTCAAAGCGTTGAAGGGCGAGGAGGAGTTTCGCAGCACCTTCAACCTCATCGATTGCCCTCAAATGCAAATGGCAAGCTTGGGTGTATATTTGGATGAATTGTCTTGTGATGCGCCGCAGTGGCCCTGTCACAAGCCCAACGTTGAGACGAATCAATTGCAATGAGTAAAAAAAATATACAAGACGCCGTGCGGCTGAGCATGGAGGGGTATTTCAAAGATTTGCGTGGCACAGAGCCAGACAATTTGCATGAAATGCTGGTGAACGTGGTTGAAAAACCGCTTCTTGAAATCGTCATGCGCCAAGCCCAAGGCAATCAATCCAAAGCGGCCGTGTGGTTGGGTTTGAATAGAAACACTTTGCGCAAAAAATTGGTCAACCATAAATTGGTCTGAGCACAGGCATTGTTGGCTTGGCCATGGCTCCTGACGTTGACCCCATGCCTGGGGCTGGTCAACAACTTCTGATCCGTTTGTCGCAACCTTTAATTGAGAAAGTCAAGCATGCATGCACTCTTGTCGGTGTCCGATAAAACTGGACTCATTGAGCTCGCCCAGTCCCTTCACCACGCTGGTGTGAAGCTCATCTCCACAGGCGGGAGTGCGGCGTTGATAGCCAAGCACGGATTGCCTGTGATCGAGATCTCCGACTGGACCGGGAGTCCCGAGATGCTTGACGGGCGGGTCAAAACCTTGCACCCCAAAGTGCATGCGGGACTTTTGGCGCGTCAAGACTTGCCCGAGCATGTGAGCACGCTTGTACTCCATGGCATGAAGGCCATCGATATTTTGGTGGTGAATTTGTACCCGTTTGAGCAAACGGTGGCTCAAGCGGGCTGCACGCTTGATGAAGCCATCGAGCAAATTGACATCGGTGGCCCGGCCATGGTGAGGTCGGGCGCCAAAAACTGGAAGGACGTGGCGGTGCTCACCGATCCATCTCAATACGCGCCTTTCATGGAGGAGTTTTCAAAGGCCTCACAAGTGAGCAAAGAGACCAAGTTCAAGTTGGCGCAAGCCGCCTTCAATCGCATCAGTCAATACGACGGGGCCATCTCTCAGTACTTGTCTGCGCAGTCGTTGAACGCTCAGCCAGCTCTATTTCCTGAGCAATGGAATGCCCAATTTGTGAAATTGCAAGACATGCGATACGGGGAAAATCCCCACCAATTGGGCGCATTTTATCGAGAGCTGCACCCCGCCAACGGCACCTTGGCCACCGCCCATCAAATTCAAGGCAAGGCCTTGTCCTACAACAACATTGCCGATGCCGATGCTGCGCTTGAGTGCGTGAAAAGCTTCCCTGATGTGAATTGTTGCGTGATCGTCAAGCACGCCAACCCGTGTGGAGTGGGCACAGGTGAGACCACGTTGGGGGCCTATCAAAAGGCCTTCAAAACCGACCCCACCTCGGCTTTTGGCGGCATCATTGCCTTTAATCGTGAGGTGGACGCACAGACCGCCAAGGCACTCGTTGAGCAATTCATGGAGGTCTTGATGGCCCCTTCCTTCACGCCAGAGGCGCTCGCTGTGTTGAGCAGCAAAGTCAATGTTCGTGTCTTGCAAGTGGCGCTCAACGCCGACAGCCAAGCTCCTCTGGCGCATTGGGACTACAAGCGAGTGGGTGGAGGGATGCTCGTGCAAACGGCAGACCTGAGTGCGGTCGATGAGTCTCTCTTCAAAGTGGTCACGAAAAGACAACCCACTGCCCAAGAATACCAAGACTTGTTGTTCGCTTGGCGTGTCGCACAGTTTGTCAAAAGCAACGCCATTGTCTACTGCAAAGACGGCATGACGTTGGGGGTGGGGGCGGGACAGATGAGTCGACTGGACTCGGCGCGCATTGCCAGCATCAAAGCGCAAGCGGCCAGTTTGACCCTCGTTGATTCGGTGGTCGCGAGTGATGCGTTCTTCCCCTTCAGAGATGGACTGGATGTGGTGATCAACGCCGGTGCCCGCGCCGTGATTCAGCCTGGAGGCTCGATGCGTGACCAAGAGGTGATTGATGCGGCCAATGAACAAGACGTGGCCATGGTGTTCACCCAAGTGAGGCACTTCAGGCATTGAGCGACGGCTTGACTTGGCCAGGGCGGGCCCAGCCGTGTTGAGGCTCGCCCAGTCTGGGTCTAGTCTGGGTCTATGCGATCAGCGCTTTCGACACGGGCATCACACCGTCAAGCCAATGTTTTGAACACCTTCTTGGCGGCTTCTAGCGTCGCGTCAATGTCGCTCATGGAGTGGGCGCCACTCACAAAACCCGCTTCATAGAGAGCGGGCGCAAAGTAAATGCCCAACTCCAACATGCCGTGAAAGAGTTGATTGAATCGCTGGCTGTCGCTTTTCATCACCTGGGCATAGTTGGTGGGCAACTCGGGCAACAAGAAAAAGCCAAACATGCCCCCTTCGCTATCAGCACTGAAGGGCACGCCCTCTTGCTTGGCGATGTCACACAGGCCTTTGACCAAGCTCTCTGTCGTTTGAGTCAGGGAGGTGAAAAATCCAGGCTTGGAGATCGCTTTCAATGTGGCCAAGCCACAGGCCGTCGCCACTGGATTGCCACTCAAGGTGCCCGCTTGGTAGACCGGCCCCACGGGAGCGAGTTGCTCCATGATGGCGCGCTTGCCACCAAAGGCGGCCAAGGGCATGCCCCCGCCAATGACTTTGCCCATGACGGTGATGTCGGGCTCGAAATCAGGCAAAGCGGCTTTGTAGACACTTTGTGCACTTCCAAGAGCCACCCTGCAGCCACTCATGACTTCATCAAACACCAGCAAGGCGCCATGGTGTGTGCACAACTCTCGGCAACGTTGAATGAACTGCACGGAGGCACGAACAAAGTTCATGTTGCCAGCAATGGGTTCGATCATCACACAGGCAATGTCTTTGCCATGCAGTTCAAATGCTTTTTCAAGGGCATCAATCGAGTTGTACTCCAACACCAAAGTGTCTTTCACAACATCGGCCGGCACGCCCGCACTCGTGGGGTGACCCAAGGTGGCGAGGCCGGAGCCTGCTTTGACGAGCAAAGCGTCGGCATGGCCGTGGTAGCAGCCTTCAAATTTGATCAGCTTGTTGCGCCCCGTGGCACCTCGGGCCAAACGAATGGCCGACATGGCCGCTTCAGTGCCCGAGCTCACCAACCTCACCATCTCCATGGAGGGAGTCAAGTGAATTAAAAATTCCACCAACTCAACCTCTCGCTGAGTGGGTGCACCAAAGGAAAAGCCTTGCAAGGTGGCGTCTTGAACGGCTTTGAGGACATCGGGGTGAGAGTGGCCCAAAATCATGGGACCCCAAGAGCCGATGTAGTCGATGTAACGGTCGCCATTGGCATCCCAAAAATGGGAGCCACTTGCACGGGTGATGAATTTGGGGGTACCGCCGACCGCCTTGAAAGCGCGAACGGGTGAATTCACGCCACCAGGGATCACTTGGCGAGCGCGGTCGAATAAAGTTTGGTTGTTATCACTCATGGGGATCGAAATAATCTGCGTTGTGTCGTTGTGTCAATGTTTGATATCTTGGCCTGGAAAGGAGAAGTCCAGCGCACTCGTTTTAACACTGGGTGCATCTGGATTCAAGTCGTCGTCTTCGTTGTGTGCCCAAAAAAGGCGATCGGCCACCACGTGGCCCATGCCTGGGCGAAAACCCGCGTCCAAGGCGCGGTCCAAATAGCCCAAGCTCTCTCGAGAGGCCGTCTCCAAGTCTGCACCACAGGCAATCAAGGCGGCCAAGGATGCACTCAAGGTGTCGCCTGCTCCAGAAAACACGGCATCAAAGCGCTCGAACTTTTCATTCAACAGCGTGGTGTTGGGAGAGGCGAGGACGTTGTCAATGAATTGATCGGGCAGCTGCATGCCGCTCACCAACACATAGGGCGTGCCCATTTCAAAGGCCGCCCTGGCAATGTCTCTGGCGCTGGGTGCTTTGTCGCTGGACCAGTCAGGCAGTAGCCACCTCCACAAGGTGTTGTGGTTGCCAACGAGCACGGTGCATTGGGGCAAAATGAGCTCTTTGAACGCGTCCAAATAGGCGTCAATTTGGTCTTCTTCCCACCACGATAAATTGGGCATGTAGGCCACCACGGGGACCTGGGCGTAGTCAGTGCACACTTCAGCGACCACGCTCACGTTTTCAGTGCTCCCACAAAAACCAATTTTGATGACTTGAACACTGATGTCTTCAAGCACCGCGCGCGCTTGCTCGGCCACAGCCTCGTCGTCAAAAGCCACATGGTCAAAAATCTCGGCCGTGTCCCTCATGTAAGCGCCAGTGACAATGGGCAAGGCGTGTGCGCCAACCGAGGCCACGGTCAAAGTGTCTGCACTCAGACCTCCTGCACCGCAGGGGTCACTTGCGTTAAAAATCAACACGCAAGCAGGAATGTCCTCTTGGGTGTCGGGAGTCGGGGCGTTGTGTTCTTCAATCATGGGTGGAGGGCTACAATGCACTCATTCTATGCCACCTGTGGCTCATCGTCGTGAAGCCCTTGAGGCAAGCTGTAGAGCCCCTTGGGGGCATGGAGCGAGCCGCCAAGGCGCATTTCGGGCACCTTTAAAAAAGACAAACCGCATGGATACTCAATCGACCGGACAATGGATGTGTTTGATTTGTGGCTGGATCTACGATTCTGCCCTTGGCGCACCCGAGCATGGCATTGAACCTGGCACCGCTTGGGAAGATGTCCCCATGAACTGGACTTGTCCTGAGTGCGGCGCCAGAAAAGAAGATTTTGAGATGGTGCCGATTTGAAGACATTCTTGAAATCAAAGGCCCCAGACTTGGTCAGCAAAAGCCTGGCCTGCGCAGGTCAAGTTTTTTCTACTTTTTGGCTCTTGACCACGCCATAGCGCCACAGCGTTTTGTTGCGAGCAACGGCATGGTCGACAATGGGCAGGGGGTAATCTTTGCCAAGGACTGCGCCCAGGGGTTGGCCTTTTTTGGCGGCATACACCCAAGGCGCATGCAGTGCCTCGTCAGGCCAATCGGCAAGCTCAGGAACATAGCGGCGGATGAATTTGCCTTGTGGGTCAAATTTCTCGCTTTGTGTGACGGGGTTGAAGATGCGAAAGTAAGGCTGTGCATCGCACCCACTTGAACTCGCCCACTGCCATCCACCATTGTTGGCTGCCAAATCAAAGTCGTTCAACTGTTGGGCGAAATAGGCCTCACCGCGTCGCCAGTCGATCCCCAAATCTTTCACCAAAAATGAAGCCGCGACCATTCTCAAGCGGTTGTGCATATAGCCCGTTTGATTGAGCTGGCGCATGGCGGCATCCACCAAGGGGTAGCCAGTTTGACCGTCGCACCACGCAGTGAAGAGTTTTTTGGCGGCGGCGCCTTTCTCCCATTCAATGAGGTCATAGTCGGGCTTGAAGGCTGACTTCACGACCCTGGGGTGGTGGTGCAAGATTTGGTGGTAAAAATCACGCCAAATGAGCTCACTCAGCCACACCGCAGAGCCCTCGCAGCCGAGTTGACTTTGGGGCTGGGCATGGCGCACCAACTCTCGAATGGAGAGGGTGCCAAAGCGCAAGTGAACGCTCAAGTAGCTCGCCCCTTTGATGGCCGGATAGTCGCGCGCGGTTTTGTAGTGTGGCATTCTTTTCTTGAAGTCTTGCCACAGCAAGCGAGCTCCTGCGCTGCCCGCTTGAAGGCCCAAGGTGGACCAATTGGTTTTTTCAAACCCAAGGGCTTGCAAGCTGGGCAGTTTTTTTGCATGTTGAGGCATGGCGCCCCAACGCTGCGGGTGGGCAATGGAGGGTTGCACTGCCGCATCACTGCCCATGAATTTTTTGAGCCAGGCATTTTTGTAGGGCGTGAACACCATGAAAGGAGTGCCCGAGAGGCTCAAGACTTCGCTGCGTTCAAAGATCACGTGGTCTTTATAAGTGGACAACTGAATGCCGTGCTCGGCCAGGGCACCGCGCACACGTGCGTCTCGCAAAAGGCTGCTCGGCTCATCGTCATGGTTGGCGTAGACCACGTCGACTCCCAAGGCCTTTGCCCATTGCACCAGGGCCTGCACGGCGTTGGCTTGCTCGACAATCAACCCTGTTGTTGGGGCGTGAGTGTGAGCTTTGATTTCTGCGTCCAAGGCCAGCACGCTCTCCCAGATGAATTCGACCCGTCTGTCTTGGCGCGGCAGGGGTGACAAAATGTCAACATCGAAGACAAAAATGCCATGCACCTCTTGGCATTGCGCCAAGGCATGGGCCAAAGCGCGGTTGTCTTGGAGCCTCAAGTCGCGCCTGAACCACATCAAACCTTTTTGGAATAGGGTAGAGGAGGAGTTAGTCAAATGAGACCTTTGCTAAAATGGATTTCATGAACACACCAGACTCGCTTGATTTGCCCATCAACTTGACGCATCATTTTTTGATCGCAATGCCGAGTTTGACGGATGATACCTTCTCCAAGAGCGTTGTCTACATGTGCGAACACAGCGAGCGAGGTGCTCTGGGCTTGGTGATCAACAAACCCAGCTCCATGAGCATGAAAGCGTTGTTTGAAAAAGTCGATTTGCCACTCGGGCGTGAAGATTTGAGTGCCACGCCAGTTTTTCATGGAGGGCCAGTGCACACCGAGAGGGGTTTTGTGTTGCATGAGGCTCAGCCCTTGGCCTCCTTCACGGGTCAAACCCAATTCACCTCCCCCCCCCATTCTGACCCCCAAGCCCATCTCCAAAGCGTTGGCCCAACGTCAAGACACCCCCTCTCGCAGGAGAGTCAAGACAAGACCGCAAACGTGGCAAGTCAAGCCACCCGTGCAGTGAGCGATCAAGCCGAAAAAGGTGAAGGCGAGAAAGCTGAAGGCGAGCCCATCGGTGAGGCCGATGCCGCCTTGCCGCAGTCCATTTATGCCAGCACGCTGACCATCCCTGGGGGGCTTGAGATGACGACCTCTCGAGATGTGCTTGAGGCCTTGTCCACGGGGGCCGGCCCCAAGCGGGTGTTGATCTCCTTGGGGTATGCGGCTTGGGCGCAGGGGCAACTCGAGTCCGAAATTGCTGAAAACACCTGGCTCACCGTGGATGCCGATCCAGATGTTATTTTTGACACCCCCATTGAGAAACGCTACGACAAAGCGCTCTCCCTCTTGGGTTTGGAGTCATGGATGATCTCGCCAGGTGCTGGGCATGCTTGAGTCCCACGATGGGCTGCGCGCCAACGTCTTGGTGCCCCACTGGGGTGTAGGCTCTCATGCCGGTGTCTAGGGCCTCAGCCGCTCCAATGGGGTCGCAGGCGTGGCCCCAAGAGAGCAGTTTTTTGGCGTTTGATTTGGGGAAAAAAAAGTCCGGTGTTGCTTATGGCAGCTTGCTGTTGGGGCAATCCCAGGCGGTGGGTGTGATCCAACAAAAGGGTGGGTTTGTCCTGGACCCTTTTGCGGCCTTTATCAAAGAATGGTCCCCCACAGCCTTGGTGGTGGGTGTGCCCTATCACCCGGATGGACAAGCGCATGACAACACCCGGTTTGCCAAGCGCGTGGCGCAGCAACTGCGCGCGAGGTTCCATCTCAAGGTGATTGAAGTCGACGAGCGCTACAGCACCACACAGGCCTTGAGCGAGGGCGCGCAAGCGCACAATGTGGATGCGCTCTCGGCGTGTGTCATACTGAATCAGTTTTTTGCGCAGCTGCGCCAAGCTGCAGCCCTGCACGGTGCACCTGAAGAGGGTGAGTCCAACTCCATCAGCCATGAAAGCTAAACCATGACGACCGGTCCTTTGTCCTTGGATGCCGAGGCCCTTTACCTCGATTTGAAAGAAGGCGTGAGGGCCTTGCTCACCCCCAGTACCCACTTGGTGGGCATCACCTCTGGCGGGGCTTGGTTGGCCCATCGACTGCAAGTGGATTTGGGGATCCAGGGTGCGTGCGGGGTGATCAGCTCCTCCATGCACCGAGATGACTACGGCCAGCGAGGACTCTCGGGTGGTGAGGCCACCGAGCTGCCGTTCGAGGTGGCGGGTTCGGACATTGTGTTGATCGACGATGTGCTCTTTACTGGCAGGACCATTCGTGCTGTACTCAATGAATTGTATGACTATGGCCGGCCAGCTCGGGTGCGTTTGGCCGTCTTGGTCGACCGCGCAGGTCGAGAGCTTCCCATTCAAGCCGATTACGCGGCGGCGCGCTTGAGTTTGGCCAAAACCCAAACCCTGTCACTGGCGCGCGACGCCGCGCTTGGGTTTCACTTTTCATTGGAGAACTGATTTGCTGTCCAAAAGAAATCCGCAGCTCAATGCCCACGGCGAACTCATTCACTTGCTCTCAACCGAGGGTTTGGGCAAAGACATGTTGACACACGTGCTGGACACGGCCAAGCGCTTTGTCTCGGTGAGCGACCGGGAAGTCAAAAAAGTCCCCCTGCTTCGAGGCAAGAGTGTTTTTAATCTTTTTTTCGAGAACAGCACCCGCACCCGCACCACCTTTGAGATTGCGGCCAAGCGGCTCAGTGCCGATGTGATCAATTTGGACATTGGCAAGTCCTCCACGGCCAAGGGCGAGTCGCTCCTAGACACCATCTCCAACTTGAGCGCCATGGCGGCCGATATTTTCGTGGTGCGTCATTCTGAGTCGGGCGCACCTTATCTGATCGCTCAGCATGTGGCGCCGCATGTGCACGTGATCAACGCAGGAGACGGTCGCCACGCTCACCCCACCCAGGGCCTGTTGGACATGTTCACCATTCGTCACTACAAGGGCGACTTCACGCAACTGCGCGTGGCCATCGTGGGCGATGTGTTGCACTCCAGAGTCGCGAGGTCGGACATCCACGCGCTGAGCGCTTTGGGCTGTCCGGATATCCGGGTGGTGGGCCCCAAAACCTTGGTGCCCGAGGACTTGAAGCATTTGGGTGTTCGGGTGTTCCATGATTTGCGCAGTGGCATCGAGGACTGCGATGTGGTCATTGCCTTGCGCCTTCAAAACGAGCGCATGAGCGGTGCATTGTTGCCCTCCAGTCATGAGTATTTCAAGGCCTTTGGACTGACCCCCCAGCGGCTCGAGGCCGCCAGTCCCGGCGCCATCGTCATGCACCCCGGGCCCATCAACCGAGGCGTGGAGATCGACTCGGCCGTTGCCGATGGGGCCCAGAGCGTGATCTTGCCCCAAGTCACCTTTGGCATTGCCATTCGCATGGCGGTGATGTCCATCGTGGCGGGCAATGAAGGCCAGGTTTAGAAGAAAGAATCAGCGCATGAATACCTCTGCCCATACGACCAACACCAGCACCACCGTCATCACCAATGCCCGTGTCATCGACCCCTACAGTGGGCTTGACAACATCGCGGACGTGGGTGTTCAAGGCGCACGCATCGTGCACTTGGGGGCCATCCCACACGACTGGTTGTCCTCAACTCAGATCGATCAAACCATCGATGCCAAAGGCTTGTGGTTGCTGCCTGGTTTGGTGGATTTGTGTGCCCGCGTGAAGGAGCCTGGTTTAGAGCACGAAGGCATGTTGGCCTCCGAGCTTCGAGCCGCGGTGGCAGGAGGCGTCACGAGTCTGGTCTGCCCACCCGACACCGATCCGGTCTTGGATGAATCGGGTCTGGTGGAGATGCTGCGCCACCGTGCGGATCAATTGAACTTGGCCCAACTGTTTCCCTTGGGCGCGCTCACCAAAGGCCTCATGGGGGAGACCTTGACTGAAATGGGCGCCTTGACCCAAGCCGGTTGTGTGGGCTTTGGGCAAGCCGAGGTGTGTTTGACCGATACCCATGTTTTGCAGCGCGCCTTGACCTATGCCAGCACGTTTGGTTATGGGGTGCATTTGCATCCCCAAGACCCCTACTTGAGTCGCGGTGTGGCAGCGAGTGGCCCCTTGGCACTCAGGATGGGTTTGTCCAGTGTGCCCGTCGCCTCCGAGACCATTGCCATCGAGACCATTTTGGCCTTGATGAGGAGTTCGGGCGCACGCGTGCACCTGTCTCGCTTGTCTTCGGCCCAAGGGGTTGCTCTGGTCAGGCGTGGCAAGGAGGAGGGCTTGCCTCTCACGTGTGATGTCAGCATGAACTCTTTGCACTTGAGCGAAGTTGACATGGGCTACTTTGACTCGCGCGCGAGACTCATCCCGCCCTTGCGGCAAGCGCGCGACCGCGATGCTTTGCGAGACGCTTTGGCCAGCGGTGTGATTGATGCCTTGGTCTCGGACCACAACCCCGTGGCGGGAGACATGAAGGTGCTGCCATTTGCCCAAGCCGAGCCTGGTGCCAGTGGCGTGGAGTTGCTCTTGAGTTTGACGCTCAAATGGATTTTGGAGATGGATCTCGCTGTGGTGGATGGTCTGCGGGTGGTGACGGCAACACCGGGGGGGATTTTGTCGCAAGGCGTGGGAGTGGGTGCATCCGCTCAGCCCAAGCTAGGGCGCTTGGCAGTGGGCGGCGCGGCGGACTTTTGTTTGTTCGATCCGCATGAGGTGTGGAGTGTGAATGCGCAATCCCTCATCAGCCAAGGCAAGCACACGCCCTTTGATTTTGAGATGAATGGCTCGGCCATGACAGGGCGCGTCAAATCGACCTGGGTGCAGGGTCGGCGCGTCTACGCTCGCGCCTGAGGTGGGGTTGAACACCTGGCCCAAACAGTCTCGGGCGATCAAGCTCGTGCGGCTCATCGCGTTGCTGATGGACGGTTATATCGAGGTCAGATGGAAGTTTCCCCGTTGGAGTGAGTCCCAACGCGCAGCGGCGGTGCAGCACTGGGCTCAGCGCGCCTTGGAGGTCTTTGGTCTCAGGATTGAGCTTGAGGGGGAGGGGTCTATCGGTGTGCAGGGCCCCCTTTTCTTGGTCTCCAATCACCTGTCTTGGTTGGATATTTTGGTGTACTTGGCCTTGAGCCCGGTGCGCTTTGTCTCCAAGTCTGAGGTGGCTGCTTGGCCAGTGGTGGGTCGCTATGCGCGGGCGTGTCGCACCCTTTTCATTGAGCGTGCCTCACGCAGGGACGTGAGCCGCATGGTGGAGCGCTTGGCCCAGTCCCTGAGTGCCAACGACATGGTGATGATTTTTCCCGAAGGCACCACCAGCACCGGCTCAAAGGTGCTGGCCTTTCACGCCAATTTGATGCAAGCACCTTTGCACAGTGGCTCTTGTGTCCAGGCTTTGGCCTTGGTGTACCGAGTCGCGAGTTCGCGTGCGCTCACCACGGTCCCTTGCTTTGTTGGCGATCAAACGTTGGTGGCCTCCATTTGGGCGATACTGGGACTTGAGCCCTTTGTTGCACACATCAGTTGTGGCTTGCCCAGAAAGACCGGCACGACCGATCGTCGTGCATTGGCCCAAGCACTGCACCAAGAGGTGTCGGACTTGAGTGAGCGCATGAAAGCCTCATCGGTCTGAGCTTCATTGCACAACACAAGACAAGACAAGACACACCGCAAGGCAGACCGCAAGCCACACCGCAAGTCACCCTTCGAGTCAGAGCTCAACTGAGCAAGTCGTCCCACATTTGAGCCGCCCATCTCCAAGCGGCTTGCCCTTGCTCCACGCTGGGTGCGGGCGAAGGTTTGTTGCTGCCAGGGATCAACTGGTAGGTTCGCGCTTTGGGGTCGTAGCGGTGCAGGGACTCCAAATGCAGTGCAGCATGGTCGTTCAAGAAGCTGTAACAAAAATTGCTCAACTGCGCGTTGGGGTCGGGCAATTGAAGACTCAACTCGGCCACGATGGCCTTGGCCAACACCAAGCCCTGTGCATGGGCCATGTGGCCAGATTTGGGCATCAGGGGGGCACCTTGGATCGCATCCCCAAGGATGTGGACATCGCGCTGGAGGCGACTCTCAAAGTTCAAAAAGTTGACCTCGCACCACTTGTCGTTCACATTGGCCATGCCCGCTTCTCGGGCAATCGCTTGGGCCCGCATTGGGGGGAGCACATTGGCGACTTGGACTTGCAAGTCGTCTTGCACCTCAAAACTCAAGGTGAGGCTTTTGGCATCAACACCCGTCACCAAGTGATCCGGTCGGTACTCGATGATGTGGGCGTAGTGCTCGGCCCAATAACGCTTAAAGTGCGCTGCATTGGACAAGAGGTCTTGGTTGGCGTCGAGCACCAACACGCGCGATTGGGGCTTGTGGGTCAACAAATAATGCGCCACTTGACTCGCCCGTTCATACGGCCCTGGTGGGCATTTGAAGGGAGACGGGGGTATCGCAATGGCGAAGGTACCCCCATTGGGCATCTCTAGGAGTTGACGTTTGAGCACCTGGAGCTCGAGGTCGTTGCCCCAGGCTTGAACAATCCTGGACGTTTGTTTGGCTTCGTTCAAGCCCTCAACGGCATCGAGCACCAACTCCACGCCCGGGCAGAGCACGAGTTTGTCGTAGGTGAGGGTGCTGGCATTGGCGAGTTTGAGTGTTTTCTTTTGCGGCTCCAAGCCCACCGCCCGATCTTGAATCCAATCGATGCCGTGGGCTTTGGTCAAAGGCGCCAAGGCTTGGGTAAAGTGGGCAAAGGGCTCGCTCTCGCCAAGCACCAAGTTCGAGAGTGCCAGCATCAAGAAGTTCGAATTGGGCTCTACCAAGGTGACCCGCAAGGTGTTTTTGGAGAGTTGGCGCAAGGTTTTGGCGACCGTGCATCCCGCAAAGCCAGCACCCACCACCACCACGTGGGCTTGGGATAACTGTGCGCTTTGGGGCGTCGCGGCTCCACGGGTGCTGCTGTTTTGTGCCGTGGCTGCCTCTGGCAAAAGGCCCAAGGAGCCCAGCAGTCCCATGCTCGCCATGGCGTGGTTGAAGTCTCTTTTGTTCATGCGGTTTTGATGGATTCCTTGGAAGTCCTCTTCAATTCGTTGCGATCCTGGGTCAGAAAATGCAAGTACAGTCTTGGGCATCATATCGCCAATGCCGTGATCACGCTTGGGTCTTGGCAACCCAGGTCCTTGATGCGTTTTAAGCGAAGATGGAGCGCAAAACGGTTGTACACCACCTCGCAGTGGGATAATGGCCATGGGCTTGGATCTTGGTGGTCCAGATCCGCCCCCATGTTGGTGACCTCAACCTTGAATAATCTCTGAGAGATATATGAATAAACGCAGACAAGCATTGAAGACAGGTTTGGCCTTGGGAGCCGTGGGCACCTTGTCGTCCCTGGTTTTGCAAGATGCCCAGGCCTACGACAAAGCCGCCTTTGAGTCCAAGACGTGGCAAGACGTGCTCAAAGCGCTTGGAGTGGCAACACCCAAGGAGAGCAGTGATGTGGTGTTTTTGGCGCCTGACATCGCTGAGAACGGTGCCGTCGTTCCAGTGAGTGCATCTTGCGCATTGCCAGGAATCAAGCGCATCATTTTTTTGGTTGAAAAGAATCCCGCCCCCTTGGTGGCGGTCTTCAATGTGAGCGACGATGTGTTGGCCAATTTTTCAGCGCGCTGCAAAATGGGGCAAACCTCCATGGTCTACGCCGTGGCAGTGGGCAGTGACTCGCAAGCCTGGATGGCCAAAAAGGAAGTCAAAGTGACCTTGGGAGGTTGCGGTGGTTGAACGACAAACTTGGATGGATCCGCATCAAGTTGCGGCAGTTTTTACCCTTGGCCCACGTTCCTTAGGAGCTCAATCATGACAGAACCCATGCGCATCAAAGCCCAAAGCGGTGCTGGACAAACCACAGTCAGAATTTTGATGAACCACGAGATGGAGTCAGGACAACGCAAAGACGCCAGTGGTAAAACCATTCCCGCTTGGCATATTCAAGACGTGCAAGCCAGCTGGAACGGCAAAGTGGTGATGACGGCCCAGTGGGGACCGGGTGTGTCCAAAAACCCGTATCTGCAGTTCTTCATCAAGGGCGGCAAGCCTGGCGACAAAATTGCCGTCACCTGGACCGACACCAAGGGCGAGAGCCGAAGCGATGAGGCCGTGGTGAGTTGAGGCTGTTCGCCGTGTGGAGTGTCTTGTCTGGTGTTTGGCCTTGCACTGGCTTGCGACTCTTGGTGCTGGCCATCCTTTTGGGCCATGGGCCGCTTCACGCCCAGTTTCGCAAAACACCCTGGCCGCAACGCTTGGCCACACCAAGTTTGGATTTTTTGGTGGCAAGCCAATTCTCCAAAGGCTTGCCAACATTGATCAATTTTTGGGCGACTTGGTGTGAGCCTTGCAAGCTTGAAATGCCGTCTCTGGATGTCTTGGCCGATTGGGAAGGTGAGGGTCATTTGCAAGTCGTGGCCATCGATGTTCGAGAAAACAGCTCTCGTGCAGAGCGATTTTTGGCGCAGAGAAATCTGCATTTGCGGGTGATCCAAGACCCAGACGCTCAGATGGCCAAGCGCTTTCGAGTCTCCATTTATCCCACCACCATTTTGATTGACGCCAAGGGCCAAGCGCGCTGGAAAATCGAGGGCCCCGTGGACTGGACTTCCCAGGAGGCGCACGGTTGGATTGACGCTTTGAGCCTGCCGTGAGCGTGCACCACTCGGGAGTGCTGAAGTGCGGGGATAATACCCACTGATTGGCGCACTTTTTTGCGCCAACGACCCGCCTTCGGGGCATTGAGGCTGGGCTTGGATGTGTTGTGGCACTTCCCAGCCGTGCTTCTCGCATGTGCCGACGGGTTTCTCATCAAAAAACTTGGAG
>CAIPFK010000002.1 GCA_903864315.1 uncultured Burkholderiales bacterium | reverse complement strand
GTTTAAATTTTGAAAATCTTTTTAAAAAAACAAAAGAAATTTTTTAATTTAACTTTATAAATCAATATCTTATATTAATTAATTAATGTGATTTATCATATGGAAAAATCTCAACATTCAAGGCTTCCCTGGCCTGACCTCAAGAACGCCATGGTTCAATGGCAGGGATGTTTTCGTCAAACATTGATCATTGCCTTGGTGTTACTTGGACTGTGCCATCCTTTGATCAGCAAGGCCGGTGCTTACGCGGATTTTCTAAGTGCCATCAAGCGCAATGACGCCAAGAGTGTTCAAACCCTGATCATGCGAGGTGTGGACCCCAAAACGCCGGATGAAGCAGGCAATCCATCCTTGTTCTTGGCCATCAACTCAAGAGCTTGGGCCGTGGTGAAGGTCTTGGTGAATGCAAAGGGCATCGACCTTGACGAAAGAAACTCACACGATGAAACACCTCTCATGCTCGCGGTGATTCAAGGAGAAGTCGAGATCGCCAGGGAGTTGATCGAAAAGGGCGCCGATGTGAATAAACCGGGCTGGACACCGCTGCATTATGCAGCCAGCAAAGGACACTTGGAATTGATCCATCTGCTCTTGGACGAAGACGCCTACATTGATGCAGAAAGCCCCAACGGCACCACACCATTGATGATGGCGGCAGGTTACTCTGACAATCCAATGGCTTGCAAAGTGTTGCTCGACGAAGGTGCAGATCCGAGCATTAAAAACTTCAAAAATCTCAATGCCATGGACTTTGCGATTGAAGCCAGGCATGAACAAGCCGCGCAGTGGATACAGACCTATTTGAACGCTTGGAATCAAAAGCAAAATCTTGTCAAATAACTGAGCATTAGGTTTGTGGAGTCTTTATGCAGGACCAACCCATACGCTCTGCGCTAAACCCGCCTCCAGGACCCTCCCGGAATAGACCTCTGAGCGGCCAAGGTAATTGTCGTCAAACAACTGCAACAGAAACATCAATCGGAAATTGGAAATCGGCAATCAGAAATCACCATCCATTTAAGTTAACATAATATACATCGTATCAAATTAATATGCGCTATAAAAATGACAGTCAAGGCGAGTTGACACAGCGGCGACATGAATCTGACACATAAAAACCTTAAAGTTGGAAAACTATGTAAATGGATTCACGAATGAAAACCTTGGTTTGGATCATGTGGACCTGGGTTGCTTTGATGTCAAGCAGCACTTGTTCAGGCATTGAAATTGAAGGTGCCGGTTCTTCATTGTCTGGCAGGTTGATCTCCAATTTAGCGCAAGACTATCAATCCAAGCACGACACCTTGGTGAGCTACAAGCCCTTGGGTTCTGGACAAGGAATTCGTTTGCTCACGGGTCGTATCAATGATTTTGCACTCACCGATGTGGCATTGTCTCGGTATGAAACCGATCTTCTGGGCCTGGTGCAATTTCCATTGTTCTTCAGTGGCATCACCCCCATCGTCAACTTACCGGGCGTTGCTTCGGATCAATTGATCTTGGATGGCGAGACCTTGGCGTCTATCTTTATGGGCGACATCAAGCGTTGGACTGATCCAAGAATCGTCAAGCTCAATCCCACACTTGTCATTGCAGATTTGCCAATCACCACCATTACACGGGCGGACAGTTCGGGGACAAGCTATATTTTCACGGGATATTTGTCCAATCAAAGCCAAAAATGGCGTGAAACACTTGGAAATAGCTCCAAACTGACATGGACCACAGGCAAAAGCGTCGAAGGCACATCCCAGGTGATTCAGGCCGTCCAAGACACGGCTGGCTCTTTGGGATACGTGGAGTTTGGGGCTGCGCAAAGAGCGCATGTGTCAACAGTGAGTCTTCAAGTTGGAGATGAGCTCAAAACAGTGTCTATCAAAGGCATTGAACTGGCCAGTCAACAATTCACTTGGCGACATGGCAGTCTTTACAGCATTTCACCAGCCAATCTGAGTGGCCCCGTGTGGCCCATCGTCGGCGTCACATATGCATTGATTCCAAAGCACAACAAACAAGATCATGAAGCCCGAGAAACCATTGCATTTTTCAATTGGCTCATTGGAGACAAAAATGCAATTTTTGCAGACTCCATGATGGTCCCCATACAAGATTTTGGCTTGATTGATCAAATTAAAAAAAAACTATCTGACTTGAATCGATCGAAGAGATAAACATCAAATGTCAACATTGATTCATTTCTTCAAATCTCGCCTGAGCCTGGGTTTCATGGGCCTAGGACTTTTGTTGACGGCTCAATGGATCAGCCTGCCAATGTCTTGGGCCGCCGGCTCCTCGGTGGCCAACCCAAAAAATCAATTGCTTCAAAAAATCATCATTGAAGGTGAACGCCCAGAAATCAGCGCATGCCTAACCGTTGCCCAGCAGTTGCCCAATCTTTTCCCCATTTACCGAAAAATCACCTGGGAGTCCAGCATGTCCAATGCCGCGGTGCTCAAAGAAAATTCAAGCGCGCAGGGAGTCGTCAAATTGATATCTTTTCGCGGCCTGGGATTGCTGCACGACGACCGACTCTTTCATGCCGATGAATGGGTCAAGGTGTTGATTCAATGTCAACAAATCAACGAAAACAAACCTTTGGTCACGGTGCAGCAAAGTGATTGATCTGAATTTCTTCTTGCGCACGCTGGGTTTTTCACTGCCGACATCTCTGAATATGTTGAGCCGACTCTTCATGATCCTGAGTTTGACTCTCAACATCGCTTACGCACAAACCCAACTTGATTCACAAGCAGCGCCAAATGCCATTCACAATGACAATTCCCAAGAGAGGTTGAATGACCTGAACGCTTTGCTCAATTTGCCGGCTGATGAGTGGAGTGTTCACGCCCAGTTCACCTACCTTAACCAGTGGCATACTTCTTTTGCTGCCCCCTACTCTGGCGACAATAGCTTGTACGCCAGTAGTGAGAGGAAAAGCACCAGCGACATCACCTGGTATTTGGGTCGCAAGCTTTGGCAGGGGGCAGAGTTTTACATCAACCCCGAACTCGACCAAGGTTTTGGCTTGACCAATACCCTTGGGGTCTCAGGCTTTACCAGCGGAGAGGCCTACAAGGTTGGCAACAACAAGCCCTACATGAAGTATCCAAGAGCCTTCATGCGGCAAACGGTGGACCTCGGTGGCGACACATTGCTCTTGATGAACGACTACAACCAGGTCGACAAAACCATCAGCAGCAACAATCTTATTTGGACTGTGGGCAAATTTTCTGTCGTGGACATCTTTGACACCAACGCCTATGCCCATGACCCCAGGGGTGACTTCATGAATTGGACCCTCTTGGACTCGGGTGCCTTTGACTATGCTGCAGATTCATGGGGCTTCTCCTCGGGTGTGGCACTCGAATGGAATCAAGACTGGTGGACCTTAAGGGGTGGACTGTTCTCCTTGTCCAAGACCCCCAATTCAGAGCAGTTGGACTTGTCGGGCAAACAGTTTGAATGGGTGCAAGAACTGGAAGCTCGGCACAATTGGGCTGGACATGCTGGGAAAATCAAACTTTTGGGCTTTATGAACAAAGGCTACATGGGCAGCTACAAGGACGCGGTGGATGCCTACAACTCAAGCAAAGTGAGTTCAGTGGACACGGGACTTGTGAGAAAGTACAGCAACCGAGTTGGCTATGCATTCAATGTAGAACAAGAGATCAACATTGACATGGGGGCTTTTTTAAAATGGAGCCACAACGACGGTCGCAAAGAAACCTTCGACTTCACCGATGTCAACCAATCCTTGGCAACCGGTTTTTTGATGAAAGGTGACTATTGGGCAAGAGTACAAGACACCGTGGGATTGGGTTGGGTCAAGAACAAATTATCTCAAGAGGCCAAAGATTACTTTCAATCAGGCGGCTTGGGCGTCCTCATTGGTGACGGCCGAATCAACTACAAGGACGAGAATATCACCGAGATTTTTTACAATTGCAACGTGATGAAAAGTGTCTCTCTCACGATGGACTATCAACGGGTGGTCAATCCCGCCTACAACAAAGACAGAGGACCCGCCAACGTGCTGGGTTTTCGACTTCACGTTGATTTACTTTAAATAGGCGCCAAGGAGATGGCCCTTCTCTTTTACGTCAGAACACACGGGTTCGTCATGGGTCAATCAGCCTTGATTTGAGCCGTTTTAACAACTTGCGTCCAGCGTCCCAACTCCATTTTCAGCAAATCAGCCAGACTTGACGAGGAGCTTGGATTGGCTTCAATGCCATGAACACTCAACTGAGAGACCACATTGGGGGTTTTGAGAATTTGCAAGACCTGATTGTTCAATTCTTGCACAAGCCCCGCAGGGGTGCCTTTGGGGGCCAGCAATGCGTACCAAACATCGACTTGCAACTTGGGGTAGCCTTGCTCTTTGAAAGTGAGGACGTTGGGCGCCAATTCAGCACGCTCTTTGCTCATGACCGCCAACATTTTGAGTCGCCCCGCTTTGACCAACGGCAGCACGGTGTGCATGGGCACGATCATGGCCGAGACATGACCTCCAGTCAAATCGTTCACCGCGTTGGCGGCGGCTTTGAAGGGGATGTGAAATAAATTCACGCCAGCCTCCATTTTGAAGAGCTCCATGGCCAAGTGCTGAGGCGTGCCGTTGCCAGGTGAGCCATAGTCGAGCTGTGAAGATTTGGCCAAAGCAATGAATTCGGTCAAGTTATTGGGCGCAAGACTGCTGGGAGTCACCAAGCACAAGGTCCCCGTTCCCAACAAGGTGATGGGCGCGAAATCCTTGATGGGATCAAATGGTAAATTCGGATTGACCGCCGAATTCAGTGCAAAACTCGTGGAGGCAATCAATAAGGTTGCGCCATCGGGCTTGGCGCGTGCCACAAAATCATTGCCAATATTGCCACTCGCACCTGGCTTATTTTCTACCACCACCACTTGACCAAACTTCGCATTCAATTGCTGAGCCAATAGCCTTGCCAAGATGTCGGCTCCCGTGGCTGGTGTGGTGGGCACTATGAGCGTGATGTTGTTGATCGCTGCCCCAGCGGGAAGAGTACCAACAAAGAGGCAAACCAAACCCAGCAAAAGGTTCATCACCCGCTTAGAAAATGCTATAAAGAAAGAACACGTCATGGGTTAAACTCATTGGAAATTGAAAAAATAGACATGGGCAAAGTCTAATCTGAAGAAACCAAGGCGCTCATCAGGATATACCACTGGTTTGAAGATCAAGCGACCGCGTACGAGTTTGATTGTTCAAACTCTTGGCGTGATTTTTGAATCTATTCGGGGATCTGTTGGGGATCTATTTGGAATCAATTTTCGGATGGTGTGTTGTTTTATATCGGTTTTTTTCTCTGGCTTTCATTCGTTTTAACCCTCATCAAGGAGAGGTCTTTCAAGACCCTAAAAAGACATGAACACTCTGTACAAATCAAGTATCAAACTGGCATCCAAAACAATGGTGCCTTCAATCGCATCGCTGTTGTTCTTTTTGGGTCTCTCGAGCTTGAGTCATGCGCAAAATACTCCAAAATACCCCATGAAACCCATCTCCATCATCTGCCCTTTTGCAGCGGGTGGATCTGCCGACATCATGGCGCGGTTCGTCGCTCAACATCTCTCAGAAGCCTTGGGTTCACCCGTCGTCGTGGAGAACCGCATCGGAGCCGGTGGCGGGGTCGGCGCCAACTATGTGGCCAAGGCAAAACCCGATGGTTACAACTTGCTCTTGGTGACAGGGGGTTATCCAGCCCAAGCCGCCTTGGCCAAAAATCCTCCTTTTGATCCAGTCAAAGACATTGCGATGATCTCAACGGTCACGTTTTATCCCTTCATCGTCCACGTGTTGGCCAATTCGCCCTATAAAAACCTCAATGAACTGATTGCTGCGGCCAAATCGAACTCCGCCAAAATGAACTATGCCAGTTCAGGATTTGGCTCCATACACCACCTATCTTCTGAACTCTTCAACGTGATGGCGGGCACTGAAATTGTCCACATCCCCACCAAAGGTGGCAGCAACGCCATGACCGAATTGATGGGTGAGCGCGTAGACATGTTGATCGAAGCCCCCACCTTGTCCCTGCCCTTTATCAAATCGGGCAAGATCAGAGCGCTGGCCGTGACCTCCAAAGAGCGTCTCAAAGCCCTGCCCGATGTCCCCTCCGTGGCAGAGAACTTGCCTGGTTACGAAGTGAAGTCTTTTATCGGTGTGGGTACCACGGGTGGAACACCACCCGACATCATCAAGCGACTCAATGTTGAGATTCGCAAAATCATTGACGACAAAGACAATCACAAAGCGCTTGCTGACTTGGGAGGGGATCCTCAATCAAGCACGCCAGAGGACATGCAGGCTTTTGTGGACAACGAATACCAAAAATGGCAACGTGTGATTGAACTCAGAAAGATTGAAAGACAATGACCCAGCAAGAAAAAGCACCAGGACAGCCACGATTCAGCGCAGAACGCCTGGGCCGCTACGCTCAAGAGATCATGCATGCCCGCGGCATGAGTCTAGAGGAAGCCAAAACAGTGGCAGACGCCCTCATTTGGGCCAATTTGAGGGGCATGGACACCCATGGGGTGAGTCGCATCCCAATGTACATGAGAATCATCGACAAAGGTGAGATGGACCCCAAGGCCAAGTTGCAACTGCTCCACGATACCTTGGCCGTCAAAGTGATCGAAGCCAATCGCAGTGCCGGGCCTTTGGCCATGGGATGGGCGAGTGACTTGGCCATAGACATGGCCCAAAAAGCTGGCATTGGGATGGTGATGGTGAGAAACACCACCCACACCGCTGCGCTTGGGATTTTTTCTGAGAAAGTTGCAAGAGCGGGCATGTCTTGCATTGCCATGGCCGCCTCCAGGCCGAACATGGCCTATCACGGCGCCAAAGCCGCTGGTGTCTCCACGGCACCCTTTTCCTTGGCCGTGCCTGGCAAAGACAATACCCCCATCATCCTTGACATGGCCTCTGGCGTCGTCTCCATGGGCAAACTCTTGCAATACAAGGCCAAAAAACAAACGCTCGAACCGGGGTGGGCCCTGGACGACGAGGGCAACGCAACCACCGACTCGCAAGCGGCCTCCATCCCCCTGCCCTTGGGCGGTCCCAAGGGCTCGGGCCTGTCATTGATGTTTGAACTCATGACGAGTTTGCCACTCATGAATCCCCTCATCGGGCATTTCTTCTCGGACGAGCACGAAGCACAACGCCATTGCCAAAACGCCATGATCATTGCCATGGACATCTATCAATTTTGCTCCAAAGAGGCGTTTCAAAAAGAGATCGTTCAGTGTATTCAAACACTCAAAGCATTGCCTGTCGATGAAAAGGCGGGGGAAATTTTGATGCCCGGTGAGCGTGGTTACCGTGAACGTGAAAAAAGGCTCATCGATGGAGTCGCCCTCCCCCCATCTTTGTTGAAGACACTCAATGAGGTGGCCTTGTCACTCAATGTGGACCCCTTGATTTGATATTGAGCTGAGTTTGAATGAATAGGTTTTTAAGAGTCATTTCAAAGACTGCAATACTTTAAAGCGAGAACTTTTCCAGCATGCTCCATGATCTTCTTATCAAAGGTGGTTTAGTCATTGACGGTACAGGCTCACCAGGTGTCTACGTTGACGTGGCCGTGAACGCGGGATTGATTGTGGCCATGGGTGAGCACTTGGATGTTCAAGCCAAAGAAGTCATTGATGCCCAGGGCCTGGTGGTGTGTCCAGGATTTATCGATATCAAAACCCATTCCGACTTCACACTCCCCATCAACCCCAAAGCTGAGAGCAAACTCAGGCAAGGTGTCACGACTGAAATCATTGGGCATTGCGGGTTTTCAGTCGCTCCTTGTTTACCCGATCGGGTCAAACTTTTGGCCGACTATTTGAACCCCAGTGCGCCGTGGTTGCCCTTCAGGGCCATGGACTTTGGGGAGTATTTGCAAACCTTTCCTGCAACCTCGGTGAATGTTGGCATGCTCGTGGGCCACAATACCCTGCGCTTGATGAGCATGGGCATGGCGCAACGCGCGCCAAGCGCCCAAGAGATGAATCACATGCAAGAAATGCTCTTGGAGGGCCTCAATGCCGGTGCACTGGGTATGTCAACTGGACTCTTCACCTCACCGGGCTCCTATGCCATGACGGATGAACTGGTCGCATTGGCCAAGACCTTAGAAACTCACCATGCGGCGTATTTCACCCACCTTCGTGACGAATCCAATGGAGTGATGCAAGCCTTGGAGGAAGCCATTGCGATTGGACAAGAGGCCAAGATTCACGTGCAAGTGGTGCATTTCAAATGCTCTGGCCTGGACAACTGGGGCAAGACCACACAGGCCTTGGAGCGCATGCAACAAGCACGCGACGAGGGCGTTGACATTGATTGCGATGCTTACCCCTACACGGCGGGCAGCAATCCCCTCAAAAACATTCTGCCCCAATGGGTTCAAGCAGGTGGAGTGCAAGCCATGCTCGAGCGCCTGGGACAACAAGATGTAAGAGAGAAAATCAAACATGACATTGAGCGCGATGGCTTGAACAATTGGGGCAAGATTGAGTCTTGGGATGCGGTGCGCATCTCCATTTCTCCCCACCTTCCCCACTGTGCTGGTCAAACCATTGCACAGTTGGCCCAGCAAACAAGCACCACGGACATTGACGCATTGTGTGACTTTTTGATCAAAGACCAAGGAGCGACTCGGGTATTGATCACCTCGATATCAGAAGAGGATGTCAAAAATTTGATACGCAGTGATCAAACCATGGTGGGCTCAGATGGCAACTGTGTGGCCGACTATGGCGTTGTGAGTCAAGGCCTACCCCACCCCCGTTTTTATGGCACCTTTCCCCGAGTGCTCGGGCGCTATGTCAAGCGTGAACAAGTCACCACCCTTGAGCACGCCATTCATAAAATGACCGGTGCCACGGCTCGGGCCTTGAGGCTCAAAAGCCGAGGTCTCTTGAGAGTCGGTCTGTGTGCTGACATCACGGTCTTTGAGCCAGAGGTGTTTTTGGACCTCTCCACCTATGAAAAACCACACCAATACCCAGCTGGGCACAACACAAGCGTCATTGTCAACGGGGTGGTGGTGATCGACAAGTCACACCACACGGGTGCCACACCAGGCGTGGTGCTCAAACGCCGACAAAACGAACTCGGTCTGGTGGCCTAAAGAGGCCAGACTCCAGCGGTGTCTGGAGCGCCGCTCATGACACGGGCCACAGCAGCTTCACCAGTTTTTTCATGTCAAGCCTTGAGGCGATGCGAACGCTGGACTCTTGTACGCGTTTGAGCAGTTCTTGGTGATTGACACGGGTCAGTTCTCCGTCTTTGAGCACTTGTTCACCAGCGATGTAGACGTCTTTCACGCTGCTACCGGTGGCGCTGTACACCAAGTTAGAAACTGGGTTGTAGAGTGGCAACCATTCTGCCTGGGTCGCATCGAACACCACAAAATCAGCTTCCTTGCCCACTTCAATGGAGCCGATGCGGTTTTGCAGTCCCACTCCCTTGGCCCCATTGAGGGTGGCCATTTCAATGGCATGCTCAGGGGGCATCACGCGCGGGTTCATGCGCACTTCCTTGTACAGGCATGCCGCCATTCGCATCTCTTGGATCATATCCACAACACCGGAGGAGGCATGATCGGAGCCCAAGCTCACGTTCACACCGAGTGCCATCAACTCAGGGTGTTTGCCCGCACTCATATAGCCATATCCATTGTGAAGAGACGACGATGGACTGCACACCAAGGTGGGTTTGCGCTTGACCAGCAAGGCGACCTCTTGGGGCTCGAGCCAGCCAGAATGGACCAAGATCATGTTCTCATCCAAGACGCCCAAAGACTCCAAGCGCTCAATCTCGGCTTTGCCAGTGCCCAAGACACTTGCGTCATGGGTTTGATAGGAAAAACACGCATGGGTTTGAAGTTTGACATGGTGACGGTTGGCCAAGTCTTTGAGCCCAGTGATCAACTCATCACTTGCATTGTTCATGCCGCGAAAGGATGCGGAGAGTGTCAATCGGCCATGGTGTTGACCCAAATATCGTTCAAACAAAGCTTCGGTTTTGTCCAAACACACTTGGGTGGACTCAATCATGGATGGGGGCAAGATGCCCATCACCGATTTGGTTTTGTCAAAACACGAACAAGCCGCCACCAAGCGCATGCCAGTGGCCATCACCGCTTCGATGGTGGCGTGGGGGTGGTAGTTGCCTGGATCGGTAAAGCACGTCACCCCATGCCTCAACAACTCCAAGGCGGCGAAGGCTGAGCTCACCTCCACGTCTTCTTGGGTATTGGCGGCCTCATAGGGGTACATGTGGTCGTACAAAAACTGCTGGGCATTGGCCTCATCGGCCAGACCTCGCGAGAGTTGAAAGGAAGCGTGCAAATGGTTGTCAATCAAGCCTGGAGTGACCACTGCACCTCGGGCCGATACCACCCTGGGAGCCTGCCATGTGCTTTCTAGCTCCGTGGTTTTGCCAACGGCCATGAAAATCCCGTCTTTGATCGCAATTGCTGCGTCTCGAATCACACGTCGACCCTCATCGACCGTGATCAGCCAATCGATATGGGTCACCAACAAGTCACAGGATGTGGCGTGCTGGCCAGGGTTGGAACTCTTCATAAGACTTTCGTTCAGAATAGATGAGGCCTTAGTCGGCTTTGATGTTGTTGTCACGGATGATTTTGCCCCAGCGCTCCAAATCTCTTTTGACAATTTCACTGAATGCGTCCATCGCGATACTCGATGGCTCCATACCGAGATCTTTGAGTTTGGAAGACATATCGGGTGACATCACAGCTTTTCGGATGGCGTCGCTCAAATAGAGTTGAATCTCCTTGGGGGTGGCGGCGGGTACAAACGCCCCGTTCCAACCTTGTATGCTTGAACCGGGGAACAAGCTCTCGATGGTGGGAACGCCTGGGAACGCCGGCAGTGGCTTGGCGCTACTCGTCATGAGCGCTCTCAAGCGGTGCGACTGCACCAAGGGCAAAATCGCAGAAGTGTCAAACATGCAATCGACCTCAGACGCCAATAACGATTGCATGGCCGGACCATTGCCTTTGAAAGGGATGTTTTGCAGTTGAATACCTGCCGCACTTTTGGCCAATTCCATGTACAGGTGTTGACCAGAACCGTTTCCTGCGCTGGCGTAGTTGAAATGATTGGGATCCTTTTTGACCAGCTGAATGAACTCTTCAATCGAACGAATGGGAGACTTGGCATTCACCGCCAAAATGTAGTCAAAGGTGGCGACTTGGTTGAGTGCGGCCAAATCCTTGGACACATCGTAAGGTGTCTTTTGAAGACTGACCACCGTCACCATGGGGGTGGCGGCGTTGAACACCAAGGTGTAACCATCGGGTGCACTTTTGGCCACGTAATCCACACCCACAATGCCCCCTCCCCCGCCCTTGTTGTCAACGATCACGGCTTGAGGCAAGGACTCGGTCAAATGTTTGGCCAAGAGTCGCGCCACCGAGTCAAGCGTTCCACCGGGCACAAAGGGCACGATGATTTTGATGGGTCGGCTCGGGAAATTTCCCAATTGCGCATTGGCGCATCCCACATGGGCCATGAACCCAAGGCCTAAAGAAAGACTCAGTGTCCAAGACGTCAAAGTGTGAAGGAAGAGAGATTTTTTCATATTGAAATCCATCAGAAGTTGATCAAGGCTTCAAGGGTAAATTGTGGTGAATCCAACCACTCACAAAATCAATCACCAACGCATTCCCCTCGCCGAGGATGAAGTGATCGGTGTTGGCAAAAAGGTGAAGGTCTGTGGGTTGTCCTGCATGGGCAAACAAATCGATCGATTGCTCTGTGGGAGTGACCGTGTCATTGGAGGGGTGCAAAAGCAAGAGGGGTCTGGGGGCAATTTGGCCCACCACTTCATTGGCCTTGAAGTCAAACATGCTTTGCACCACCTCATAAGGAAATTCGGTGATGGAGCCAGGAGACAATTGACTGCGAAGACCGGGCTGTATGGGCACGATGTCATAGCGTGGGACCATCATTGATTCACCCAGGGCTGCTTTGCGTTGGCCTTCGCTCATCATGTCGGTGAATTTTTTCCAAGCCGCATCTGAGGCATGCTGTTTTCTGAATTTTTTCTCACCGTCTCCCCAGCCACCTGTGGAGATGCAAGCTGCAACGCGCAGGTCGACACCGGCCGTGTAGATGGCCACGGCTGCTCCAAAACTGTGGCCCATCACGCCAATACTGGTGGAGATCACACCCTCTTGGGTTTGGAGGAAATCCATGGCGGCTTGGGTGTCTTTGACTTGCTCGAGACAAATGACACGACCACGCTCGCCTTCGCTGTCACCACATCCACGCATATCAAAGCGCAAGGTGACATAACCCAAGCTCTCAAAGAGCTCGGTGGCAGCCATGGAAATACCACCATTTTTATTGCTACCAAAACCATGAAGCACCACCATGGCCGCGCGTTTTTCACCTGGCTTCATGCCGTCGGGGGTGTGCAAGACGCCAGCGATTTTGAGGCCATCGGAGAAAAAAACAATTTCTTTTTGCATACGAAATTTCCCTATCAAAGATTAAATAACAAATGACTCAATGGTGAGAAGACGCTAACGCATGGGCATGAACGTGCTCATGGGGCCATAGCAAGTAGAGATCTCGCTCGTCTCTCACCAAACTGACCCGCTTGCCCACGGGCAGGCAAACTTTGAGCGCAACGTGGCCAAAGGGCAAATCGGTGATGATGGGCACGCGGGTTT
This sequence comes from uncultured Burkholderiales bacterium, assembly GCA_903864315.1. Classification (GTDB taxonomy): domain Bacteria; phylum Pseudomonadota; class Gammaproteobacteria; order Burkholderiales; family Burkholderiaceae_C; genus Limnohabitans. The sequence goes on along the minus strand of CAIPFK010000002.1, from coordinate 10,377 downwards.
GAGATCTCAGAAATGAGATGACAGCATTGAGGTCAAACCCACGATCATGCGGTGTCAATTTGTAGTGGGTGAATTGCCCCAAAACAATGGCTTTTTGCTGATTCATGACGCCAGAGTAAAGAAGCTGCAAGAGCATGCGCTCGATTCTATAGGGATGCTCGGCAAGATCTTCCAAAAATAACACTCCCCCTTTGATGTCTGGGAAAAAGGGAGTGCCCAATAAGGAACAAAGCACGCTCAAATTCCCACCCCAAAGAACGGCGTCCTTGGCCAACACGGTTTTCTTTGCGGAGTTGGTATCGCTTTCGCTTAAAAATGCACGATAAGCCTTGGAGCCCATGCGCCAACCCGTCCCTTCCGATTGCGATTCGAGGACATCGTTCAAACAGGCCAAGGCAATCTCATCGGGTTTTTCAAGCGCCAAATCATCCATCACACTGGGTCCACTCCAAGTGACTTGCTGCGTTTTGGTGAGGACAGACAGCTGAAAAGCGGTGAAATCACTGAAGCCCACAAAGCGAGTGCCTCTTTGAATGGATTTCTTGATTTTTGAAAACGGTAAGTCTGGCAACAATCGCGTGAGTCCATAACCGCCGCGTGAGGTCAACACCACGTCAGAATCTGACTCACACGCGCGCGTGAGACTCGCCAAACGCGCGTCATCATCTCCGGCAAAACGCTGATGGCGACTTAAAACGTCAGGGTCCAGCTCAACGTCGTGGCCCAAAGATTTCAAGAGTTTCACGCCCTTTTGAAATACTTGTCGATCTCGGACGGCTCCGCTTGGAGAGATGATGTAGATTTTTGGCATGAAAAGCTAAAACGGGGAAGAATTGATAGCCAATTATCAACGCATTTTGGGCGGAAATGGCCACCAACTTCAAACCGCACCCGATAAAACGAGAAATCCACAATTGTTGTTCTTGAGAAAATGATTTCATCTTGAGTTGCGACACCACAAGATCGGCCTCAAGGACCATCACAAGGTCCTTGAAAATTGATTCGCACAGTTTTTTTCTTATAAATCACGTCGTGAAATCCTTCCAGCACACCCGTTTGACGATTCAACACCAGTTGACTCTCGAGGCCCGTTTCCCGTTCCAGCGTTCGTGCTCCGAGTTGAAATTCATCGGACAAATTCACGCCTTGAATTTTTTTGGTCTCTATGCTGTTGACGCGCATGGCAAAGTATTTGGGCGTGTTGATCCATAAATAAATGTTTTTGCCAATGATTTGAGCTTCGATCTCAATGGGCGTGGTTTTTATTTTCAAGTGCTCAAGCTTGGGTACATCCGCATTGACTTCACAGTGAAACACGTGAGTTTGGGCCCAACTCTTTACGCCTGAGCACAAGGTCAAGGTCAACACATAGGAAATGAATACACCCCGCATGCATGTCTTTCATCGATATATGCTTTTGGAGGGTATTGTCTCTCGTGATCAGCATCACAACTCAAGCACCGCAAGGAATTTTGATCCCAATATTTCACCATCAAAAACGCCCCGCCTTCAGATTGGGCTATAGAATGCAGGTGAAGCAATGTGCTGTGATGGAACATTTTTTGCTTTTGTTGCCTTTAACATCCATCAACACACCCATTGGGTGCAATAACAAAGTTTCATGAGTACACTTGATTATTGCTGTCTGCTGTGCCTGATTTTTGCAACGGCGCATGGCGCTTGGAGAGGCTGGACGGCGCAAGGCTTTTATTGCCTCATGGCGTTGACCCTTTACTGCACCGCCCTCAAGATCAGCTCAGGCCACCATTCATTTCTGATGTTTCCTGACACGGATATCACCTTCAGAAGTATTATTCGCCTCGAAATGGCTTCCCCATTGATCGTGATTGTGTTTTTTTTAGCAAGACACTTTCACAACAAAGTGTTCGTGACCCATAAATCGGTTCCAGGACACCATGTGGCGGGTGCTTTTTTTGGAATATTGACTGGCTTATTTTGCCTGCTGTATCTGTTTGTTTGGCTTGGGTTTACTGATCTTAAAACCCAAACATGGTGGACCTCGTCCATTCAGTATCAAATATCGGAAGAGCTGTCTGTGCTCATCAAAGTAGTGATCAAATCCATTGTATCGATGATCACTTGATATTTTTTGTTTCCTCGACGATGAAGACCTGCGCACTGTGGACCCAACCGTCGACCATCATGGCAGCGTTGGCAACCCCCACGGTCGCGACAAAAACACCTAGAAAAAATGAAATGATATAGCCCATTGTTGCAAATCCATTCATATTGATTGAACCAATGGAAATTGGCGCTTCAAAGCTCACCCGGCCGACGGTGAAGCACTGGAAGGTGTTGAACAAGGTCTCCCTTGCTCTTGACCCACAGGTGCTTTTTCAGCCTTTGATGACCGTCTAGGATGTATCGACACCAAGAATCAGAACTTTAAGCACAAAAAAACCGCACCGATCAAAGCACGATCACGGCGCGGTTGATTGATTCACCCTTGGCGCGAGGCCCATGTCCTCAAACCAAGGGGTGAATGGGCTCGAGCATCAGAACTCTTTGAGCTTGGATTTGATCTCGTCTTCACTGAGGAGTTCGACATGGTCAGCGCGATCTTGAGAGATCCAATTTCTTTTGACCATCATTTTCAAAATGGTTTCGCGCTTGGCACTCACCTCGTCATCCATGACTTGCTCACCAAAGAGCAAAACCATGATGGTCTTGCCAACAATGTTCAATAAAATACCAAACAAAACCAAGCCCATTAACATGGTGATGCAGGCAATCAGCCTTCCCCCAGCGGTCACCGGGAACATGTCCCCATAACCCGTCGTCGTGAGGGTCACCATACACCACCACATGGCAGCAGGAATCGAGGTGAAGAAGCGCTTGTCTTCGGGCACCGTGTTGCCACTGATGGGGTCAACGGGCATGAATTTAGAAGCCTCAGGAGGAGCGTCTGCTGGCAATGGGGTCAATTTGATTTCTTCATCCAATTGACTTTGTCCATGAGCGAGTGCCTCTGCAGAGTACAAATTGCCTTCAACGTAGTACATCAGTGTGGACATGATCATCACCACAGAGAACAATGCAATGAAGTAAATCTTCAGATTGGTCAAAATCGGATTACTCGATTTGAGATTGGTGGTGATCTTTTGCAAGGCCATGCGCGCCATTTTTAAGACCCGCAGCACCCGCACCACTCACAAAACCCGCAAAACTTTGGTGCCTTGCAAAGCGCTCAAATTGAGCATCGTTAAAAAGGTTGGCAAAATAGAGATCAAGTCCACCAAGCCCCAAAAACTGAAGAAGTATTTGACACGGTTTGGTGCAAAGTACAGGTTTCCAAGGTAGTCGACGGTGAAAAATGCAACCGCAATATACTCAACAACCAACAGAAAATGAGCCTGCTCAGTGGCAAAGGGCTCAATCGTTTCTGCTGCAATAGCAAGACAAGAGATGAAAATCCAAAAATTGATGATCGCCACCCAAATCTGAAAAATTTTGGAGTGAGGGTCCGTCATCATTTGATGGTAAAGACCAGAATGACTGGAATGTTGGTGAGTGGGTGAATTCATGAAACTCCTTTAAGTTCAAGTAAAACGCGCTAGGGCGTGACTTTGAACGTTCAACAATTTGACAAGGGTAAGGCTAAGGGCAAGGGCAAGAGACAGGCCTTTGTATCCAAATCTTTACACTAAAAAATCAGACCCCCGAATATATCATCGTTTTTTGGGACAACTCAAAATCATTGGGCTCAATGTTGTTAAATGGCTCTAAAGACTGCCTCTCAATGGTACTTGCGAACTTGCGTACTTGCGAGCCTCAAGATTGCAGTTTGATCTTTTAAATTGTTATTTTAATGACATGTTTGTGTCATGAATTCACCTCGAAATCAAAGGAGCCACTGATAAAAACCAATGAACGCCCACGTGAGCCCACCAAAGCACAACTGGAGCAATCACCGCAAAGAACACGGTTGAAATCAACACGGCCGATGCCGCCGTCTGCCCCAAAGGTGTGAAGCGCTGTGTATAAATGTAGTTGACCACGGCAACGGGCATCAAGACTTGTTGCACCAAGACCTCGCCCACCAAGTCTGGAAGTTCGAACACCCACAACAAGAGTAAGCCACTCAATAGTCCGGTCAACATTCTCGCCAGGGCCAGTTTGGCACCATCACCCAAGGAGGATTGCTTGATGGTGGACAAAGCGTACCCCAGACTGATGAGCATCATGGGCACGGCCAATGAGCCCACCATTTTGGCGCTGTTGAGGATGGGAGTCGGCACAGGAATTGCCAAGGCTTTGAGCGCCATGGCAGAAGTGCCCATCAAAGCCACGGCATAGGGAAAAGAGCGCTTGACGGTTGGTGTACTGGATTGGCGTCGATTGGCCCACACCAAGACACTCACGGCCAAGGTGTGCTGAACCAATGAAAAAATGGCAAACAAGGCCACCGCGATCACCAATCCATCGTCACCAAATGCCAATTGAGACATGGGCAGGCCCAAATTGCCCGCATTGGGAAATGTCGCACAGGGCAATAAAAAAAACACGGGCAAACGAAGCAGCTTCAAGAGTACCGCAGCCACCAAGGCCATGATCACAGTCAACGTGACAGCAGCCAGGGCCACCTTGGAGAGCAGTGCGTTGTCGAGATGGGTTGAGACCAGGGTATAAAAGACCAAGGAAGGGGTCGCAATTGAGATGGCCAAGTTGGAGACAAATTCAGCCGGATAGGCTTTCTTGGTAAGTCCCCAATAGACGCCGATGCCAGTGCACACGATCACAGGCAGAAGTTGGGCAGCAAGCTGCCAATAGGCGCTCACAATTTGAATTTGGTTCATGAACAGGTTCGCAGCGTGCTAGTCGGCTTTGATGTGATTGTCTCTGGCCACTTCTCGCCACAATGAAATTTCTTGGTTGATCAATTGTGTGAACTCTTCAGGCGTTGAGCTAGAAGGAATCACATAAAGTGCAGCAAAACGCTTTTTAATTTCAGGGTTTACCAGAACTCGGGCAATCTCTTCTTGCAAACGCTTGACGATGGGCTGGGAGGTGCCCACGGGGGCCAAAATGCCCGTCCAAAACGCGATCTTGAGATCGATTCCAAGCTCGCTCAAGGTGGGCACAGACGGCATGTCTTGAAGTCGCTCACCCGAGGAGACCGCCAATGCCCTGACCCGTGAGCCTGCGAGGGCTGGAGATGCAGCGCCAGCGTCGACCAAACTCATGGAGACGTCTCCCGTGATCAGGGCCGTCACGGAGTCATTGCTGCCCTTGTAGGGAATGTGCATGAATTGAGTGCCCAATTTTTTATTGAGCAACTCCGTGGCCAATTGAAATGACGCCGAAGAGGCGCTGTAGTTGAGCCGTTCTGGGTTCTTTTTTGCGAAGAGGACCAAGTCATCCACGCTTTTAATGGGTGAATTGGCCGCCGTCAAAAGCAGCAGAGGAAAGGTGCACAACGTACTCACCGGCGTGAAGTCTTGCGGCGTGTAGGGCAATTTGGCATACAAGGCGTGGTTGAACACCATGGGGCCACTCGCGCCCAAGAGCAAGGTGTAACCATCGGGCTTGGCGTGCGCTGCATAGGTGGCACCAACAATAGAGCCAACACCGGGACGGTTTTCCACAATCACGGGTTGTCCCAAACTGGTCGTGAGCTTTTCTGCCACCAAGCGCGCAATCACGTCACTGCTGCCACCGGCGGAAAACCCCACCACGATGGTGATAGGCTTCACTGGGTAATCTGCCGCCTGAGCAATTGAGGCCAAAACACCCAAGCACATCAACCATGGGGCACAAAATTTGGCCAAGCTGGGTGTTTGAGCGAGCAATGTAATCCGCTCAGACCCATGAACCCCAAGAGAGCCAAGCAATGCAAGTAAGCCCAAAGACCTTGTAGCCCAACGAGCAGGGTGACTCTCACTGAGGGGGGGCTTGGTGAAAGCAGGAAAACAAGAGAGTTGGATCATGGGCTCAGGAAAGGTTGAGATTTTAAAGCTTCGCAAGAAAAATCAGATAACGGTTAAAATGAGTTTAACCCAAAGTAATGGTCTGACTTCACGCGGCAATCTTGTACAAAGGCCTTGAGGGCTGTTTTTTTCTTTGAGAGCCTGCACACGCCTTCTTCGTTGATCCGAACATTACCCAAGACCCAAGACTTCCTATTTTGAATTCAACCCCACAAGAAGAACAAAACCTACTGCGGCCCTTCCAAGAGCCCATCTTTCGCATGCTCTGGTCGTGTTGGCTCATTGCCAATATTTGCATGTGGATGAACGATGTGGCGGGAGCTTGGATGATGACGTCCATGAATGTGACGCCGGTGTGGGTCGCCTTGGTGCAATCGGCCTCGACTTTGCCTGTCTTTTTGCTCGGCTTACCGTGTGGAGCCTTGGCCGATATTTTGGATCGAAGACGGTTTTTGATCTTTACACAAATTTGGGTGGCTGTCGTGGCCTCGATTTTGAGCGCCCTGGTCTTTTGGGGGCATTTGACTGCCCCCACCTTGCTGGTGTTGACTTTTTTCAATGGCATTGGACTGGCCATGCGTTGGCCAGTGTTCTCCTCCGTGGTGCCCGAGTTGTTGCCCAAGTCCCAACTGCCATCGGGCTTGGCACTCAATGCGGTCTCCATGAACACCTCTCGAATTGTGGGGCCCTTGGTGGCGGGCACCTTGATCGCCTCCATGGGCAGTGCCTACGTCTACTTGCTCAACGCCGTTCTCTCGGTGGCCGCCGCCATTGTGATGTCTCGCTGGAAGCGAGTCCAAGAGCCCAATCCTCTGGGGCGAGAGCGGCTTTGGAGTGCCATGCGCATTGGTGTTCAATTCATCGCTCAATCAGATCACTTCAAGGGTGTTTTGATGCGAATTGCAGTATTTTTTCTGAGTTCAACCGCTTTGATTGCATTGCTGCCACTGGTGGCGAAAAATCTGGAAAGTGGGGATGCTCGCACTTTCACCTTCATTTTGGCATCCATGGGGTTTGGAGCCATTGGCGCGGCGGCTTTCATCCCTCGCTTTAGACGGCGTTACTCTCGCGACGAACTCATCATCCGAGGTTGCGCATTTCAATGCATTGCCATGCTGGTGGTAGCCTTCAATCACATCACCATCATCACCATGGCGGCGATGTGTTTGGCCGGTGCCGCCTGGATCACCACCGCCAATACCTTGGGTGTTTCAGCTCAAATGGGATTGCCAGACTGGGTGCGCGCACGCGGGATGTCGACCTACCAAATGGCCATCATGGGCTCCACGGCGCTCGGTGCAGCCCTTTGGGGTCAAGTTGCCACCTTGACCAATGTGCCAACAAGTTTAACCCTGGCCGCATTCACGGGATTGATTGGCACATTTTTGATCAACCACTTCAACCCAGACCCTGGACTGCAAGACGATTTGACCCCTTCTCACGCACTGCTGCCCCCTGTGAGCGAAAAACCTCCTGAAAACGGTCACATCATGATGACCATTGAGTACCTCATTGACCCCAAGCAGGCCCAAGCGTTCAAGGAATTGATGCAAGACAGTCGCAAGAGTCGTTTGCGCCACGGTGCCTTGCACTGGGAATTGGTGCAAGACATGACGCGCGCAGGGCGATTTGTTGAAATCGTCGAAGACGAGTCCTGGATTGAGCACTTGCGCCGTTTTGATCGGATGACGGAAGCTGACATTGCCATTCGAGACAGAAAAATGGCGTTTCATCTGCCCGATACGCCGCCAGTGGTCAACCGCTACGTCATGCAAAGCACCGTGCACCAACACCATTGAGCAAGACTTGGGCGATGCGTATTTTCTTGGCCATCTGGCCTAGAAGGCCAGGAATTGTCTGGCCTCACTGCCCGAGTCAATCCATTTTGAGCTTGGCCTCGTTCACCAGTTTTTCAAATTTAATGGCTTCAGATGCCACATAGGCACTGAATTCGACCAACGAGTTGGCAGGCACGGCCAAATTGTCTAGCTCCATTTGCGCTTTGAGCTCAGGTTGTGAGAGCAACAGATTGACTTCCTTGTTCAAGCTTTGAAGCACATTGTTGGGCGTACCCACTGGCGCGAACAAGCCACCCCATAAAGAGTAATTGAATCCAGGGATGGCCACCTCTGAGATGGTGGGCACCTGGGGTAAAGAGGCCATGCGCTTGGGCGTCGTGATGGCCAGGGCTCTTAATTTACCACCTTTGATTTGGGGCATGGCGGCAGAGGCGCTGCTGAAAAACAAATCCAAGCGCTGAGCCATCAAGTCTGTCATCAGTGGGCCCACGCCTTTATAAGGAATGTGAACCATCTCCGCTTTCATGCCCAACTCGAGCGCACTCGCGGCCAAGTGTCCAGGGGTGCCTGCACCGACACTGGCAAAACTAAGTCGACCAGCTTTTGACTTGGCCGCATCGATCAAATCATTGACATTTTTAAAGGGCGAGTCAGCGGCCACTAGGAGGACCAATGGGGCGTTGCCAATCAACACCACAGGTACAAAATCCTTCAAGGGATCGAACCCCATGTCTTTGATCATCGAGCGGTTGACCACCATTTCACCAGTCTGGCCCAAGAACAAGGTGTAGCCATCGTTTTTGGCTTTGGCGGCCATTCTGGTGCCAACCACGCCCGAGACACCTGGTCGGTTGTCCACGACCACGGACTGCTTGTAAATGACCGACAAACGCTCGGCCACGATGCGAGCAAATGCATCGCCTTGACCACCAGGCGCATAGGCCACAATGATGGTGATGGGCTTGGTGGGGTAATCCATTTCAGCCGACACGGCCCAATTGGAGAAACTGCAAAAAATAGCCAACAAGAGACCCAATCGACTGGCCAATTGCGATTGAAGTGTGAAAAGTGAGGTGGTATTCATGGTGAAAGCGATGGGTATTGGAGTTGGGTGTGTTGAGGTGGGCGACGTCGTACTTGAAGGTACTTGAAGGTGATTGGAGGCGTTTGAAGTGATCTGGACCATGCGCCAAAGTCAGTTGCATGAAACCGAAAAGACCACACTGGGTCAGGCACATCGTCAAACATCATCATAATGGATTGGGCTCCATCAATGGCATGTTCTCAAGATTTTCCCTCATTTCGTTCAATCAGCAATGAGGATACACTTTAAGACAGTGAAATTATCGACCTGCATTTTTGGAGAAAAAATTGAAAGCACATCTCAGCGACTACCAATTGATCACCCATTTGGTGGACAAAACCCCTCAAGCTGGCGTCGTCATCGATGAGGTGGTCTACCCGGCCGCCAAGTTACTGGCAGACCAACACCTCAGTAGCGTCATGGCCATCATGCAAGCCTGGGGTACAAGCCATAAAACCCTCAAAGCCCAAGCCAAGGCTGTGCGCAATAAGGACATCAGGCCCAAAGGCTTGCCCTTGAGTACGTGCAAACTGCTCGCCCCGTTGCTCTATCCTGGTCAAATATATTGCGCTGGTGCGAACTATACCGATCACATGCAAGAAATGGCACGTGTCGCAGGAATCCCTCCAGGTCCCAATATGAAAGAATTGGGAGAAATGCCCTGGCACTTCATCAAAACTTCACGCTCCAGTATTGTCGGGCCGAACGCGCGGGTGAAGTTGCCCAATTATTCTAAGATGGTGGATTGGGAAATTGAATTGGCCGCGGTGATTGGAAAAACCTGCTCGCACGTGAGCGCCAAAGATGCCATGAAATACGTGGCGGGCTATACCATCGCCAACGACTTGTCAGCACGTGATGCCTCGCGTCGGCCTAAAAATCCACCCACCTCCCCCTTTCACATGGACTGGATCGGTCAAAAATGCTTCGACGGCGCTTGCCCCATTGGGCCGTGGATTGTGCCAGCAAACCAAGTCAAAGATCCACACCATTTGGAGATGAAATTGTGGGTCAATGGAGAGTTGATGCAAGACTCCAATACCAAGTATTTGATCTTTGATACAGCAGAACAAATTGAAGCCTTGTCCTCACGCATCACCTTGCAGCCTGGTGACTTGGTACTCACGGGTACACCCGCCGGTGTGGGCATGGGTAGAAAATTGTTCTTGCACTCTGGTGACCAAGTCCGTTTATGGATTGAGCAACTCGGCGAGTTTTCACACACCATGATCGCTTGATCATTGTTTTTAAGCTTGCAAGTCCTTCACCAGGGCTTGATCGCCATGCAATCATCAACCTGATGTCCATCCATCAAATCAAGGGTTTACCCTTGATTTTTTTGTACTTCGAAAGTCTATTTGAACGAGCTCAGGTGAACTTGTCCTTTAGATCGCTTTGAACACGTGATGATCGCACAAAGTGATCTTTCAGTATTCTGATTCAGCAGACTTAAATTTCTCAATATAAGTATATTCATCTCTTTTTGATAGAGCACACCAGCCTACACTTGATTTGCACCAAAAGAATGCAAGTCATGTCCGTTTCG
>CAIPFK010000001.1 GCA_903864315.1 uncultured Burkholderiales bacterium | reverse complement strand
GGCACCGATGCTGTGGCCAGGGCCTTGGCCAATCAATTGGGGCAAATTTTGAAGCAGCCGGTGGTGGTTGACAACCGCTCGGGCGCCAATGGGCTCATTGGTGCGGAATACGTGGCCCATGCGGCACCAGATGGTTACACCGTGCTCATGACGATTGCGTCTCACTCAATAGCGCCATCCATTTACAAACAATTACCCTACGACACGGATCGGGACTTCATGCCTGTGTCTTTGGTGGCCAAGTATCCTTATCTGATCACGGTGCCAGCGTCATTGCCGGTGGGCAATTTCAAAGACTTCATTGACTACGCCAAGCGCCATCCCGGACAGGTGAGTTTCGCATCCTCTGGAACGGGCAGTGGTCCGCACTTGGGGATGGAGCTCTTGCAAGATGCGGCAGGCGTCTCCATGGTCCACATTCCGTACAAAGGCGCAGCCCCCGCCAACAACGACTTGATGGGTGGGCAAGTGCAGGCCATGCTGAACAATTTGATGGCGGGGAGTGCCTTGATCAAGGCCAACAAGCTCAAGGTATTGGCCGTGACCAGTCTTGTGCGCTCTAGTGCACTACCCGATGTGCCGACGGTGGCCGAGAGCGGATTTCCGAACTTTGAAGTGGTCGGTTGGTATGGGGTCTTTTTACCCGCCAAAACCCCAACGGCTGTTGTCAATGTGTTGTCAGAGGCCATCCGCTTGTCTCTCAAAGACAAAGAGTTGCTCAACCGTTTGAGCAAAGACGGCGCAATTGCCATGGGGAGCACTCCTCGCGAGTTTGCTGAATTCTTCAGCGCTGACAAGACCAAATGGCAAAAAGTGTCTAGCAAACTCAATATCACCTTGGATTGAACATGCCCTTTGTACAAGTCTCTCCTCACATCGAGGTTTTTTACGATAAGACTGATTTTCTCGACCCTTGGGGCGATAAACCCATTTTGATTTTGCAGCATGGCAACGGTCGAAGTGGTGCGTTTTGGTACCGATGGTTACCCAGACTGTCCAATCATTTTGTGGTGATTCGACCTGATATGCGGGGGGTAGGACGCTCCTCCAAGGTGGAAGACGCAAACACTGACATCTCCATTGAGCACTGTGTGTCGGACTTGGTGGCCATCATCAACGCCGAGTCCCAGCGTGCGGTCTATTTTTGTGGGGAGTCCATGGGTGGAATTTTGGGGATAGTGTTGGCATCCCAATTTCCCAAATTGATTCAAAAATTGATTTTGGTGGCAACCCCGGTCTTCATCAGCGACGCGATGAAAGTTCGCTACTCCATGGGGCACGACTCCAGACTTGATGCCATGAAAAAAATGGGCATCAGACAATGGGTCCTCGAGACCAGCGTGTTGACCAGGTTTCCACCGGACTGTGATCCAGCGTTGCTCAACTGGTATGTCGACGAATTTGCCAAAGGTGTGCCTGAAATATTGGTCAGGTATTCTGAATTGGTCAACTCCGCCAATGCCAGTGTTTTCTTGCCCCACATCGTTTGTCCCACCTTGGCCATCATGCCCACACAAGGTCAGATCACCGATGCAGAGCAAGAACACCTGTTGAGCACGCAAGTCAAAGACATCACCATCGAGCACATCGACTCAACGTACCACATGATCCACTTGACCCACCACGATGATTGCATCGACCGGGTATTGAAGTTTTTGAAACCGAATTGAATCCTACGCTCACTCCTTGAACTCCTCACTAGCTAAGTTAACATGATCCACACCATCAAACGCCCAGACGGATGCGACTTGTTGTTAGAGATTGATGATTTCACCAATCCTTGGGAGGATGCTCCCTGGCTATTCATGATTCATGGGTTTGCGGAGAGCCGTCAAGCATGGCGGGCTTGGGTGCCGCACTTCGCGCGTGACTTCAAAGTGCTTCGACTGGACTTGCGAGGCTTTGGTGAGTCCACGGCCATGACCGAGGACTTTCCTTGGTCCATGGAGGTCATCATGAAAGACATAGAAGCCGTGGTGAAAACCGTTTGCAAGACGCCGGTCCATTTGATGGGCGCCAAGAGTGGTGGCACTTTTGCGCTTGAATTTGCTGCACGATTTCCAGAACTCGTCAAAACCGTGGTCGGCGTGACTCCACCCGTCATTGCAGCCCAAGGGGTGGAGGATTGGATCGAATCCATCAAAAAAGACGGGGTGCTGGCTTGGGCACGCTCGACCATGAACGGACGTCTGGGCTCGCGCGTGAGCGAGAAGGAGGTCGAGTGGTGGGTCAATGATGTTCAAGGACGGACTTCTGAGCCTTCGCTGCTGGGTTATTTGAGTTGGATACCGGGCCTGGACATTCGCCAAAGTCTCCCCAAGATCAAAGTGCCGTCTCTCGTGATCACCACCACGGGCAGTGGGCTCAGAACCGTGGAGAGCGTGCGTGTTTGGCATGCCACCATTCCAGGCTCGAAGTTGCACGTCATTGAGGGCGATGCTTGGCATGCTGCAGGGGCTTATCCCGACTTGTGCTCGCACATTGTTCGAGACTTCCTCACACCTCTTTTAAAGATCACACCATGAAAGTCATGCCATGAGAGCATTACCACTTGCACTCTTCATCAGTCTTTGGACTTGGACTGCCTCGGCCCAGGCCCAGGTGAGTCCAACGGACTATCCGAATCGTCCCCTCAAAGTCTTGGTGGGATACCCAGCTGGCGGTCCGGTGGACACCTTGGCCAGGCTTTATGCCCCCAAGCTATCCCAGAAGATGGGGCAAACATTGATCATTGACAACCGTGCAGGGGCCAGTGGCGTCATTGCCGCTGACTTGTTGGCCAAATCGGCTGCCGATGGCTACCAAATTTTATTGGCGCCAGTGACGCTGGCCATCCTTGCAGGCTTGAAAAAACACTTGCCCTATGACCCTCAAGTCGACCTCCTGCCCGTGGCTTGGATTGCCAATGCGCCTTTTGTCTTGGTGGCCAGTCCCAGTCTGGGCATCAAAAGCGTGCCAGAACTGATTGCAAGAGGGCGCTCTGCTGGGGGACGGCTGAATTTTGCATCTGCCAGCGTTGGCGGAATACCCCATTTGGCTGGAGAAATCTTCAATGTGATGGCCGGTCTCGAGATGACCCATATCCCCTACAAAGGTGCGGCACCGGCGACGTCGGATTTGTTGGCAGGTCAAGTCAATTTGATGTTTGATAGCCTCGTTTCTGCACTGCCGTATATCAAGTCCAATCGATTGGTGGCCTTGGGCGTGACCGGTAAGAAACGCATTGTCTTGGCGCCAGACATCCCTGCGATTTCGGAATTTTTGCCCAACTACGAGGCGGTGGGGTGGTATGGTTTTTTTGTCGCTAAAAATACCGATGCCAAAACCCTCTCCAAGCTCAATGCCTGGATCAATGAGGTGACCCAACTTCCAGAAATCGATGCGGCACTGATCAAGGATGGGTTGGAGCCAGTGGTGGCTGACCCGGGCGCTTTCAAGCGTTTTTATGTCAGCGAAATGGCAAAATGGTCCAAGACCATCAAACAAGCCAACATCACTGACGAATGATTCACCTGTGTGGCACACATCGCCAGCACACTGGGACAAAATTGGTGTTTCATGGAATGCGCGTCATGCAGTTGTTGTTGTCAACGCAGGACGATTTTGACAGCGTTTAATTGGGAGTCAACAGATGTCACGTCCACTGGATGGTGTTACCGTGGTCTCACTTGAGCATGCCATCGCCGCTCCGTTTTGTACTCGACAGCTGGCAGACTTGGGCGCTCGGGTCATCAAAGTCGAGCGCACTGGCAGCGGGGACTTTGCCCGTGACTACGATGATCGAGTTCACGGTCTTTCTTCTCATTTTGTCTGGACCAATCGCTCCAAGGAGAGTTTGAGCCTGGACTTGAAGAAACCCTTGGCGCTGGAGTTGCTTAAAACGCTCATCTCCAAAGCCGATGTCTTGGTTCAAAACCTTGCCCCTGGCGCCACGGCCAGGATGGGTCTTGATTACAAGAGCTTAAAGCACACCCACCCCCAACTGATCGTGTGCGATATTTCTGGCTACGGAGGCCATGGCCCTTACCGAGACAAAAAGGCCTATGACTTGTTGATTCAAAGCGAGGCGGCATTTCTATCGGTGACTGGAACCACTGACGAGCCATGCAAGGCGGGGAATTCGATTGCTGACATCTCGGCAGGCATGTATGCCTACAGCAGCATCTTGGCCGCATTGCTGCATCGAAAAAACACGGGCATTGGCTCCCACATTGATGTCTCCATGCTTGAGTCTTTGAGTGAATGGATGGGCTTTCCCCTCTACTATGCGTATGAGGGGCAGACGCAGCCCACTCGCCATGGTGCGTCTCACGCAACGATCTATCCTTATGGCCCATTTCAGACCGGTGACGGCAAGACCGTGATGCTGGGATTGCAAAATGAGCGTGAGTGGAAGCAGTTTTGTGACAAAGTTTTGCTCAATTCAAGTCTGGCGATTGACCCAAAATTTGCACTCAACGCAGATCGAAGCGCTCACCGCTTGGAGCTCAAAGCCATCATCGACGAGGTGTTCATGTCTTTGAGCGCGCAAGCAGTGATTGAGAGGTTGGACGAAGCACAAATTGCCAGTGCACAGGTGAACCAGGTGGCGGATTTATGGACACACCCCCAACACGCAGCCCGAGAGCGTTTTCGTGCGATTGGCTCACCCGTGGGTGAGTTGTCTGCCATGCTGCCCCCAGGAGTGCACAATGGGTTTGATTACCGAATGGATCCAATACCCAGTGTGGGTGAGCACACCCAGGCTATTTTGCGAGAAATTGGGGTCGATGATTTGGGGATTGAGGAGCTGCGACGTGAGGGAGCCATTGGAGAGATGGATCCAAGTGCAGCCAGATTCTCTTGAGACCAGTTCCCATCGCCCCATCAAGTGTGCGAACCAAAGAGGAGTGGCAACTCAAGTGCGAGACGCGCAGGCGTGAGTTCTTGCGCGCTCCATTTCCATTGAGGACTTTTGTCCTTGTCGATGAGTGCGGCTCTCACACCCTCGGTGAATTCGCCTTTGTGTTTCCAAAGTTTCACCAATTCAAGTTCAAGTTTGAAACAATCGGACAAACCCAGGTCATGACCCATGGTCAGCAAGCGCTGGGTGGCGTGCATGGCCAGGGAAGAGTTTTTTTGTAAGCTTTGCCAAGTGTCTTGCACCCATGCATCGGGCTCGTGCTCGCTCAATGCTTGGAAGATCTCGGGGAGCGAGGGTTTTGAGAAAATGCTGTTGATCTGACGGATATGGTGGGAAATAGGCGCATCATCTCCATCCTTGCTGGCCTCGAGCGCTGGGAGAAGATGGACCCAAGTGGCCCCCAGTGGTTCAGCGCGCATGGCCAGGGCTTCAAGATTTGAGAAAAAACTGGGCCAACGGTTGTGAGGCAAATACCAGTCGGCAAGACGGCAAAACAGAGCGTCCTTGCCATTGAGCACCTTGCCCACCAACCCCAGGTAAATGGCCAAGGCCTTGTTGTGTCGGGTCAAGAAGTAACTCGCACCCACATCAGGAAATAGGCCAATGGCATTTTCGGGCATGGCCATTTGGGTGTGCTCATCCACCAGTCGAAGGTCAGCCCCTTGGGCAATGCCCATTCCCCCGCCCATGACGATGCCGTGCAAGGCGGCGATGTAAAGCTTGGGGTAGTGGTAAATGTATTCATTGAGCGCGTATTCTTCTTCGAAAAACACCTCATAGTCTGGATGATTCTGGGCGATATAACCATGCACGATTCGAACATCGCCTCCAGCACAAAACGCTTTTTCCCCGCTGCCTTGCACCACCACGGCCTTGACGGCTTCATCCTTCTCCCAATCGATCAGTACAGAGTGTATGGTCCTCACCATTTTCAAATTCAACGTGTTCAAAGCACGGGGGCGATTCAAGGTGATGTAGCCCACGCCACTGCGCACCTGCACCAAGATGTCAGGCAAGTGCAGGGCTTCAATAGGGGGGGCGGGATGCCCTGTTGGACTCGAATGCACTTGGGGGGGTGGGGAATCAATTCGTCGGCTGGCCTTTGGGGCTTACTCGGCCTTCATGCCTGTGATTTTCACAATATCTGCATACCGCACCAACTCACTTTTGATGAGTTTGTCGAATTCCTGTGGCGAGCCTCCCACCACCTCTGAGCCCAGAGAAGCAAATCGCTCACGAATTTTTGGCATTTTTAAAATTTTGGCAATTTCTCCATTGAGTTTGGCAATGACTTCGGGCGGCGTTTTGGCGGGCGCCACCAAACCATGCCACTGGGTGAACTCATAGCCAGGGACCGACTCCGCAATGGCAGGAATGTCCGGTGCTGCAAGAGATCGGGTTGCCCCAGTCACGCCCAAGGCTTTGAGTTTGCCACTGCGCACGTAGGGCAGGGTGGACAAGGTGGTGGCAAACATGAGTTGTTCGCTGCCGGCCAGCAAATCGGCATAGGCGGGACCCGCCCCTTTGAACGGGATGTGCACCCAGTCCACTCCAGTTTTCAAGGCAAACCACACCGCGGCCATGTGGCCTGAACTGCCCGTGCCCGCTGACGCCAGGCTCAAGGAGCCCGGATGGGACTTGGCATAGCCAATGAGCTCGGTCACATTGTTCACCTCCAAAGAGGGGTGGATGACCAAAGCCACCTCAAACGAAGTCAATTGAATGATGGGGGCGAAATCTTGGATGGGATCGTAAGAGGATTTTTTATAAAGCGCCGGATTGACCGACATTTGTGAGGGCAGTACCAATAAGATGGTGTATCCATCTGCCGGTGCGTTGGCCACAAAATTGCAGCCAATGATGCCGTTCGCGCCCCCCTTGTTGTCAATAAAGACGGATTGATTGAGTGCCTGAGTCAACGGCTCCGCAATCAAACGCGCCACCACATCGGTCCCACCGCCTGGTGGATAGGGCACCACCAAGCGGATGGGCTTGGTGGGCCACTGCTGTGCCATGCATAGGCCCATGCACATCACGAAAGACAAGAGCGTGAACAATGGTTTGAATGTCATGGTGTGATAAAACCTCTGGGTTGAAGGCAATGCAGGGCGCTGTGCACCACGGCTCAAGAGTGGGAGAACATTTTTTTGCCAGCAAATGGCAACTTTGCTTTGAGAATCACGCCTTCGTGTGCTTCTGTGATGAACAACGTCTTCATGTCCTCGCCGCCAAAGGCCACATTGGTGGTTCTCATGCCAGCACACGACTTGATGCGGTAAAGCGGCTCGCCCAGTGGGCTGAACACCCAAACGGTGCCAAAACCTGCATGAACAATCACCAAATTTCCGTTCTCACCCAAGGCCATGCCATCTGGCCCAGTGGGGCTGCCCGAGAGCTGAATGAACATCCCGACTTTCCCCACACCCGCGTGCTTGGGCAAGAGGGGAATGCAAATGATGTTGTTCGTGCGCGTGGCCGCAACATACAACAGGTTTTCTTCCTTGTTCAAGACCAATCCATTGGGTCCGGCAAAACCATTGAAGAGCAAATCGAGCTCACCCGTGGCACGCAAGCGGTAAGCGCGTCCAGTCGGGTCATTCATGGCGCTTTGCCCTTGGTCTGTGAAAAACAAGTCCCCATTGGCCGCAAAGATCAAGTCATTCAAGCCTTTGAAACCTTCGTGGTTGGGGCGGTTTTCAACGACGCTCATGTGCGCCGTGTTGGGGTCAAAACTGAGCAGTCCCAATTTGTGGTCTGCCACGAAAAGTCGACCATCTTTGTGAATTTTGAGCCCATTGGGCTCACCATCAAACTCAGCAAACTCAGACCACTCGCCTTTGGGGTTGATTTTAAAAATTCGGCCATAGGGGATGTCCACGCAATAAAGGTTGCCTTCCTTGTCGAAGGAGGGACCTTCAAGAAAAGAGTGAACGGGACCGGCGCCTCGTTTGTCGACCCAATGCGATGGGTGCCCCATTCTTCTGAATTTGTCGGGCATGCGGGTGAACACTTCAGTCTCGATCACGGGGGGGGCTGCGTACATTAAAAAATACTCCTCTGGTTTACATAAAAAAAATGGGTTGACTCACTTGCCGCTTGCTCATCATGGAGCGCAGTGCTCGGGTCTTTCAAAATGTCGTGCAGTGCTGTTGCCTCAAGGACTTTGGATGCCTGCGCGCTTGATCACTTCGCTCCAACGCTCAACGTCGCTGGCGATCAAGTCGGCAAATTGAGCGGATGTGCCCGTGTTGGGCTCAGAGCCATTGGATTTGAATTGGTTGTAGATATCGGGGCGTGACATGATCTCAGTGATGTCTTTGTTGAGCAACTGGATGATAGAAGGTGGTGTGCCAGCAGGCGCCACCACGCCATACCAAGGCATCACTTCGGCGCCCTTGAGTCCCAACTCGGCGACCGTGGGCACATCCGCAATGGCTGGCATTCTTTTGTCACCGGCAATCACCAACGCCTTGATTTTGCCAGCTTGCAAGTTGGAGAGAAGCGGCTGCAAGCCAGAAAACGTCATGGTGATTTGTCCACTCAACACATCGTTGAGCGCATCTTGATTGCCCTTGTAAGGGATGTGGATCATTTTGGTGTTGGTCTTGAAGGAGAAGAGTTCTCCAGCCAAATGATTGGTGCTTCCCACCCCAGAGGAGCCATAGGAATACTTGCCTGGATTGGCTTTCAAGAGTTTGATCAAGTCATCCAGGTTGCTCACCGCCATGTTGGCGTTGACCACCAAGACGTTCGGGCCCGCGGCCAAAAGGACCACTGGCGCGAAATCCTTGTTCGGGTTGTAGGGGACATGGGCCATCAAGCTTGGGTTGATGGCCATGGGGCCCGTGGTCACGATCCCCAAGGTGTAGCCGTCGGGTGCTGCTTTGGCAACCGCATCGGCGCCTACATTACCACCTGCACCTGTTTTGTTTTCCACCACCACCGCTTGCCCGAGCATTTTTGACAGGGGCACGGAGATGAGCCTGGCCATGATGTCGACGGAACTGCCTGCTGAGAATGGGGAGATCAGGCGCACTGTTTTTTGTGGCCAATCTTGGGCAGCAGAGGCGGGCGTTTGTGCTTTCAAGTTCAAACTCAAGCTGAGCATGATTGCCGCGGAGCACGCGATTGCAATCCTGGGTTTGAGCGTCATCAAGAGGGTGTTGGGTGGTGTTTTCATGGGGTTGTGTTGCTGAGCTCAACGCTTTATGTTGGCCTCAGTGCGGTGGTGCAGTGGTGAGGGGATGATTTCGATCTCTTGGCTTAGACAATTGGTGATGCGTCCAATGATTTGAGCGCCATGGGCTCGCAGTGTTTTCATTTGGGGCGATTGCGCTGCCAATTGCATGGTCTCATGACTTTCATACCAAAGTTCAGCCACGCCGTCGACCTCAATGCCGTGAGAGGTGACGTCACTTCTCTCAAACTGAGATTGAACAGGCGACAAAACATAGCGCAAAAGGTGAGGCACTTCTTTCGCCAAGGGTGCATGTTCGTGCTCCCACAGGTGTATGAACTCGTCATGGCTCAAATGAGGATGACGACTCAAAATAGAAATACTTTTGATCATGCCTAAGACGTTCGCATTACCTGGTGAAAATTCAAAGTCAATTCTGCGCCAATTCAACACCAACTCAACACCAACTCAACGACATTGGAAACCCCAGAACTCTCAATGAACTTGATCGTTGCAGTCAGAGTCGCTGGGTTGGCAAAGACTCGTGGTGTGACGGGCTCTATTTGACTTCATCACGACAGTGACACTTTACCCCAAAGTGCGGGCAGTGTGTATCTTGGTTAATACTACGTCGGTGGTTTTTTTTGCGAGATAAAATGAATTCTCTCTCACGCAGTTGACCTAGATCAGAGCGGGTGCTGTGGCGAGGGAACATCCTTTGGACCTTGGCCTCACCATGAATTCACTACCTCAACCCGACCCAGCATTGCCCTTGAATGGAATTCGGGTCATCGAACTGGGCCAAGTCTTGTCCGCACCCTTTGCTGGTTCGATCTTGGCGGACTTGGGTGCAGAAGTCTTGAAGATCGAAAAATGTGAGGGTGGTGATGATGCCAGGCACATGGGGCCGGCCTTTCGGCATGGTGATGCGCTCAATTTTCACTTGTTCAATCGCGGTAAAAAATCCATTGCCTTGGACCTTAAAAGTCCGCAAGGCATTCAATCCCTCTTTGGTCTTTTGAATGACGCTGACATCTTGATCCACAACTTGCGCCCTGGTGTAACCTTGGCCTTGGGGCTAGATGGCCAGGCGCTTTGCGAGCGGTTCCCTCGATTGATTTATTGCGAGATTTCCGCTTTTGGCCACACTGGGCCCATGAGCATGCGGCCAGGCTACGAGCCGTTGATTCAGGCCTTCAGTGGCTTATCGAGCACCAATGGTGGGCCAGAGGATCCACCGATTCGAATTGGCGCCTCGGTGTGCGACCAAGGCACAGGCATGTGGGGCGTCATTGGTGTGCTGTCCATGTTGGAAAAGCGCCGTCACACCCATCGAGGTGGGGTGGTCAATGCCTCTTTGTTGGAAACTGCGTTGGTGTGGAACGGACAAAAGAGCGAGGCCTACCTCAATCAACATCAGTTGCCCGTTCGGCACGCCTCTGGTCATCCCAATTTCGTACCCTACGAAGCCTTTGACACCGCGGATGGGCCTTTGCTCATTTGTTGTGGGAACGACCGATTGTTTGCCAAGTTGAGCGCTGTGTTGGGTGTAGAGCAGTGGACCCAAGATCCCCGATTTGCCACCAACCGTCAGCGTTTATTGCACAAGGGCGAATTGCTCAAAGAATTGTGTCCTCGCCTGCTCGAGCACTCCAAGCATCATTGGGTCGAGGTGTTTGAAGCAGCGGGTGTGCCTTGCTCGCCGATTTTTTCCGTGCCCGAGACACTGGAGCACCCTCAGGTCCAAGCCTTGTCGATCCGGCAAGCCGTGCCTGGGGACGATTTTTCCCTCACCGGCTTGCCATTGTCCTTTGATGGGGTGAGACCGCCCATTTCTTCAGGCGCACCGAAACTGGGTGAACACAATTTGCAGTACACATCATGAGCCACTACCCCAAGGCCGTCCATATCCACGAAGAGGGACCGCGTGAAGGCTTTCAAATCGAGCCTGGGCCGAATTCCACTGCAGACAAAGTGAAATTCATCGAGGCGTTGGCCAATACGGGACTTGAACAAGTGCAGGCCGTCTCTTTTGTCAATGCCAAACGGGTGCCTGGCATGGCGGATGCTCACTGAATGCGCACACATGGCCGAAGCACTCGTGGGTCATGCCTTGCCTGGCAAGCTGATGCGTGGGGGCAGCCTTGGGGGCTACCGAACAAAACAACAAAGGCATTGATATGAAAAATACCTCATGGGGCAAGGCCCATTTCTTGCTGTTGGCGGTGGTTGGATTGCACGTGAGCTTGGCCTTGGCGCAAGACTATCCGAGCAAATCCATCAAGTTCATCGTGCCGTTTGCAGCGGGATCTGGCAGTGACCAGGCCGCACGAACTTATGCTCAAGTCATCTCTCAGCTGACTGGTGTGCCCGTGATCGTCGAGCCCAAGCCCGGCGGCAATGGATTCATCGCTGTTCAAAACGTGGCCAAAGCACAGCCCGATGGCTACACTGCGCTCTACACCACCAACACGACCCATGCAGCCAACGAGCATTTGTATAAAAATTTGCCCTATGACCCCATCAAGGATTTTGCACCGGTGGCCTTGCTCTCAGTGGGTCACATGGCCTTGGTGGTCAATGTCAACTCCAAATACAAAAGTGTAGAAGACATCATCGTGGAGGCCAAGAAAAGGCCGGGTGAATTGAACTTCGGCAGTGGCAGCTCCTCGAGTCGAGTTGCGAGTGAAATGTTCAAGCAACTTGCCAACATCAATGTCAAAAGCATTCCCTATAAAAGCAACCCCATGTCCATCACCGATTTGATGGGTGGACAAATCGACTTCATGTTCACCGATGCGGCCACGGGGGTGCCGCAAATCCACGCCAACAAGCTCAGAGCGCTGGCCGTGAGCGGTCAAAAAAGACTCGCCTCCATTGCCAGCATCCCAACCATGGAGGAGGCGGGCATCAAGGGCTATGACATGTCGTACTGGAACGCGGTGTATTTGCCAGCCGGCACACCCAGCGCAGTGGTGAATAAACTCAATGAGTTGTTGACCAAAGCCGCGACTTCGGCAGAAGTTCAAAACTATTTGCGTTTCACCAGTGCTGAGCTCGCTTTATCGTCGCCAGAAGCGCTTGGGCAATTTCAAATCAGCGAATCCGCACGGTGGGGCAAGGTGATCAAGCAAGCGGGCATTGAGGCCGAGTAGTTCGGCCAGTTTTTGCTTGGTGGCAACGCGTGGTTCAATCCCCTTGTTTTAAAGCCAAGGGTCGACCACGCAATGGATGGCGCCCGCTTGGCCTTGTCCTCCAACCGTGAAAAGCGCCTCTTTAAGCTCACCCAAGCCAAAGTGATGGGTGCAGAGTTTTTCCAGCGCAAACTCTTCGGAGGCGATGATCTCCAGGGCCATCTCCACGGCTTGGTAGCTGTGGCCTCGCATTCCCCTCAAGGTCAGGTGTTTTCTGAACAATTGATCGCTGTGAAACTGCTCCACCGGCACGCCTTTTCGACCGCAAAGCATCACAAGTCCCCCTTTCCTGGCAATTTGAATGGCCGACACGATGGTATCGGCTCCACCAGAGGCGCAGTCAATCACCACATCGGCCAAGAAGCCACCGGTCAAATCAGCAATACTCTCGAGCAAATCCACCTCATCAACGCACAAGGTGTGATGGGCGCCCAATTCCTTGGCCAAGGCCAGTCGATGAGCATCGCGTTGAAGGCCGGTGACAATGATCAGGGAGGCTCCAGCTTGTTTGGCCGCCACCACACAGGCCAAACCTTGTTGGCCTGGGCCTTGGATCACGATGCATTTGCCAAGCGTTGCACCGCCTTGCAACACGGCCCACTCCACGCCATTGCCAAGGGGGAGCGCCAGAGTTGCCAAGTCCGAGGAAATGGAGCGAGGGACTTTGTGAAAAACCGTTTTGGCATGCAGAAATTGGTATTGGGCATAGCCACCCCACAAAGACGGTTCGAGAAAAGCCGGTGTGGATCCATAGCGAATACCGTTTCCTAGCAGGGTGTCGGTTTCATCGCAAAGCCTGAAATCGCCAGTTCTGCAGTAGTGACAATGCCCACAAGGCAAATACTCTTCAAGGGCCACGCGGTCGCCCTCCTTGACCCCCCATCTTGAAAACGCCTCAGCCCCAATGTCTGTGATCGTACCCACGGTCTCGTGACCAAGAATCATCGGGCCTTTGCTACTGGGGTAAGTTTTGAAATAAGGCCAATCGCTGCCGCAAATGCCCGTTTTTTCAACCTTCAAAAGTCCTGTTGATTCGGTGATGAGCGGTGCCTCAAACTCCTTCAATTGAATTTGCAAATCTGGATAGGCGACGGCCGCCAAGATGGAGTGAGCGTTCAAAATGTAAGCTTTCTGTGAAATTACTCGAGCGTGATATCGGCCTTCTTGACCACTTGGCTCCAGATTTTGATTTCGTTTTTGACCAACGTGTCCAGTTTATCGGGCGCACCACCCACTGGATTGACCCCCATTTTCTGCATGGCCACTTGAACATCGGGGAGCTTTAAGATTTGATTGAGCTCTGAGTTGAATGCTCCGATGGTCGTGGGCGAGACGTTGGCCGGCGCTGAGATTCCAAACCACGCATTGATGACGGGCATGTTCAAGCCTGACTCAATGAAAGTGGGCGATGCTGGAAACTGAGGCGAACGGTTGGTTCCCATCACAGCCAAGATGCGCATTTTCCCGTTTTGCACCAAGGGTGCAGCAGTTTGCAGCACGACAAAACCCGATTGAACATGCCCGGCCACGATATCGGTCAAGGAGTTGGCGGTGGCTTTGTAGGGCACGTGGATCATTTGCAAACCGGTGTGTTGCAAAAACATCTCCGTGGTCAAGTGGTGAACGCTACCGACGCCTGGTGAGGCATAGTTGACAGAGTTGGGACGTTGTTTGCCCACATAGTCGATGAACTCTTTCATGTTTTGAGCGGGCATGGAGTTGGTCACTGCAAACACCAAGGGGCTGGTTCCCAGCAAAATGACAGGTGAGAAATTTTTGATGGGATCGTAGGGCAGATCGTTTCTCAACGCCGCCAGCGTGCTGAACGCGGTTGCTGAGAATAGAAAAGTTTTACCGTCTGCAGGCGCCTTGGCCACAAAATCGATGCCGATCAGACCACCCGCTCCCAAACGGTTGTCCACCATGACTGGAGAGCCCATGCGTTGTGTGATCTTGGCGCCAATCAAGCGTGCCAACTGGTCCCCAGTCGTACCGGCAGAGGACGGCACAATGAACAAAAGAGGGCTGGTGGCATTGGTGGCACTGGCGGCCAAGGGAGGCGTTTGTGAAAATACAAAGGACGCGTTCAAGAGCGCCGACAGACCGGCAATAAAAAGCCAATAAATTTTCATACACCGACTCACTTAAACTGAAATTTTTGAAACGTGTGATTTGCCGATGTTGGCCTTTAAGTTTTCTGCAGCAGCCTCTTTGAATGGCACCCCCACAGGCAACTCGACCGAGGCAGATCTCACAAAATGCGAGTCTTGATCCAGTCCCGCAGGTGCCACACCATTGTCTAAATTCTTGGCGGCCTTGAGCAAGCGGTTGCGTGCCATGATGATGGCGTTGTCAGTCGAGACCAAATTCTCAACGCTTCGGTCTTGCAGTGGGCCCATGCTCTCTTGGAGAGACGCATCTTGCATGCCAATGCCTTTCACGCCACTGTAGTAACGCCCCGTCTTTTGCAAATCACGATTGATCAAATAATCATTGCGCTTGTTGGCGGCTGGTAGATAGGTGCCCGGGATCAGTTCAGCGTACATGCCTTCACCGTTGTCCATGGAGTGAATTTCTTTTTCGCTCAAGGCGGCCGCCGGCTTGTAAGTCATGCTCCAAACCCAGCAGTTTTCATCATCGATGGGAACAAAGGCGTGGCCATTGAGCGCGTTCTCACCATAGGGTGGAATCATGGTGTACCAGGGCATGATCCATTGCGAGATTCGCCAGTAATAAAAACCCGGCTCGGCGTTCCTTCTGGCACCGATGAGCAGTCCACCATTGGACTCTTGAACTTCGAAATAGGGTTTTTTGTCGCCTTGAAATTTGGCGCCTTTGGTGCCCTTGTGCAGTGGGTCGGTGTGAAGCTCGCCGCTGTGTAAAAAGGACACGTGACTCGAATCAATGCCGCCTTCCATGGCTTGCATGTAATTGCACTCTTGCAGCCTTTTGGAGACGTAGCGGTTTTCGCTGGGCACCAAATTCCATTCGAATTTCGGCAGTGGGGGTTGTTCGCTGGGCTTGCCCATGTAGGCCCAAATCACACCGCCTTGCTCAACGCAGGGGTAGGAGGTGAGTTGGATGCGCTTGGCGTAACCGCTGTCTTGGTCCTCTGACGGGACATCCACGCATTGGCCGTTGACGTCGTATTTCCACCCATGGTAAGGGCAACGAATCCCATGTTCTTCATTGCGGCCAAACCACAAAGAGACTCCTCGGTGAGCGCAAAATTCATCAATCAAGCCAACCGTGCCGTCGGTGTTTCTAAATGCCAGTAATTTTTCCGACAACACGGTGACCCGAAGTGGGGCGCCATCGTTGTCAGGCAATTCGCTTGAAATCAAAAGTGGAATCCAATACCGTCTGAATAAGCGACCCATGCTGGTGTTGGGGCCGGTTTGACAAAGGGTTGCGTTGACTTCTTGGGAAATAGACATGGTTTTATACCGAGATTGAAAATGAGGCAATGGGATGTCGATATTTTAGCTGACAAACGCTTTGGGCCGCTTGGGGTTTGAGCCCGGCACAGCCCGAGCGGGCCGCCGATGGGGCCCTTCAGAAACGTAAAAACAGAAGACCCAACGCTTCATTTTCAGGGCAAGTGCTGCTTGCCATGGATTCATGGCTTGGTAGCCTGCTCGGGATTGGACTTTTTGAAGTCTGGCCGCATGAATTGGTGCCGCGCTTGCTTTCCAATCTAGAGACCCTCCATAGGGTTGTGGAATGTGTCAGGGTGTGTCCAGATCAACTTCAGTGGGGTTGTCCTCTGGACCACTGCGTGTGCGGCAGGATGGGGGTAGGGGTAGGGGTAGGGGGGTGAGCAGGGGGTCAAGTGTTTTGTGCGAACCTTTTCAAAACAATCACAAGCAAGACGGCAAGTAGACCCGTTTAACATAAATAGTGCAAATCATGTAGAAGACAAATACCGAATATGGTGGACTCAATTGTCATTAGGATAGGTTTGTCTTTGCAATTGATCTTGCCTTGCTTTTGGGAATTTTCTTTGCAGCACTCATTGACCGAATGGAGACCCCATGACAAACCTGTCGATTCACCCCTTGGTTTTAAGATGGACTTCAATGCTCACGATCGGACTCCTGTCGTTGATGGGCTCAGGGTTGGTGTTTGCGCAATCCCCTGGCAACGACTTTCCCAATCATCCGATCAAGATCATTGTTCCCCAAGCCGCCGGTGGGGGGACCGATTTGATTGGTCGCCGAATCGCACAGAAGATTTCAGAGCAGTTCAAAGTATCCACGGTTGTGGAAAATAAAAGTGGAGCGGGCTCTTTGATTGGGACGGAATTTGTTGCAAATTCCGCTCCAGATGGCTACACGCTCATGATTGGTGGCTTGTTCAACATGGTGATGAACAAGGCCTTGATTAAAAACTTGAGCTACGAGCCAGATCGGGATTTTGTGCCCATTGGCTATATTTCAGGTTATTCTTTTGTCTTTCTCACCCGTCCTGACATGCCCGTCAATTCACTCGCGGAGTTTGTCAGATTTGCCAAAGAGCAAAACAAGCCCATCACCTTTGGTTCGGCGGGTATCGGGACACTTCAGCACGTCTGGGGTGAGATTTTGCTCAACGCATTGGGCATTCAGACCATCCACGTCCCCTTCAAAGGGGCCGCTCAGGGATACCAAGAAATGATGGCTGGCCGGGTCGATGTGATGTTTGACAACATGTCGGCTTCCAAGCAATTTATCCTCAACGGCAAGTTAAAGGGCCTCGCCTTGTCGGCTCAAGAGAGATCCCCACTGTTGCCCTTGGTGCCGACCATCAACGAGACTGGCATCACCAAATTCACGGGCGAGAGTTGGTTTGGCGTCTTTGCACCGAACAACACCCCACCCGCCACCGTCAACAAATTGCGCCAGGCACTCATCGCGATCAACAAGGACTCTGAGTTCATGGCGCAAGTTGAGAAAGATGGAGGGCGCATGATCAATGTCCCCATCAACGAGCAGCAGCAATTCCTCAAGGATGAAATTGGCAAGTGGGTGGGCTTGGTTCAAAAAAATAACATCAAAGTCGACTGATGCACAACTCTTTTTTGAAATCCCTCAAGCTTCCAGCCATCTTCATACGGGGTTGCCATTGAATACCTCACCTCAAAACCCTGCATTTGAACTTGATCGAGCTCAGGCATTTTGGAATTCGCTTCTCACCCTTGTCTCTCTGGTGCTTCGTTGGTCATTCAAACTCTGCGGTATCAGACGTGCCTGTGCATTATTGGTGCTGCCCTTGGTCTGGGTGGTCTTCAATTGCGCCCAAGCCTTGGACTATCCGAGCAAACCGATCCGTTGGGTGGTGCCCACAGCACCTGGTGCTGGCACAGACTTTACCGCTAGAAAATTTGCCCTCATCGCCAGCGAGGCTTTGCATCAATCCGTGATTGTGGACAATCGATCGGGTGGATCGGGCATGATAGGCTTGGACATCATTGCAGCTTCTCCTGCTGACGGTTACACCCTGGGATTTATCAGTGTCTCGCAATTCATTGATGGAATTTTGACGCAAAAATTCGCCTTTGACGCGAGCAAAGATTTCACCCCGATTTCCCTCTTGGCATCCACCCCCTTGGTGATCGTGGTCAACAGCAACTCGGCTTTTAAAAATACCCACGACTTGATCGCCTACGCCAAATCTCACCCCAATGAGCTCAGTTATTCCTCGGGCGGCAGCGGTGGCCTCACGCACTTGGCCATGGAGGTGTTTCTCTCCCAAGCAGGCATCAAAGCCACGCACATTCCTTACAAAGGCAGTGGGCCAGCGCTGGTGGACTTGTTGGCGGCTCGCGTTCAGTTGACGTTTTCAACCCCGCCAGCGGTCATACAGCACATCAAGGCCGATCACCTGCGGGCCTTGGGTTTGGCAACCAAGGCGCGCTCATCCCTCATGCCCGATGTGCCCGCTTTGGCTGAAGAAGGCCTCCCAGGTGTGGTGATCTCAACGTGGTACGGCTTGATTGGGCCAGCCCATATGAATTCCGAGATTGTGCAAAAAATTTCGCAATCCATTTTGCAGTCCAGTCTTTCAAAAACCGTTCAAGACGCGATGCTCTCCAGTGGAATTGATGCCCAGGTGAGTTCTCCAGAAGATTTCGCCAAGTTGCTGAGTTTTGAGAAAACCCAGTGGCTCGATGTCGTGCGCAAGATTGACTTTCAGCGGGATCGATGATGACTTTAATTTGATTGGAGGTTTTTCATGTACAAAAAATTGTCCCCCATGCACTGCTTGCATGGCATGCAGGGTTGTGGCCAATGTCAAGCACAGGCCTTGATCGTTCAAAACGGCGAGTGCTCGATGCCGAGTCGTCGAACGCTCTTGGCAACAGCCGCCAAGGCGACGGGCGCCGTTGGAGCTGCTGGAGCGATATTGGGCGCACTGGGCGGCATGGGCAGTGCGCCAAGTTTTGCACAAACAAGCCCTGGCCCCTTGATCGATACACACCACCATTTTTATCCGCCCGAATATTTGAAGGCTTGGATGGACTATGAGAACAAACGCAACATACCCCATTTCCCGCAAGTTGAAACGTGGACCATGGAGTCGGCTTTCAAGAATATGGACCAAGCAGGGGTGAGCAAGGCGATCTTGTCCTTGGCGTCTACGCCTGGCGTATGGTTTGATTTGGCTATTCCAGAGATCAATGGGATGGTGAAATTGGTCAACGACTATGGCGCACGCATGGTCAAAGAGCACCGAGCTCGCTTGGGACTTTTTGCGGCCTTGACCATGCTTGATGTGCCCAGTACGTTAAAAGAAATCGATTACGTCTTTGATGTGCTGGGTGCCGATGGGGTGGGTCTGCAAACGAACTACGGAGACAAGTGGCCAGGCCACCCTGATTTTGCCCCGATATTTGCCGAGCTCAACCGCAGAAAAGCCGTGGTCTATTTTCATCCCTTGGCCGCGGCCTGTTGTGGACGTCTTGCAATCGGCACCTATCCGGCCGTGATCGAAGTGCCCCACGACACGACGCGCGCGGTATTGAATTTGCTGCTCTCGGGCAGTTTTGCCAAATTTCGCGATATCAAATGGATCTTCTCACACGCGGGGGGCACCATTCCCATGCTGGCGGGTCGTATCAATTTCTTTCAAGGGACGGCCAAGAATATCGCCCAAATTGCGCCCAATGGCATTGAGGCGGAATTCAAGCGCTTGTATTACGACACGGCCAATGCAACCCACCCAGCGTCCATGGCCGCCTTGCTAAAACTCGTGCCCAGTTCTCAGGTTCTCTACGGCAGCGACTACCCCTATGTGCCCATGGACACCCAGGCCCAGGCATTGAGCGGGCTGGGATTGGGTGCACAAGTGGTCGAGCAAATTCGGTATTCCAATGCCCAACACTTGTTGTCCAAGTGATTGACGTCTACGCCCTTGCTGCTGGGGCAGACTGACAGAGTGCTTCATCAATGGCAATTGTCCAAGTGGTAGCACGACAATAAAGAAAGCACGGTTTGATAGCACTGGTAATTGGGGTTGTTGGCGCTGGAGTTGGCTTCCAACGCCAGCGAGGCCTGGGCTAAATACTTTTCGGAATTTGGATCTGGGCCGACCAAGGATTTTTTGCTTTTATCGAGTGCCGCGGCTTCAAGCAAGCTTTGGTGGGCCTGGTTGGCGTTGTTGACCAAGCGGGAGCTGGTGCAATTGAGAGCCTCGGTGTATCTTTGCTTAGAGGCCAAGTTTTCATAAGCCATGGAGGCAGACGTGAGAAGAGTTGCCGCACACGCGCCAAGAACAAGCACCCATCGTCTGATGCCATGGTCTTTCAATTGACTTGTCTGCTGAAGTCCCAACCTCATCATGATGGATGCCTAGGGTTAACCTGCGAAGTAAGGGATTTTACTATCGCCAGTTTGATGCTGATGGTCGACAGTATCAACATCATTACATGACCCTTCAACCAGGAATATTCCATGAGTCACGACAATTTGCTGTTTTCAACTCAAGACGGTACTGAGCGCAGAAACTTTCTAAAATCCGCCACCATGTTCGCCTCCGCTGCGGGTGTTGGCGCTGCGTCCAATGTGGCCATGGCACAAGCCAGTGACAAGGCGACTCCTGGGCTAGGCTTGCCCAATGCGTCAACTCATGGGTCTGGCGCCAAGCATGATGGCCCCATGACGCGGCGCTGGGTTGAACAACGCTGGGTGCTTGACAACGTCATTCGCGCCAATGGTGTCGACTGGGATCAGCCTCGTTCACTGATCTACAACGCAGCTTGTGGCGTTGAGGCCAATGCGGACTTTGCAGCCATTCGTGCTCGTGTGGCCAAATACGCCGATATCACGCCGGCCTTTGAAGCACAGGCCAAACGCCGCGAGAATTTGGCCAAAGAGAGTGAACAAGAGGGTGACTTGATTGCAGCGCGTCAGCATTACTACATCGCAGCGGTGCACTGGGCCGCCTCGCAGTGGACTTTTGAGACCAATAGCGAACACAATCGCAGAAACAATGAGCGCAAACGAGCTTGCTATTTAAAGTTTGCCCAATACGCCGATCACAAAGTGGTCGCGGCTTGGGTGCCTTTGCCCAATGGCCAAAAGTTGGCTGGCTGGTTTCACCTGCCAAAGAACACCTCGATGGGCAAAGTGCCTTGCATTGTGGCCATTCCCGGCATGGATGGGTTCAAAGAGACCGGGGTTGCACTTCATGGTGACCGCTACTTGGAGCGTGGCGTCGCTGTCTTGGTGCTCGAAGGTCCTGGGCAGTACGAAAACGCCGTGATGGGTGTTCATGTGAGCATGCAGGCTTGGAAGGAGACGGGGACGGCCGCCTTGGCGTGGCTGGCTCAGCAGCCCGAGGTTGACATTGAGCGCGTGGGCATGACGGGCTCGTCTTTTGGGTCATTTTTTGCCACCATCGCGGCTTCTTATGAGCCCCGCATCAAAGCAGTGGCCGTTGGGTCAACTTGTTTGGAGCCTGGCTGCCACACCATCTTTGAAGAAGCATGCCCGACCTTCAAGATGCGATTCATGTACATGTCGGGCATGACCGACGAAAAGGAGTTTGACCAGTTCAGGCAAACCCTCACCTGGGTGGGGCACGCTGACAAATTGAAGGTGCCTTATCTTTGTGTGGCAGGTGGCTCCGACGAGCTCAGTCCCATGATCCATACCGAGCGATTGATGAAGACACTGGCCGGCCCCAAGCAACTGATGGTCTACCAAGACTCCAGGCATTCGGTGGGCAATGTGCCCAGCGCCAATTTGGGCCCCAATCCTGGGGCGTATACCGCCCAGTGGATGACTTCCAGGCTCAGCGGCAAACCGATGAAAAGCAGCGAGCACTGGTTCATTGATGCGAGCGGGCGAATTGAAAAAACCGAGATGGCTGCTTATTTGAAAAATGTCGATTTGGGCTAGGGCCTTTGGTGTTGAGATGGACACCACTCCTCAGGGCTCCCAGGACCGCGCCTTGCAATCCAAGGTCGGGTGTTTGTCTTTCAACCTAAAAGGCATCCTTTTCTAGTCGAGGTGGGAAAAACAACGTTTCTCCTCACGGTTCAGAGCTGATTACGGTGAATTACTGTTCATTACCATGCGCTTGACCGAATTGTGTCTCTGGCTCTGGAGGACTGCCCACAGGGTTGTTTTTGGGGCCGCATTCATATGACCTAGGTCACAGTGCAGGCATGGACTCCAAGAGCTATTCTGATAAGATGACTTGAACGAATGTTGATTCATCTCTAACCCTAACCGCTCCTCACTATGCCTGCCACTTCTTTGTCCGTCACAGCGGCCAACACCCCTGCATTGACGGGTCAATATTCCAATTACTTGATCACGCCCATTGTCAGTGGCACCACCCCTCAGGGCCTAACATTGGTAGACAATGTGGGCAACTCGGGCACACAGACCATCAATGCCAGTGTTCAGTACTTGACCTTTGGTTCTGGGACCAGTTCTTACACAGTGCAGAACTTGACCTCCAGTGCTGTCACCCTCTCCAGTGACGCCAATGTGATCGCTGTGGACCCGGTGGCCAATGCCACCATCACCGCGGGTGGGGGCAACGATATTATTTTTGGCGGAGCCAATGACACCATCTATGGCGGTAAAGGCACGACCACAGTGGCCTTTGCCAGTGCGTACAGTAACTTTAAAGTCACGGCACTTTATGGTGGTAAAAATGGGGCGTTTTCTGGCT